>NZ_JBEXOT010000036.1:0-75672 GCF_040611675.1 Streptomyces sp. NPDC006551
GTCAACACCAGGCAACAACGGCGCTATCCGACCCCACGCCGCATCCGTCAGCTCACCACGACCCACCACAAGATCAATTATCAGACAGGACCTAGGGGAACGCTGCTCGCGCTTCAGAGCCGGCTCGGGTTCCACGCCTTCAGCCCGGACCGCGCCAGGGCTCGCCACCGCAGCTGATCCAGTCAAGTCAAGCTCACCCGTGGCCGGGGTTCCACTTCCGTCAAGGCCAAGCGCCGATACATGCGATCACCACATTAGAAAGAACGCTCTTTCGAGGGACAGCGCGGGTGAAAACGGAAGCCTAAGATCGACCCCATTCCACGTATCGATGAAATTTCATCAGGACTCTGCGGCCTGCGCCGGGGCGTGCCCAGGCTGGGAGGCATGGCCGGTGCGTGTATCCGCCTAAAGGAAGCGACGAAAGGAAGAGGAGTGGAAAGGTACGCGAACGGAGTCGCGAGCGACACCATCCCGGAGGTGCAGTGGATGAAGAGTTCCGCGAGCAACCCGGAGGGCGGTAACTGCGTTGAGTTCGCCCGGCTACCGAACAACGAAGTCGCGGTACGCAACTCTCGGTTCCCGGGTGGGCCGGCACTGGTGTTCACCCCTTCGGAAATCAGTGCGATGCTCGCCGGAGCGAAGCGTGACGAGTTCGACCGCCTGATCGTCTGAATTTAGCCGCTATAGGCTTGCTGACCGCCTGACAGGGTCTCAGTCTGAGATCCTCACGGTAACAACGACGGGTGGCCAGGGAGTTGCGGGTGGCGGGTGGTCAAGTCCTTTGGGCTGTAGGAAACGGAGAGGACTCGGGTAGTCACCTGGCCGGCGCGGGAAGGGTGGTAGGGGCCCACCTGCGCCGGCTGCGCAAGGATCGGGGGCTGCGCCTGGTGGATGTGGTGGAGGCGGGGTTGATCGGTTCTGCCCCGACACTCAGCCGCCTCGAGAACGGCGAGTCGCCCCTGAAGCCGGACCGGGTGCTGTCCCTGGCCAAGTTCTACGGCGTCACCGATCCCGAGCAGTTGGAGTCTTTGGAGCGCCTGGCCAGCCGCTCGCAAGACACCCAGTGGTGGGAGGAGTTCCGCGACGCGATCCCTGGCTGGCTGGAGCGGCTGATCAGTGTGGAGGCGTCCGCGCAGGAGATCCGCACCTACGAGGTGCAGTACGTCCCGGGCCTTCTGCAGACGGCGGAGTACGCCCGGGCGCTGATGAAACACGCTCTGCCAGGCACTTCTGCCGAGGATGCGGAGAGGCAACTACTCAAACGCGACCGTGCGGTGCGTGTGAGACAGAACAGGCGCAATGTGCTCCATGACGCGAGCGCACCGGACTACTACGCGCTGGTGGACGAGGCCGTTCTGGCCCGGCCGGTGGGCGGGGCTGCGGTCATGCGCATGCAGCTGCGTGAGCTGTACAGCCTGGAAGAGAACATGGGCAACGTCCATATCCGGGTATTGCCGTTCAGTGCTGGTGACGAGGCGATGGCTCCTGCACCGTCCATCACCTATCTGTCGTTCCCCACGCATCGGGAGGTGGACATGGTCTACCTCGAGGTGCGCAACGGCGGCAGCTATCTCACGAACCCTGAGGACGTGGACAGGTATCGCCTGGTTCTGACGTCTTTGTGGCACAAGGCTGCGGACCGCGAACAGACTCTGAAGCTTTTGAAGGGCTACATCCACAAGCTCTCCGGTTGAGGGCGGGCCTGGTTCATCTCTTGCGGGCGACGCCGCCGTAGACGTTCCATGTCCGGTCGGCGGGCTGCAGGCTGAGACCGGTCCCAGGTCGCCAGCGTGCAACGTCTCCGATCGGGCCGCCGATGGGCTCAAGGCCGTGGAAGAACCGCCCTACTTCGGCGAAGGAACGGATCTTGGCCCACTGCTGTCCGGTGAGTTCCCGCATGAGCTCGGAGACTTCCTCGTTTAATTCGTAGTTCTCGCCGGCCAGGTGGCTCAGTACCAGGACGCTGCCTGAGGGGAGCTGATTCATCAGTTCCGTTACATGCCGCCAGGGGTTACGAGCGTCGGGGATGCAGTGGAGGACGGAGGTGAACAGCACCGCCACGGGTGAGGTGCCGTCGAGCATGCCTGCCTGTTCGCTGCGGGTGAGGATGGTACTGAAGTCGAGCAGATCGGCGTTGAGGATCAGTGTGCGGTCATCGTCGAGCATCATGCGTGCGTGGGCAAGGACGACGGGGTCGTTGTCGATGTAGACCACGCGGGCTTCCGTGCCCGAGCGGCGGGCGATCTGGTGGACGTTGTCACGGGTGGGCAGGCCGCATCCGTGGTCGAGGAACTGGTTGATCCCACATTGGGTGGTCAGGTAATGAACGGCCCGAGCGAGAAACTCGCGGTTGATGCGGGCTAGTTGGGGGGTGTTCGGCGCCAGGTCCACCAGGCGTCTGGCTGCATCGCGGTCGGACTCGTAGTGGTCATGTCCGCCGAGCAAAAAATTGTGGATGCGAGCGTCTTTGGCCTGGGTTACATCGATCACCGTCTGCGCGCCCCCGATTGCCATCACCCGTCACACGCCCGTCCGGCAGATGTCTGTCCGGCAGGCTCAGGTCAAGGCTCCATGCTAGGAGTTACGCACCCCGTGATCCACCCTGAACCGTCAGATTCGTGTGCTCTCAGGAGTGAAATGGCGGCCCGGTGTGGTGCCGCTGCGCGGGCGCACAATCCCTACGGGGGTGCACGGGCGCCAGGTTCAAGCTGCTGCGCCGGTTCTCACCGCCTGTTTCAGCAGCCATGTGAATTCGGCTGCTTTGCGGCCCATCACTTCTGCGGCCTGTTCGGCCGGCAGTCCGAGGCGGTAGTGGAGGAGTACCGCGTCGGCTTGGGCCGCGGGCAGGACCCGGTGGGGCCCTGCTGCTGTGGCGTCACGGCCGGCTCGGGTGGAGAGCAGGCGCCAGGCCAGCGCGGACGGTGAGGGGCTTCGCAGTACTTCCGTCCAGGCCATGGCCAGGTCTCCCAGTACTGCGCTCACCAGAGCGTTCGCAGCGTGCGGGTCACCAGTGCGCACGGCGGTGTAGCGGGTGTAGGTGTCCATGTGGCGCATGCAGAACGCGGCGAACGCGGTGGGCAGACCGATCTCCAGCACCTGCGGGCCGGTCTTGGGGTCCTCTGGCGTGGCCCCAGAGGACGGCGGGACTTTCACGCAGGTCCTGCCTGCTCTGGTGGGGTGTGCGAGCTGCCGTCTGGAGCCCGGCCCGTGGGGGTCAGGTGAGGTTGTCTGCATCGGGCACCTCCGGCGAAGAAAGGAAGCCGCTGGTGATCATGAAGCTGTGGCGGACGTCCTCCCACAGCTCTTTGACCTGATCAGGATTGCCTTTGAGTCTTTGCACGATCTGCTGTGTCATCGCCCAGTCAGGCACCAGTTCGCCGTTGAGTACGGCGGCGAGGACGCCACGGTCGTCCAGGACGCCGTCGGCGGGGACCGCTGCTTGTCCCGAGGCCCACTGCAGGCCGCGCAAAGCATTGTGGAAGCGGGCCAGGGATACGGCTACGGAGCGTCTGGGCACCCGTTGGATCTTGCGGGCCCACTCCCACAGGAGGCGGAACTCCGCGGGCCGGCCGCCTGCTGCTGTGACCAGGGTGAAGACGACGGGCCAGTCCGGTACGCGGTGGCCGGTCACAAGCCGCAGGATGCAGGCGGAGGAAAGGTCTGCCTTCCTTGCTGCTTCCTGCACCGTGACGCCACGGGTGCGCAGCAGGCAGGAGACGGCCGAGCCAAGGCGCTGGCTGTCTGAAGCAGGCGCCGGCGCCGGCCTGGTTTCACTCTCCGCGGGGCTGAGGGGGTGTGCCTCGCAGCGGTGGTCATGGCCGTCTGTCGGCAAAAGTGGTGTGCGGGGGCTCCACATGGCCCGCGCGGCTGCCTCGGTGACGCGTGCCTGGCGGGCCACTTCGCTCCAGCCGAGGCCTTGGGCGCGGGCGTCATGGACGGCCGCGCCTAGGTAGCGGTCGGCCGCCGCGCTCAGCGCCAGGGCCCGCTCGGCCAACTCCTTAAGGTCGCTGCCCCGCCGTTCTGCTTCGGCCAGCTCTCCTGCCAGGGTCTGCAAGCGCAGTGCCGCCCCGGGCCCCTGCCGCAGCGCATGCATCAGGGGCGTTTCCTCGGTTCGTCCGCGGCTGCGCAAGCGCTGCGCGCGGCGACGGCATGCGTCCTGGCAGTACCTCCGTGGTCTTCCCGGGCCTTTGAGCCGCCGGAACCGTCGTCCACACAGGGGGAAAGCACATCGGCTGTACTCGTAGCATTCGCCTTGTCCTGCGCGCGCCGAACTCTTCGTCACGTTTCTTGTCCGTCCGCTGTCTGTGGCGCCCGGCCCGGGGGCTTGCCCCCGGGCCGGGGCCGAACCGGCAGAGCGAGGGAGGGGACCACGCATGTCGCGGCCCCCTTCCCGCTTTCAGCGGCGGCGGAAGCGCTGGTAACTGAAGACCGACCCGTCGATGGCAGTGCCGGCCATGACGGCCCACCACATGTGGTCCGGTACGACCGGGCCATGAACGGCCGTGACAGCACCGAGGGCAGTCATGGCGAAGGCACTCCAGCGCAGCTTGACGGCCAGGCAACTCAGCGAATGTGTTTCAGCCATGAAAACCAGCGGAATGCTAGTTTCGGCTGAAGCCGGAAGCAGCCTGTTGAGCATCTGGCGGATGTGGATCATGGACGTCCTCTTCTCGAGATTCGACACGTACATGGTTCTCGTCGGGGCCCCTCTGACCAGGGGTCCCGACCCATGTGCGCGGAACGTTATAGGTCCGGCCGAAGCAGCGTCATCCGCTGCAGCGGCCGTGAAAACGGAACGCCGCTGCGCCTATTGACGCCTGAAGATGCCCGTGCGACGCGAAGCGATCGTTCCCGTGCAGCGCCAGGCGTATTCCTGTTCGTATTTGCCCAGAAGGCTGTTCAGCGGTTTCCGGGCCAGGAGGGAGGGCACGTTCATCCGACCCTCATGGAAGTAACCCGATGGAGTGAACCGAGGTGCGGGGTTTCCGAGCTCCATGAAAACGGACAAGAGCCCAGAAACGTACGATGCCCCCAGAACAGCGGATCAGTCGGCGCCCGGGGCGCTGGGTGGCGCGGTGGAAAGGAATGCCGGCCGGACTGCCGGATGAAGGCCCGCTATCGCCCACGCCTGTGACCGCCAGGTGCGGATCGTAAGGTGAATGATGCGCGCGTCGGAGTAGATACGGTCGATCTCGGTGAGCGACCGGGATCTCTCGTCGCGCACACTTCGACCATCCCGCAGATCCCGGTCCGGGACGATCTCGGCTTACCCGCGATGGCGGCGTCGTCACCCGTGGCCGGTCCGAAACCGGTCAGGGCACGGCTCGCCAAGCCGACAATCATGCCTGTAGCGACCCCTCGGATGCGCTCGACGGCCTCCTCAAGCCACTCAGCCTGGCCCCGGACGCTGCCTGAAGGCCTCGAAATGATCACGGCCGTCGGTGAGCGCTTCCCGACCTACGCCAATGGCTTCAGACTCACGGTGGACGTGGGGTATGGCGGCGCAGACCCGCATTGGATCGCCACCTTCACCCTGCCGAAGGAGGACTGGTCGGCCACCATGGAAGTGCGCTGCGAGGGGGACTCCCTCCGCGCCTCGTCAGCAGAGCCTGCAGCGAGAAAAGGGTCAGAGGTCGCTGTCGATGCCAGTGACGGCGGGCGGGCCGAGCGGGGCATCAGCCTCCGCGATCCCTGCTTCCTTCAGCGCGGCTGAGACGAGCCTTGTGGCGTCCAGCTCAGCCTCGTACCGATCTGGGGCGTCGACTTCGAGGCGGACGGAGAAGGTGCCATCTTCGTTCAGTGTGAGGAGGTTCAGGCCTTCGCTCTCGCTGACGTCCGTGTGCTGCGAGGCCAGCTTCCCTTCGAGAACCGAGCACGCGGAGTCGGTGATGTCCGAGATGAATGTGCCGGGGACGGTGATGACGAAGGTGGTCATGGCGACTCCTCGCATAGGACGGAGCTTGGGTGTCGACCTGCTTCCCGCATTCTCTGCGGTGAACCCGTCCTGAACTGTCTCTGACATGCCATCGGACGGTGAGCGGTGACGGCTTGATCTCTACTCGCGTGCGCACCGCCGACGGCCGAAGGCATGCAGTCACCAGTACGCCAGAACGCAGTGTTGCGGAGGCCGTGTTCAGGCGTTCGCATGGCGTGCGGTGACTGCCTGCCGCGGTGCAGCGTGATACGCCGGCCTGTGTCCTGCGGCTGCCTGGAGGCGTCGCAGCCACAGAGACGCTGTGCCGAGCAGACCGGTGAAGACAGCCAGGAGAAGTACGGAAACCCACATCTGCCGGCTCCCGGGATGCGCCCATCCCGTCCAGGCCGCCGCGGCCGCCGCGGCCGCCCACAGCAGGACACCTGCCGCGTAGAAAGTGCGGACTCGGCGCAGCTGCCGTACGGCCCGCAAGGACATGACGTTGTCGGTCTTCGGTGCCATGCCGACCCGTGTACCCCGATATGCGCAACCTATCAGCCAGCTCGCCTACCGCTCGGCATCCATTGAGCCGACTTCCCTGAATCAGGCGGAAAGGAGCGCAGAAACGGTCACAGCAGGCGGCCAACCAGGGCGCCGCCGGGGTCGTCGGCCAGCACGATAGCGGCCCTGACACGCTTGCCCACCGACTCCGGCGCACTTCAAAACTGCGGCATACAGCCATGACGATTTCGAGGCCCGTGCTGCCCGACCCGGCCCGGGTCTACAGGACAAGCCGCCGGCAGGGTCGGGGAGGTGTCCACACACTGACCTGGACGGCGCCGTTGCTGACCTCCAAGGGCCGCAGTGCAGTAGACAACTTCGCTTCTCGGACGGCCCGGTGCGAGGCGGGTCGACTGGCGCCCGACATATGCCTCTGGCGATCGCACGTGAGGGTGGCTTCTCGCCGGTTCCCCGGACGGCAGGGCCACCTTTGCTTCATGGTGGCGGCATAACGCGGCGGCTCGGTGGGCGGCCGACGGAAGCGTCCGAGGAGGGGCAATGCCGTGGCAGAGGGACGGGTTCCTGGCCCATGAGGGGGCCGTCGGTGTACTGCTGCCGGACGGCAGTGAACCAGGCCCCGTCTTCTTCGACATGGGCAGCGGTGGCAGCTTCCACAAGTCGGCAGACTGGTGGGTCTACGACGGCACGTTCCGTGCCCCCTTGGCGGAGCGGATGAGGGCGAAGTGCGCGTGCGGGTGGCGCGCGGATACCTCGTACCCGATCGAGTGGGACCAGGTACAGCGTCGCGGGCCGTACACGTACGACACCTCCGCAGTGGCGGCAGACTGGGCGGCTCACCTCGACGACGTCGAGGCGCGGAGTGTTCCGCTGCCGGCTGAGGTCGCCGACCTCCTGACCAAGCTGAGTGAGCGGTTACAGAGTCTCGTCGACGATTCTCCGCTGGCGACGCTGAAGGCCGTGAACGAGCTCGAGGTGATAGTCGAGTTGGTCGGACCGCAGGTGGCGCGCATCGCCATGTATGGCGACGAAATCCCCTGGCCCAGGATTGCTGAAGGCCTTGGCACCACCGAAACCGACGCCCGTTCACGCCTCCACCGGTACGAATACCGCCACTGACCGAGGGTCGAGCGTCGGAGGCTCCGTCCAACGTGTCGGCTGTGCGTCGCTACGGGGCATGATGCTGTCGGCGGGCTTCATCATCAATTTGATCTGGCCGCCGCGCGAGGAACATGTGCATGCAGGCATGGTCTGTCAGCGGTCACGCTTTTCGGCTCTGTCGGGGATCTTGTGATGCCCCTTCAACAGCTGGGAGTGCGTGTCACTTCACAGCCCGGTCTTCCCGCACTGACTGGAGGCGGAGTAGTTCGTCGGCGGAGCAGTCAGAATCAGGATCTTCTACCAGGCAGAGATTGAGTCCCTGCTCGTCACGTCGGACCAAAGCCGACAAGAGGCAGGAGTCCGCCGGAGAATCGATGCTCAAGGAGACCGTGTCGCCGCTGGCGAGGGCGTTGTCGGCAAAGGAGGAACCCGCGTCGTCCGGCGAGCTGAAGAAGCTCCAGCGCCCGGTGGCAGCGTCCGGGCACGATGTGCCTCCCAGCATCGCGTTGTTCAGGCTTTTCCCCGTCATGCTGCGGTCCGCCCGAAAGCGAACAAGAGCGCCACCCGGGCTGCTCCACTCGCCCACAAGCGCCGACTGATCAATGCGAGCCGCGCCTCCACCTGCAGCGCAAGCAACGCATGCCCATGCCAACGCGGCGACCAGAGCCGACCACCGTCTCACCGAAGCGCTCATCGACATCCCCCACACTCGACTGAACGTGTTCAGAATAGAACGGCAGGCTCGGGCGATCTCACACGGGAGGTCCGTATGCCGAACTCGCGACGCACTACGGCGCGTTGGTCGATCCTGCTCGGGCGGCGAAGCCGAAGGACAAGCCGCGGGTCGAGCGACCGATGCCCTATGTCCGTGACTCGTTCTGGCGAGGTCGGGAGTTCACCTCGATCGAGCACCTGCAGGCCGAGGCTGTGACCTGGAGCCAGCAGGTCGCCGGCCGCCGGAAGTGCCGGCCGCTGGGCGGGGCCGCCCCGATGACCGTGTTCGACGCGCTGGAGGCAGCTGAACTGCTGCCTCTGCCGCCGACGCCGTTCGTGCTGGCCCGCTGGTCGACGGCCACGGTCGGCCCGGATATCCACATCAAGGTCGGCCGCACCCTCTACTCGGTGCCGTGGAAGCTGATCGGTCGCCGCGTCGACGTCCGCTCCACCGCCACGATGGTCCAGGTCTTCCACGACGGCCAGCTCGTCAAGACCCACACTGCCCTCGACCAGGGAAAACGCACCGACAAGAGCGACTACCCGCCGGAGAAGATCGCTTTCCAGATGCGGACGCCGGTCTGGTGCCGCAGCCAGGCGTCCGAGGTCGGCGACGCCTGTCGCGAGGTCGTCGACCAGCTGCTGGAGGTCAACGTCCTCTATCGGCTCCGCGCTGCCCAGGGGGTGCTCGGGCTGCGGAAGAAGTACGGCGAGACGCGTCTGGAGGCCGCCTGCGCGAGGGCCATCGCGGTCGGTGACCCGTCCTACCGCACGATCAAGGGCATTCTCATTGGAGGAGTTCGACTTCACCGCCTCCTCGAAACTGCCCGCCGCCCAGATCCGCGACCTCGGCGCCCTGCGCTGGCTCCACGCCGGCGAGTCGGTCATCCTTTTCGGCCCGGTCGGAGTCGGCAAGACCCACATCGCCCAGGCCCTCGGCCATCTCGCCGTCCGCCAGGGCGCCCACGTCCGCTTCGCCAAAACCAGCCGCATCCTCGCCGACCTCGCCGGCGGCCACGCGGACCGCACCTGGGAGAAACGGATCCGCGAACTCGTCCGCCCCGACGTCCTCATCCTCGACGACTTCGCCATGCGCCAGCTGTCCGCGGCCCAGGCCGACGACCTCTACGAACTCGTCTCCGAGCGACAGGGACGGTCCCTGATCATCACCAGCAACAGGGCGCCCAGCGACTGGTATCCCCTCTTCCCCAACCCCGTCGTCGCCGAGTCTCTCCTGGACCGGCTCATCAACACCAGCCACCAGGTCATCATGAACGGCCCCAGCTACCGCCCCAACAAGCGACCCAGGACGAGCACTGCCGCGGCAGCCAAGGCTGACTGATCCACACAGCAGTAGGCTGCGCTGGCCATGAACATGCACACCTCCGACCGGAACGACCTGCCGGACGAGCCACCAATCCGGCGGGTCTTCCGGGACGTCATCGCCGACCGTCTGGCAGACCCGCAGCCACCGCAGGCCGCGATGTTGTTCCAGTCCTCGGTCGACCCGTTCTGGACGGACGACAGGTTCTTCCTCGGCGACTTCTACAACGGGATCCTCCACCAGGACACCTGCCAGCCGGGCACCGCCGCCGGCGTCCCCCTGCTGGCGGCCCTGGCCGTCGATGACCGGGTGCCACCACAGCAGCGTTTCAAGGCGATCGACCTGCTGTTCAGCACGGCCACTGCCGCCGACCGCCACCTGGCCGACTGCTGGCCCAACTCACCGCGGCATGCAGATCCGGAGAGCGAGGACCGAGCCCGCGAGGCGGTCCGGTCTCACACACCGGACCTGCTCGCCCGGTGGGCAGTCGAATGTCCGGCAGTTCGGCTGGCCCTCGCCGGCCTCGCCGTGGTGTTCCCTACTGCCCGCACGCTGCCCGCCCTGACCCCACGGCTTCGGGGCTTCGTCGAGCAGCACCCACAGGGGACCGACATCGGCGACTACGTGCGTTTCATCCTGGTACTGGCCGCCGAGAACAACAACCAGACCCTCGCAACCGTCGAGTCGCTCACCGACGCCTACTGGGAGGGCACCTCTCGCGGAGCACCGACACCAGCCCGAGCCCTCCACCTGCTCGGCCAGATGCTGAACCGGGTCGGAACGGGCCTCACACGATCACGCCCTGGGGAATAACGTGACCGTGGACGTGAGGAATTACGTGAACGTCCACAGGGAAAGCGCAGGTAGGAGCTGTGAATCCGCCGAGACCAGCTCCCACAGTCGGGACAGACGGCCCCAGCCACAGTGCTTCGGGCCACTATGTGTACCGCCTCGTCGTTCACGTCGACCGACAGCACCGCCACATCGGCGATCGACGGGAACAGCAACTCCTCCAGCCGGAGCACCACTTCTTCCACGGGCCGAATTGTCAGCCACACCGCACCCGGTACGGCTCAATTCCGGGCAACTTCCCCAGGGATCGCTCGCTCGCTCGCTAACCGTCACTCAGCGTGCACACTCCACGGAAAGTGAGCCAGAACCATTTCTCGTGAACAAAGCCAGGTCGGCAGTGAGCAGCAGGCGAGATGTGCGAGCCAGGAATACGGGACGGCTGGGAAGCATAAGGAAGCCGACGGCTGGCAGCCGTCGCCCTCCGCGCCGAACGTCCCGGTTACCCGGCACATCCGACGAGGTACCGGCGGACTGCGGCCGCGGCGGACAGTTTGGGCGGCCTGGACGAGCTCGCGCGACCGCTCCCCGGCCCGGCGCCGGCCAGCGGAGCCGGGCTCGAAGACCGTGGGCTTCGGTCTGCGCTACATGCCAAACGGCCCGCACCATCACCCAGTGGTGCGGGCCGTTCATCCACCCAGGAGCCTGCCAGAGTGGGGGGGAGACCGGCAGGCCCTGCCTATCCAGAGCGGTCCCATGCGCTCAACCCCCGCATGCCCCCGGTCCTGTGATCTACACCCTCGGGCCAGATGGTGGAAAAGGTCTCGGGACGAGAGCCCTACGGGAACTGCTCCCGTGCTCGGTCGGCCGCAGGGCCCTGCGCTCCAGTGAGTCTGAGCCGGGACTCGATGGCTCCGACGGTTCGCCCGAACTCGTGGCTCATTTCTTCTGCGGTCGCGCCCTGCTCGCAGCACAGGGCGAGCTGGCGCTCTTCCTGGTCAGTCCATGGCGTGTGAGACCGGGTGTGGGTTTTGCGTAGTTCCTCATGCGTCGGACCGGTCCGCAGTGGTGGAGGTGTGGGTGTAGTGGGGGGAGTTGTTGCTGGGCGTTTGGCGAGGCCGAGCTGAAAGAGCTGGAACTGGATGGACAGGGCGCTGCGCCCGAATTCGTGGCCCAGCCGGCTGAAGTCCCGTTCCTGACGGTAGCGGTCGACGAGCCGGGTGCGCTCTTGGTCTGTCCACTGGGCGCCGCGCCTGGGCGCAGGCACATTGGTCGTGTGTGGTGGCGCCGGTTTGGATGGGGTGCCCGTGGTTGTGCTCACGCTGCCGAGGAGTCGTGTGAGGCCAGGGATGTCCTGCATGTCGATGGTGCCAGTGAGCTCGCCTTGGACCTCCCCGCCAAGGGTGCATGCTCTGAGGCTGATGGCCAGGTGGCCGTCGTTGTTGCGGGTTGCGGTCATGAGGTAGCGGCGGCCGTTGTCGGTGAGGGCGATGTCCAGGTAGGACTCTGGCGTGTTGTCGGAGGCGTCGGGGACGGGGCGGCTACCAACAGGTGCTGCCAGCAAGGTGTACACGTACCAGGTGGCCTGGAAGCGGCCTCCGTCATCGAGCTGATAGGTCACCGGCCCCGGGTCCAGGTCAGTGGCGGCCACCAGGACCTCGAGAGTCTGGCCCGCGAAGGGGCTCTCTGCCTCGGGCGTGCCGGGAACGGGCAGGTAGGTAAGGGTGCCGTGATCTGGTCCTTCTTCGATGAGTGGGGCGTCGACGTCGCCGTGCCAGTGCCCGAGGGCGTCTTGGAAGGCGTAGATGAGGGCCACGTGATCTGTCCTGTTGGGCGGAGTTGGCTGTGCGGGGCTTAGTAGTGGAAGCGGACGTGGTGCAGGTCGCTGATCGTCACTGCGGCTTGCTGCTGATCGGGGGGTAGAGCGCGGAAGAAGTAGGCCTCGGCGATGCCGTCGGCAAGGATCCGGCGTAGGTGGTGTTCTGGAGCCTGTTGGTGCTGCGCTTCGAACAGCGCTCGGGCGTGCAGGGCGGGTAGTTCTTCGGTCAGGTGGTGCAGGCGGGGGTCTTCGTGTTCGCCGTGGTGAGTGGTGTAGGTGAAGCGGGCCCGGATCTGGACAGCGACGCAGCCGTGGTGATCGAGGATCCGCCGATGGGCTCGGTGCCGGATCGCTGTCTGCCAGGTGCGCAGGATCTCCCGCTCGATGAGACGGGTCTGCGAGTCACTGAGGCTTGTGGTGTCGCATTGCCTCCAGAAGGTGAGGGTTTCTGGGTGGGTAAACAGGCGGGCCGCCAGCGTGGCGATGTCCTGCGCCAGCAGTAGGTGGTTGAGGCGGGCGGTGGGGTGTTTGGGCGGCTGTCGCGTCCAATGCCGGGCGTCAGCGAGGTCGAGCGCTTGGGCGACGGAGGTGATCGTCGGCTTCACCGCCGCAGGCTCGCTCTTCCTTCGACGTGGCGGGGCGTTGCCTGCGTGTGGGCTTGTCGTTGTTCCTTCGGGGGCGCGGGAGCAAGTCGGCGCGAGTGACGGAGGGCCGGGGCGGTGTGGGTGGGGTTTCGGCTCTTCGGGTGGACCTCTCGCCAGTTAATGGCGAGTCGACCGGTTCTTTCATCAGCCGGCTTGCCGAGGCCAACGCGCTGTCGTCCGCGCACGTGCTGGAGCTGCTGGGCAGGCGCACGCCGGGCTCGGCGGACTGGCGCCTGGGTGAGGTGCTTCTGAGCGAGGCGGCGACGGTAAAGCTGGCGGTGCTGGCTGGTCGCGATGTGGAACATCTGCGGCGGGCTCTGCCGACGCTTGGCGGCCGGGTTGGCGCCCAGGCGGTGCGCGTCACGGCGTGGCCGGCCGGTTGGACGGTGATGGCGGAGTGCAGCGTGTGTGTCCGTAGCCGCGGTGACGGCTTGCAGCCGGCTTGGGTGGCCAGTGGGGAGACCTGGCAGGTCTGTATGCGGCATGGCAGATGGCTGAGTTCGGCGGACCCTGCGGAGCAGCGTTCTCTCGCGCCAGCGCGCGACGTTGTGGTGGCGCATCGCAGGTGGCTGCGCCTTAGGGACCGGCTCGGTCCGTACGCGCGGGCTTTGCTGGCTGACGCGGCGCAGGTGAGCAGCTTCTGGTGGCAGTGTCGCCAGATGGGTTCGGCAACGGTGTGGGCGTGCCGTCAGGGAGAGCTCGGGCTCGGGCGTGAGTTGGCGTGGGTGTTTTTGGTGACGTACCCGGAAGCGGTCAGGCTGGCCGAGGCCATGGCTGTGTACGAGCGGCAGCGCCGTTGGGGCCGGGAGTTCGACGATGGTGCGCCGGACTGGGTGTCGCGTCGCTGGATCGACTGGGCCGGGGAGCGGCTGGGGATGGCCGAAGGCATGGAGCGGGGCGGATACCGGGCGTTGCGGGCATGGACGATGGAGCACAGCATTGCGACGCCTGTGGCGGCCCGGCGTCGGCAGGGTCCTCCCCCGCCTGGGTACCTTCGGGAGCGGCTGCCGTTGATGGAGCCGCACCGGGGTTTTCCAGAGCGAGGTCGCCTTGAGGACGTGTCCTGCCTTCCCTGGCGGTGGGGTGGATCGGTGACGACGGTGTAGGGCGCGGGTGGCGTGGTGACGTCTGGATGTGGTCATCGGGTCGGGGCGTCCCTCAGCAGCTGCGCTGGGTTGAGCTGCTGTGCGCAGTGGTGGAGGTACCAGGCCATGGTGCGGGTGCCGGCGGGGCTGGCCTGGCCTGGAGAGATGCCCAGTCGGAAGCCGCTGCTGCTCTGGCTGGTGATCTCCAGGACGCTGGGGGTGCGGGTTGCGAACAGGATGTGGTCCTGGTGGACGGCCAGCGGGAAGTAGCCGGTGCGGGCGGTCATGCCGAGTTTGCGGTGGATGTTGGTGCGGGCATTGGCGATGAGGCTGGCGCGCAGGTCGGGGCGCCATGTGGGAATGGGTGGGGTGTCGAAGGGGTGGTCGGGGATGTGATCGGGGTCGGCGGGCTGCTGGGCGAGCATGCTGATGCTGTGGGTCGCTGTTGCGTCCACGGCGTGAAGCAACAGCCTGCTGATCGGGTCGCCTTCGTCGAGGTGCTCAAGGGCGTGGCACAGTGCTTCGGGCTGCATGGCGGGAGTGATTTCGAGGCGGGCTAGTGCTGCGGCGCGTGCGTCGCGGATGCGCTGGTACCAGGGGTTGAGGTAGGGGCCTGCAGGTCCTGTGCGGAGATGGCCCTTGGTCGGGTGGATCGAGGCGCCGCGTTGCTGCGCGTAGGTGACGGCTTCGGTGGGGTGCCATGCGGGCCCAGCGGTCACGTAGGGCGTCGGCAGGTGAGGGTGCTGGGGGGTGCCGGACAGGTCAACGAACCAGCTACCGGGGGTTTTGGGGTGGAAGGCGGGGTGCTGCACGGTCCTGGCGGGGCCGGCGGCGACGCGGATGTTGTTGCTGTCGGCGACGTGGGAGAGGTTCACGGCCAGGCATACGACATAGGGGGCAGTGGCCTCGGCATCGGTGGGTGACCGCCACCAGTCGATGTCTTCCACCGTCATGCGGTCGTGGGCTGTAAGACCGCGGGCCAGGCGGTGGCCGTCGGGGGCCTCGCAGGGAGCGGGGTCGACGCTCTGGGTGAGGGCGCCCGCCGCGCCGTGGCAGAGCAGGACGTTGGTGAAGGCGTGACGGTGCTCCGGCGGACGTAGGTCGCTCATGAGTCGGTGCCCGCATTCTCCCGGGGGCCCTGTGGGGGTGCGCAGCAGGCGGGTGTATGCGCCGAGGAGCTGGGCGATCTGGGGTGGGCTGAGGTGGGCTGGCAGCTGCCAGGTGTCGCCGTGCAGGGCGCCCCAAGCTGTGATCGCCAGGTGGACACCGTCGGTGATGGGGTCACCGTGGACGGGATGCAGGGTGGTCCAGGGTCCAAGACCTTGGGCATTGGACTGCCAGCCGATCGCTCTGAGCTGGGTGTGGACAGGGTGGTTGCTGCGCGGGTGCCGTTGTGCTGGTGAAGGCGGGGTCGGCGGGAGCGAGAGGAGGGTGGTCGCGGTGTGGGTCAGAACGAGCAGGGGGCCAGCGTTGAGGCCGCCTGCCTTCACGGCCGGCGCGCCCAGGCCCGCGGTGGTGGCCCATGCCAGCAGTCCGGCTATGTCGTCGGCGGGGCAGACGACGGTGCTTCCGCCTGCCAGGTGAGCGGTCAGGGCTCCGGAGGGAGTGGCTGCGAGGACGGCGAGAGGGCCTGCGGCTGTACTGCGGCCCTGTGCCGGGTAGTCCACGCGGTTCGCGGGCCGCGGTGCAGGTACTCGGGGGCGCTCGGGGGCGTGGAGGTGCTCGGTTGGCGGGGCGGGTGCCGGACTGGTGGCGTGGGGGTCGGGGCAGCGGGTGCCGAGGTGCTGTGGCGTGCCCCCCACCCGCTGCGAGGTGGGCTGATGGCACCGCCAGCAGGTCGGCGCGGGGCTGTCGCGGAAGGGGATCCGGTGGCGCAGCGCGCCCAGGGCCGCCCAGTCCGGCAGGGGGACGGTGGCACGGTCCAGCGGGGTCTTGGTCACATAGGCCCGCAGTCCCTGAAGCAGCTGCCCGTATACGGCGGCGTTGTCGCCGCTTGGGGTGGCGGTTCCGTGTTCCCAGGCTCGGACGGCGGCTTCGCTGACCGAGCAGGCACTGGCGACTTGGTAGACGGACAGCTCGCACGCGCGGCGCAGAGCCTGTCGCTCCTGTGGCAGGGGCGCGGTGCCGGCGGAGGTGCTGGTGAGGGCGTCCGTGCCGAACAGTGCGTCCATGGCTGTGTGTTCCCCCCGGGCAGCCTATGAGGACGGGGGCGCCGTCCGGTGGTCTTTTCGCTTCGCGGCGCAGCATGCCTGGCGCGGGGGCGGCCGTGGTGAGGGGAATGAACGTTCAGCCTGCCGGTGCGACGATCTGACCTGCACAAAGCCGTACCGCGACGGTGGATACATATACCCGTTCGAGGGGCGCGCGCGAGGAGGTGGACATGCGCCCGGGCCGCCGCGCGTGCGTACCTTCCGGTGGTGCCTGCAGGGCAGGGCGGAGGCGGCTCAGGGGCGGGGTCGGTCACACGATCGAGAGGGCGCGCGGCGCGTGCGTGCGCTCACTCGTGCGAGCGTCTTGTGGGCGAACTACTTCCGTTCGGATCTTGGAAGCCGTCACGGTGTTCCTTCTGTCGATCACACAGTCGATCTGTGGTCTTGGGAAGGATGCTGATGGGCGGGGCCGTGTGGGCCGAGTTCAACTCCGCTGCCGGACGACTGAGGCGATGTCCTGTCGCTGAGGTGAGTGGGGAGGCGTTGGAGTGGCGGGAGCCGGTGTGGCGTCCGGTGCAGTACCGGGGGAAGCGGTCGATTGCCACGTGGTGGCGACTGGCCGACACGCCTCGGCACGCGGGGTGCGCCAACCTGGGCGCCTGGCGGGCTGCGCAGGAACTCGACTTCGACCCGTCGGTGGAAACCTTCGCCTCGTGGCCCCTGCGGCTTGGCTCCCCCGACCATGGCAGCGTGGTGGTGCCGGACTTCTTCGCCCGGCTGCGCTCAGGTGAAGGCTGCCTGGTGGTGTGCCCGCCGCAGACCCGGGAGGCCCGGGGCGAGACGTGGGCGGGGCAGATGCGTTTGCTGCAGACGGCCACGGGGCAGACCGGCTGGCAGCTTCGGGTCGTCTCGGACATCCATGCTGTGGTGGCGGCCAACCGGCGCCGGCTGTCGCGGTATCGGCATGCGCGGTGGGCGGACGAGCGTGCCACGCGGGTCTTGCATGAGGTCTTCGCTCGTCCGCTGCCCTTCGCCGAAGGCATCGAGTCCAGCGGCCTGCCCCGACTGGAGGCGACCGGCCGGGCACACCATCTGATCTGGACGCAGGAGCTGGTGATCAACTGGGAGCGCCCCTTCGCTCCGGCGGACTCCCTGGTCGTTTCCGGACGGTCGGTGGCCGCATGAAGGTGCTCTCTTCCTCGGCATCGGTGGCGTTGGGGGACGCTGTGTGCTGGCAAGGCGGCACCTACCTGGTGGCCGCGTTGCAGGGCCACAGCGTGTACCTGCTCAGCCAGAGCCCGCAGGGCGAGGACGCGACCATCCTCGTCGACGCACTGCTGCAGGCGTCCGACTTCACCGTGCTGAGAGCGCAAAGACCCGGCGAGCAGCGACCCCGCCCGGCGCCGTGCAGGAAAGACCGCTCGGCTGTGGACGGGCTGGCGAGCCTGGCTCTACTCGAGGGACTTCCTCAAAGAGCGCAGGAGCAAGTCGCCTTCTGGCTCGACCACGTGCTGGAGGTGCATACCGGTCTGCCCGGCCACGCCAGTTCCGGCGCCACGCCGCGGGCCTGTTACGACCCCACGCTCACCACCCTGCGCGAGCGGTACGCCACCAAGGCCGCTGAGTTGCAAGCCGCACACCACAAGGTCTCCGCGGCCACCGTGGAGCGCAAGCGGCTGGCGTGGCTGGCCGAGGGCGTATGGGGCTTGGTCGACAAACGCCATATCCGCACAGCGAGTTCCCATGGCCGGGTCGACGGGCGTGTAGTCCAGCTGCTGCGCCAGATCCACAAGCGGCTGCACGGCAAACCGCGCGGGACCCGGTCCCGGCTGTTCGAACTACTGAAAAGAGCTTGCGTGAAAAAGTTCAAGAAGGCGGAAGCGAAGCGCCTCATGCCTTCACGTGCCACGTTCTACCGCCTCCTGGACCGCCTCGGCATCCACTGCCGCCCTGATACCGGCCGAGCCGGGAACAGCACCGACACGTACCAGCCCGCGCCGCCTTTCACCCCCACCGTTGCCACGGCGCCCGGCGAGCAGGTTCAGATCGACACCACCGCCCTGAGAATCCGGGCCCTGGACGAATCCGGCCGCGTGATCTCGGTCGAACTGACTGCGGCCATCGACGTCGCCACCCGTACCATCCTCGCCGCGGTCATCCGGCCAAAGAGCAGCGGAACGAAGAGCAAACCCGACAGCCGGCGCCACGGCGGGCGGGCCACCAAGGCCGTCGACGCCCTGCTGCTGCTTGCCGACATGTGCACCCCGCAGCCGATGCGGCCCGGATGGTCCAAGCAGGCTCACGCCAAGGGCTCCGGCCTGCCGTATGAGGAGCTCGTCGAGACGGACGAGCGGATGCGGCACGCCGCCGCCCGGCCGGTGATCGTCCCCGACATGATCGTCATGGACAACGGCAAGGTGTTCGCCGGCCGTGCCTTCATGGACGCCTGTGCCCACCTCGGCATCTCGGTCCGTCCCGCCTGTTACCACTCCCCCACCCACAAGGCGATCATCGAGCGCACGTTCCGGTCGGTGAAGAGCCTCTTCAGCCAGTACGTCGCCGGCTACACCGGTCCCGGCCTCACCGCTCGGGCCAAGGACGCCGACGGCACGCCGCTGTGGACCCTGGAGCAGCTCAACAGCATCCTCCAGGAGTGGATCGCCGTGGGATGGCAGCAGCGCCCCCACGCCGAACTGCGCAATCCGTTCCTGCCGTCGATGCCTCCCCGCACCCCCAACCAGATGTTCGCCGCCCACGTGGCCAGCAGCGGCTACGTACCGGTCCGCCTCGGTGCCGAGGACCGTCTCAAGCTGCTGCCCACCGCGTGGGTCCAGGTCACCGAGCACGGCATCCGGCTCAACAACCGCACCTACGACAGCGCCGCTCTCAAGGGATACCGCGGCGCCCTGTCCGGATGGCCCGGGAAGGGCCGGCGCTGGCCCGTGCGCTACCACCCGCACCAGCCCGAGAAGCTCTGGCTGCAAGACCACCGGGACGGTTCTTTCGTCGAGGCCGAGTTCATCCATCAGCGTCTGATCGGTGATGTGTGGACCGAACAGGTCTGGGACCGGGCCCTTGCCGCCCATCTTGAGCAGGGTGGCAGCGTGAAGCAGGAGTCGGCGATCGCCCGTGCCGTACGCCGGATCCTGGAACGTGCCGGGCGCGGCCCCTCCCCCACCCAGCCTGAGGGAGGCAGCGCACTGGAGCGAGGCCCACATGTGGGCCCGGAGCCGGTGAAGGACCCCTATGCCGGCATTCCCCGCCCCGACTTCGACCGCATCACCACCCCGCCCAGCATGGATGTCGACCCCCGGCGCCTGCACCAGACACCTCCCCGACCCGCCGAGTCCTAGGCACCACCACCGACCGGTACAGCCGACTGCCTCCGGACCCCCGAGCGCTGCGGGGATCCGGCCTCCGCTTGAGAGACCGACGTGACAACAGCAGCCTTCCCGGCTGGCGACAGCCCTTTGCGCCCTACCGTCCGCACCGGATGGCAGGCCTACTGGCAGCGCACGATCACCCCACCCGACGTGGACTCCAGCTCCGACCCGAACGGCGCCGATGCCCGGCTGCGGTATCACGCCGCCATGCGCACCGTGCAGACCCCTGCGCTGAAGAAGGCGGTGGCCGTTGCGCGGCGCCTGTGGCTGTCAAGCAGCCCCCGCAGCGAAGGGCCCCTCCACCTGGCGGTCGACGGCGCCGGCGAGACGGGGATGACCACTGTGCTGCGGCAGATCGGCCGGGTCTTCGAAGGCATCATCGACGATCAACTGCCGCCGGATCCACGGCGGGTGTCCGTGATTCTCATCAACACGCCGCTGTCACCGAGCAGCAAAGTGGACTGGTCGTTGCCATTCGCCAACTTCCTCGAGTTCCCGCAGCCCAAGGATCCCGAGAGCACCCAGCGTCCCACCGACATGACCGGGCCCGTCTGCCATGTCATGAAGACCCGCGGCACCCGGCTCGTTCTGGTCGACGGCATCGACCGGCTGGACAACTCAGAGATCAAGACCGCCTTCGACTACTTCGGCTACATCGCCAGCGAGTACAACGTGTCCTTCGTGTACTGCGGCATCGGTGCCCGCGACATCGCTAACGCAGCCCGCCGCGGAAAGCGCCCGCAGCCCCCGCACGGCGGCTCCGGCGGCATCCCCACCCTCGCCGTCAACCTGATCCCGTACAGCCCCGCAGACCACGGCACCTGGCACGAGGTCATCAAGTTCTTCGACCAAGACCTTCGCCTGCGTCACCACTCCCCCGGCGACCTCCTTCAGCTCGCCGCCCACCTGCACGAACGAACAGGCGGCTACATGAAGCCGCTGTCGTACCTGGTCTGCCAGGCCGCGCAGGAAGCCATCGAATCCGGTACCGAAGCCATCACGAAGGACCTTCTCGACGAGCAACTGGTGGGGCGCTTCGCTGATGATCCGATTCTGCAGTTCTGACGCACATCCCATCGGATCATCCGCTCGTTGCACGGACTGCATCCATCCGTCGGCACAGCCGTCACAGTGCCCTCACCCGTATTCCGGTCGCTTGCCCTGGCGACGGACTCCACCCGCCCCGGCCCAGCACGGTCGGTAGCACCGCAGCCTCAAGAAGGCAGGAAGCACATGGACGAGTACCGGACCATCCTGGAAGTGCGGTTCCCCGAACCTCACGGCGAGGAAGGCACGTGGCGTCGCTACGACGAAGTCCTCGACCCCTACTACTCCAATGTCATGTGCATCGGAGAATGGGACGAAGACAGTACGGTGCCGCGTACTCCGACCGACTGCGCTGAAGATGATCTCGAGCAGGCACTGGACACCGTCATCGACGAGCAGTATCTGGCGCGTGTCGTGCGTGAGGGCACGATGGACGTCAGGGTCCGATTGTTCCAACGCGGCAATGACACGTCCGGTTGGCGTCACGTCAGCACGCACTCCCCCGAACCGTCCACGATCGCACGCGCCTACCTCGGGTCGGCGGTACGGGGGTTCGACGACGTCCGCCGAGACCTGAGGTGCCGGATCCGCGCCGCGCACCGCGCAGGGGCGACCGCGGACAGCCTCGTCACGACAGTCTTCGGGCGGATCCCGGAGGGTGAGGTGCTCGGGCTCCTCAGGGCAGATGACGAGGCCGGGAGGGCGACCAAGCTGATTGCTCAGCTCTTCCACGACCCGGCCCACAAGACGTGTGTCGGGATCTCCGGTGACAACGGGCTGGTCCTGTACCTGTTCCCGTCGCACAGTCAGGAGATCAACTTTAAGGAATGGACGCGTGATGACCACGGCGGAGACTGGGGCCCGGACCCGTGGGGCTACCGCGCAGGCGTGGAAGTGGCAGATCGACTCCTGACCGCCCTGGCACCCCACTACGCGGCCTTCTGGAACGGAGAGAAGGCCACAGCGGTTCACCTGGCCCCGTCCGAACCGCCGTACCCAGGAACGGTGCGCATCGAGCCCCTGGTTATCCAGGCGTCGGCTGAGACAGCGTGAACACAGGTACTCGTCTCGGCCTTCACCAAGCCCGCGCCAAACGGCCGAGGCATCCGCGGGTGAAGCACGTCGCCTTGGTGACGAAGAACAGTCCCGGTCGGGTCGCGTGAGTCGCCCGACATGGCCGTTCAGGAAGCCACCGAAACAGGCGCCGCAGCCATGGCCATCACCACGGAACTCTGTCGACCAGCAGCCCGCCAGCCCTCCGGCGGCGCGCTGCTGGCTCTGTGACGCCAGCCCCCGTGCCGGCCTTCGGCAAACACAGCCGTGCCCTGCCTAAAAGGGGTGGCAGGCGGTTGGAAGTCCCTGATCTCAGGGCGCGCACCGCGCCGTCCGCATACGAACCGGGAAACGAAGGAAATCCACTGTGAGCAAGCGAAAGAGGCCCGGGCGGCAGTCCAGGGCCGGCTTCACCGGCCGACGGACCGTGGTGGTCGACATGCTGGAAATCGGTGCCCTACACGGCAGTTTGACGATGCGCGCGGGACGGGACGATGGGCAGCTCGTCTGTATCGTGCTGCCGGCACCGGTGCTCCCGAGCTTCATGGAAAGTCTCGGTCACGCCCGTCTGGACGCAGAGGAGGAGTACTGGCGCGTGATCCACCACGTCACCACCTCCACTCCCGTGAAAGGGCCGGACGTCCCGCGGGCCATCGAGAAGTGGCTGCTGGCGCAGAACTGGAGCAGCGTCCTCGCTGCCGCGGCGGACGACGCACCCGACTCTCTGGCACTGATCACTCACGTGGGTCACATTGGTCTACGGCTCGCGCCCCCGTACACAACGGGAAGGGCCTTGGTCATCTTCGACCCTCTGCAGTTCCAGCGGCTGGAACGGAGCCTGCTTCACGCCTGCCGCGAAGCACACGAGCAAGCAGTGAACAGCCCTGTCCACCCCCTCGAGACAGCCGCCCTAGCCCTGCGTCACATCTCGGCTCGGCCCTGGCCGCCCTCCGCGCAGCCCAGACTGCCCTCTCAGGAAGAAGCTGCCGCATACATGCAGGGAAGGTACGAGGCGTTCCAGCGTCGCTCCCCCTACACCCGCGCGGACGAGAACACCCTCAATCTGGACTCCTCCGATGCCTCCTGAGATGGAGGGTGCGGGTTGGCAGGGGGCGGGGGGACAGCTAAGAGCCCTCTACCTAACTCAGAAAGATCGAGAACGCACAACCAGGAACCTGATCGGACACTTCTCACCCCCGGCTGCACCTCGTGCAGGTGGTGGCTGTCCGCCGTGGCTTCATCCATCCCAACACGCCGATCGGGCACACGCCAACGGATGAAGCAGGGCTCACAGCAGCGGCAAGCCCCACCCACCGAACGACACCAGCCTTCACCACCAAAACGACACCCAGGTATCGCCACGGCCCAGGTCAACACCAGTGCAAACCTATGACGCACACCATGCACAACTAACGACGCCCATCAAGGGGTTGGTCAGCGTGAGGGGGCTTCGTCAAGTGGCTGCAGGATCCGCGGCCCGGTGGCTGCTGCGGCTTGTCCCGCAGGGACGGCTGCGGCCGTCTGGCTCACTGACCCTCTGACGGACATGCCGGGCCGCAGGGCCCGGTCACGGGCTGCCGACTGGACCCTGCGCGTCGCCTGCGAGCACAGGCTCACGAAGCCGGCCGCGAGGTCCCAGCTGGTTGCTGTCGCACTGCAAGCTCATCTGGAACCAGGCGCTGTCGAGGGCGCTGCTGACGCCCACCAGATCGCACACCTGTGCGCCACATCTGTCTACCGACTGCTCGAAGAAGTTCGAAGGCTCGTGTAGCACCGGGTGATCTTGACTGGCGCCCTCATTCACAACCGTGGCGAGCTGTCCTGGAGGCTGCGTCGGCACGCCCGCGCTTGCCCATCAAGCGGGGAGGTGCCAGCCCCTCACAACTGCCGGCAATGGACGCCTCCACGATTCCTTCCGCTATTCAGCCTCCGATCCCAGGAGCCCGCGTCTCCAGAAACGCTCGACCGCTTACCAAGCGGTGACGGGGGCAGGGCGGGCCTCGAAGCGTGCGCTACGAGGCTGACGGCCCGGCTCATGTTGGCGATCGCCCTGTGTCCACAGCAGTCGCCTTCAAGTTCTTCAACCCCAGCCGCTCAAGCTCACTGGCGCTTGAGTGCTGATGCCACAAACAGATCGACCACTGGCACCAGGTCCGCTATCCCCGACAAGCACTGTTGGGCAGTACTAGATCCGAGCCGACGCCCTGCGCCGATAGGCGCCTACCGAGGGATCTTGGCTGATGCCTTTGCAGGCCGGTGCCGCCCGCCCAATAAGGTGACGCGGCATGGGCAAGGCTGCTTTGATAGTGCGAGCATCGGGCATGCTGGTGCATCGCTGCGCGGGCTGCCGGATGGGCACTGACGTATCGCGGGCTCTGCCGGGGAGGGAACAGACAGTCGTGGCCCCTGAGGCAACCGCCCCCCGGACCGCATCCTCATCCTGTCGGTCGAGGCGGCAAGGCGCTGTCAGCCTCCCTACAAGGGGCGTAGTCACGATGAGCTGCACCTATCGCCTGGCGACCCTTCTGGAGACACGTAATCGCTGGTCAACCGGCTTGAGCGATGCCTCGGCCAAGGCCCCTGCCCTGTCTACTTCGCCTTCGCCGCTGTCAGTGTTCGCCTCTATCCTTGTGGGCATAGGGGGCAGCCGTAGAGTGAAGATTTCTGCTGCGGAGAGCCGGCTGTCAGGACTACAGGGCAGAGTCGGGGGGAGAGTCTTGAGGACGGTTTCCTCGCTGCTGCGGGGGGGCGCAGGTGCGGGCATGCAGACGAGGAGGCCAGGGAGGTGACGCGTATGGGCCATGAGGCAGCGACATTTGATGCCCGTGCGCTGAGCAGCCTGCTCTCCCGCTACGAGGTCACTCCGCCTGTACTGGAAGAGCTTTTCGGGTCACCTGAGATCGGGGAAGAGCTGCTGGACGGGAAGCGTCTTCCCTCGCGGCGGGAAGCCTCGCTCCTGGGTGCGCTGCTGGGAGTGGATCCCACCATCCTGACCGGCGCGAGGAGGCCCTCGCTTGGCGTGAGCCTGCGCCTGGGCACGGCAGAAATCGAGCACGATGTGGTCGAGCCGGTCGAACACGCCATGAAGCTTCTAGCCGCCGATCGACTGACCGAGCGTTGGGGCTTCAGCACACCGGTTGAGGTTCTCTCCCGGCTCCCTGTGTCAAGGAGGCTGTTCAAGCCGAAGGAGGACGGCAGGATGACTGCTGTCCGACTACGGGCCCAGCTCGCTCTGGATCCGCTCGCCCCGATTGAGGATCTCACCGGCTTCGTTGAGAGCCTGGGCTGCCTGGTGGAGTACCGGCCGCTGCCGAAGAACGTTCACGGCATTTCAGTCCCAGAAATTCGCGAAAACCGCCAGACTTGGGTAATCCTCATCAATTCGGACGACTATTGGGCGCTTCAGAGATTCACGCTCGCACATGAATTGAGCCATGTCCTATATCAGGACAGCGGGCAAATAATCATCGACCGGGCACAGAATTCCAACGCCATTCCGGAGATCATCGCGGACTCTTTCTCTCGACATTTCCTGTTCCCGGACGAGGCACTAGAGGAAATACTGGAAGAGCACGGCCCCTCAAAGGATCTACCGGATGTGAACCGTCTTGTCGCCGATGCCATGCTCACCTACGGAATAAGTAGGCAGGCCACGGTCAAGGCGCTACGGGATTCGAGATACCCCCTGACGCCTTCCAGTGCGCTGCTGGATCAGTGCGAGAACACGACAGTCACGTCGATGATGGTCAGCGTCGGCGCCGGTACGACATGGTCTCAGATGGCGGAGGCCGAGGGCCGACGGTATGCCTCGCCTCGTCTGACCGAGCATGTTCTGGCCGCATTCGCAAGCAATGTGGTGAGTCTGCAGACAGTGGCTGACGTGATCGCAGACGGGGACGAAGGGGAGGCCGTGCGGCAGCTGAGCGCCGCCGGCTGGAACCTGACCGCGGCGGCGGAGTAGACGGCGCGGGGCTAGCGCATCAAGGGGTCGCAGAAGCGGCACACACCTGCGAGACCACGGCACCGAAAAGCAGAGGAGTCCGCCGGACGGACATCGGTGGGCAGGGTGGCGAAGTGGGCCGTCATCTCGTTGAGCGCTGCCAGGAGGTCCTCTTCCTTCAGGTTCGGGTCTGCGCAGGCCAGTTCGGCAAGGATGTCACGCAGGTTCCGTGCGGATACCCCCTGCCGCCAGGCCACTCGGCTGGCGCCTCCGTCGTTGGTCAGCACGATGGCCGTTCCGCCGGCTTTGATGACGTCGGCGGCGATGAGGATGCTCTCCTTCTCGCCGTGATGACGCTTCGCCCTGTCCGTATCGATCGGGTGCCACGTCGCACCCCGCTGCTCTGCCGCCGCACGGTCGAGCTCGCGGAGTTGCTGCTGCACCGCGGCCTCCAGCGCGGCCGAGTCCTCGGAGGGCTCGAGCACGGTGATGGTCTTGTCGTCGAGCTTCTTAACGAGGCGGTCAGCGCAGGCACCCATCAGCACCAAGTTCCGGCGAGGACGGACGACCTGCGGGACCCGCGCAACGTTACGGATCTCTTCCTCGACCGCCGTGGCCACGGCCACACTCTCCCCGTAGAGCTTGAGGAACATCTCCAGGTACAGAGGCCGGTGAGCCAGGGCATAGAGGACGCCTGTGTCCACCAGGGCGGTGGTGACGGGCCGACGACGCCGAGGAAGCAACGAATCGACCGCGTACTGACGCACCGGCGGCAAGGGCGGCCGGGGGCGGAGGTTCGGGCCGCGTGGCAGCATCACCCGGGGCGTGGGTAGCGGCCTATCCAACTACCCTCCCGTAACACACTCTTACAACCTGCCGACATACTCCTCGCCCAAGCCTAGCCCCCCGCCGGTCTGCCGTGCACGTGTTCTCCGTCGGGCTAGTCGGACAAGCCCGCCTGCAGGCCAGCACACGACTCGTCATACACCTGCGGCTGCCCGTCGGCGTCACCGTGGGCGTCCGCGGCGTCGGGGCACCACCGCCTGACGGGGCACCAGGTGCACTGAGGCCCGGGCGATGAGGACCACGTGGCATCTCGAATCCAGGAGCCGGCCCGTTGGCGGACCTCGGCCCGCGCCATGCGGACCATGTCCTGATCGCGCTCCAGATCCCAGGTGAACACACGTGCCCCCCCTGGAGTGATCACCTCCAGTTCTACGACGGGAAGTATTTCGGTTTCACCGAAGGCATCTTTCGCAGTCGAGGCGATATTCATCAGCCACGGGACCGGGAAGAAGCGGTCGAAGGCGTCGCTCTCGTCTGCGGGCATCTGAGTCGTGGTCTTCGTCTCGCGTATGAAAATCCGCCCGCCCGCCTCCCGATATACCAGGTCGGGCTGGGAAGCAATCACAACGTCCGCGGTCCCGTCGTATCCGTAGGTGGAGGGTTCGACGGCAACAACTTCGACTCCGTCGACCAGAGGGCACGAACGAACATGCGCAGCAAGGAATTCACGAGTCTTCGCATACTCTTCCGCCGTGAGGGTTCCCGTGAATACCCCGACCTGTCCGAGGAGTGCGACGTCCTGCTCGGTACACCGCGTGCCGCGTGCGTGGGCTTGAGCGAGCCACCGGTGAATGATGCGGCCGCGGTCCGACGCCTCCGACGACATGCCGGCCGCTGGCAGCCTGCACACCGTTTCGAGGTACCAGCGGGCGGGGCATTTCAGATAGAGCTCAAGGTCGGCGGCGCTCACCGAGCGGGTGTGCGTCCCCGGCCGTCGCTGGCCAAGGCAGCCCGAGAGGTCCTCCAGACTCGGACAGCACCCTGCCAGCTTGCAGTTCTGACACGACTGGCCAGGCCGGTAGTCAGTGGCCTCCAGCAAGTTCTTGATGACAGGACGTCCATACGTTTCGTACCGCGTGCGAACCTCATCCGGCGTGCCTTCGAAGACGACCTCGGTGGAGCCGTCGAACAAGCCAGCCTCGACGATTCGGATCTTCACTGGCGGGACCCGCATCTTGACCCCGGCAGCAACGAAGGCGGCAACCGTCGCCCAGCGATCATGCTCTTCGGCGCTGCTGCGGGCCTTGTTCACACGCAGTCGTCGGACCTCGCGGACTCCATCGACGCTGGAGTACAAAGGCGCCCAGACAGCGACCTCACGCCCTTGGCTTCCCACGACAGGATCGAAGGCGAAAAATCGCACTTCCTCGTACTGCGCCGCGAGTTCGTCGTGGGTGTCGAGATACTGCTCCACCGCGTGTGCGACGTACCTCTCCACTCCGGGGTGAAGATCGGAATACTGCGTCATCTGCTCCCGGAGGGCTTCCTGCAGGCCCTCCCAGGTGGCGATGCGCTCGTCGCGGTGAAGCGCGGCAATGACCTGCCGGGTCACTCGCAGCATGAACGGATCGTCACCGTAGCGCCGCTCCCAGTCGGCCGCAGTAAAGCGTCGGCGGACTTTGGCCGCCGAGAAGACAGTGCACCGGGCAGCGTGGCTCTCCGCGTCAGAGGCCCACACTCGAAAGGCCCCTTGATACTGGCTCAGCTGCTCCCGTGGGTCCTGGGTCGACACTGACCGCACCCCCTGTTGTGTCGGACCTGCAGGCCTACCTGCGAATGCCCTCAGTATAGAACCGGAACGAGAATAGGACTTTCGCATTTGACAATGGCAACTTCACTGGCTAAGCGTTGTCCCGTAAATGATCTACGACGTGTTCGTTGACCTGCCTGTTCGTCGTCACCCGGCGAGGGTGAGATTGTGCAGGCGGGCGATGCCGAGCATCGCGTGGTGGACGCCGTCGCCCTTGAGGCGGCAGTCGCGGAGGATCTTCCAGGTCTTCATTCGGGCGAAGGCGTGCTCGACGCGGGCGCGGACCTTGCGGTGGGAGGTGTCGTGTTCCTCTTTCCAGGGCGCGAGTTCGCTCTGGCCGGGTTCGCGGCGGTGCGGGATGACCAGGCCGGTGCCCCGGTAGCCGCCGTCCGCGATGACCGTGGTCTTGCCGACTGAGGCCTTCGCACCGGACAGATCCCACGCCTTGCAGTCGTTGCGGTTGCCGGGCAACGGCTGGCCGACTGCGACGACCAGCCGAGTGTCTGCGTCGATGACGACTTGGTGGTTGGTCGAGTACCGGTAGTTCTTCGACTGCTCGGCGACGCTGTGGTCGCGGGTGGGGACCAGGGTGCCGTCCACGATCAGCACGCTGTCCTTGCGGAACCGCTTACGTCGCTGGAGGACGAGTGCGGGTCCGAGGTGGTCAATGATGCGGTCGGCTGCGGACTTGGACACCCCGAAGAGCGGAGCGAGTTGGCGCATGGTCAGGTCCGTCCGCCAGTACGCGGCAACCAGCAGCACGCGGTCCTCCAGCGGCAGACTCCACGGCCGGCCCTTGCGCACCGGATCTGCACCCTCGCGCCGAAGCGCGGTGATCAGCTTGCCGAACTGACGCGGGCTCAGTCCGCTGAACGGGGCTATCCAGGAAGAATCCGACGCCGTGATCACACCAGTCACGGCGTGATCATTCCACTGCTTCAGGTTCTCCCTGCTCGAAGTCGATGCGGCAGCGTTCAACCTGCTCAGCCACGTGCTCCATGAACCAGCGCATGATCTCGTAAGGGGATGACGTGCTCGTCGTGGCTGTGGATGTGGACGGTCGGTTCCAGGTCCGGATCCTCGTCGGGTATCACCGCCACCAGGAAGGCCACTCCAGGCAAATGCGTTTCGGCGCTGGGGATCTCAGCCCATGCGGCCGGCGCCGGGACGGCCTCGCTCAGCTCCACACACCATGCGTCGTCCGGCAAGGCGTAGTGGAACTGGATGGCGTAGTGACGGCCCGCATGAACGCGCAGCTCTGGCATGTCGGCAGGCTGCCACAGCCTCGTGTCGGAGTCTCGCGAGTATCCCGCTCAGCACCTGGCGCGGGCGCCAGCCAGCCTTTGCGGGACAGCCCTTAGCCAACTCGTTCACAGTAGGTGGTGAGAATCGAGAGCTTCGGTGCGACTGGAGCTCACCTCCGCCGTCGCGGGCCCAGGAATGCTGTCTGCCGATGGGACAGCAAGGCCGGTAACGGCCTGGAGAGTGCCGCTCATATGCTCACAAGGGTCGAAATGGCGTGCAGCGCCCGCCAGTTTCTGAGGTAGCTGGTGCCGTACTCGACTCGGATCCGTCGCAAGGAGTATGTCTTGCGCTGTCGCTCGTAGTCTTCCTCGTTACTAGTCCGGGGCATGCTTCCGTGCGGCCTACCTCGTGGAGTTGTCCATACTCCGGCCTTGCGGGACACGGAAAGTAGCGAGGTCGTGCCTGCGGCCCGTCTTCGACCAAGAGGCGGTAGGTATCTGATCCTCGGCGCGTTCTGCGGCGGTGCCATCGATCTGTTTATCGGTGCACTGCCTTGTGACGAGTCGGGTTGGGGTCCTCTGGAACAGGTCAGCGTCAGCGGCCGGCATGTGGTGCGTGACCGACGACGCTGATGCAGTGCCCGTTGGTGTGCACAAGCGAGTGGAAGAGGAGAGCACAGTCGGAGCCATAGACGCGAGCACGTGGATGAGGGGGCGTTCGTGGAGAGGGCTGCAGGGGACTCGGCGGCAGAAGACCTGGAGAAGGTGCAGCGGCTGCAGTGCGTCACTGCGGTGATGGTGGTCGAGCTACAGCGTGCGGATGGGAAAGCGACTGCCGTATGCGGAGCCGCCGGCGGGTTCTTGACAGCCAGCGTGGCGTTGCTGGCTGGCCTTGAAGGGAAGCCATGGGGCTCGGCTGCGGCACTGTTCTTGGCGTCGGTGCTGCTGGCGGTCGCGGTGGGCGTGGCGTTGTGGGCTCTGCGTCCAGCGCTTCCGCGGGTTGGTTCGCCTGAAGCGTTGCTTGGTGTGCGGCGGGGGGTCGATATCGGGCCGGTGGTCGCGTCGATCGCCGGGTTGAGTGTCGCAGAGCAGCTGCGTCTGGAGGAAGCGCGGTTGGCTGTGCTCGCTGGTCTGGCGCGGCGGAAGTTCCGGGCGGTCTGCGTGGCGGTGGATCTGGTTGTCGCTGCGCTGGCGATGGCTGGAATGGGGCTGTTGTTGCTGTATGTGATGGCCTGAGAGCATCCGGTCAGGACGGACGGTACGCCTGGGGGGCCTGTGTATCAGCGGCACGTCACGATGATCGGTGAGTCGTTGTGGTCCCAGTTGCGGGATCTCGCACCGCGGAGAGTCCGGCCGGCGCGCAGCGTGCTGTTACGGCAGGGCGATCCCGGGACACATGTGATTCTGCTGGATTCGGGTTCCACGCTCGTCACTCTGACGGGAGGGAACGGGGAGCGCGCGCTGCTGGCGGTTCGGGGTGCCGGTGAATTGCTGGGTGAGCTGGCGGTGCTGGACTCCCAGCCGCGTACGGCGTCGGTGATTGCGGCTGAGACGTGCTGTGTGCACATCATTCCGGCTTCGGATTTCCTGACTTTCGTGGACGAGCACGCGCTGCTGGCGCCGTTGTTGCGGCATGCCATTGCCCGTGTGAGGGAGGCAGAGGCCGTGCGTCTGGAGATGGCCACCTCACCGGTGGCAGTGCGTCTGGCTTCGGCTCTGGGCCGGTTGCTGCAGGCGGCCTCCGGCGAGGGGTGCGACTACGTCGTACGCCTGACGCAGATCGAGCTGTCGCAGATGATCGGCGCATCCCGTAATGCCGTGGGAGCGGCTCTCAAGCCGTGGCGTGAGCAAGGATGGCTCGTCACCGAGGCCGGCGGCGGTCTGATCATCCGCGACATGCCGTCGATCCGCTCGCATGCCGATGCCCAGAGGTGATCGACAGCACGGTCGGGGTGCCCACTGCTGGGCACCGCCGTGGGACGTGCGCGGCCAGCATGGGGTACCACCCGATCATTCCTGCCAGGAAGGCCGATGCTGCATGCCCTCTGCTGTCACACCGGACGCGGACGATGTTTCGCAGGAATACGCCCTGTTGGTCGTCGACATGAAGGACTACAGCAAGATCCCCGAGGCGAAGATGGCTCCTACTCTGGCCGATCTGGAGTCCATCTTGTCCACCGTCTTCGAGCAGTGCGGGATCGACGACGTCGTCACGCTCGACAACGCGGTCAAGGACCGTGGCGACGGATCCATCTACGTGGTCTCCTCCCGACACGCGGCCAGGCTGGTCGACCCGCTCCTGGGCCACCTCAAGCAGGCTCTGGATCGCCGGGAGCAGAGCCGTCTGGCCAGCTCCCCCCCAATCCGGCTGCGGGCGAGCGTCCACGTCGGTCCCCTTGTGCTGCCCGACCATCGCGGTGATGCCGCGGTTGACGCCTGCCGTCTCGTCGAGAGCGTGGCCGTCCGCCGGGCCATGGATGCTGCCCTCGACAATGACCTGCCACTGGCCGCTGCCGTGTCGGACCCGGTCTACGACCGCTCCGTCCGCGCCGAACGCACCAGGACGCTGAAGCCGCGGGACTTTCATCCGGCCACGGCCCTCGTGAACGGCAACGTGATGAGCGGGTGGATCGAAACTGGCCGCACGGGCCACCGGCAGCTGGCCATCGGCGTCCTGGAGACGATGGCCCTGCATCCTGACACGGGCCCTGGTGTGCGCAGGTGGCTGTATGACTGGGCGAAGCAGAAGACCGTCAACAGGGAACTGGTCTCGGCCGTTGCCGAGATCTGTGCCGGACAGTTGGGCCAGAAGTACCCGCGCATCGCCCTGACCCGACTGCGCATCCTTGCCGCCCGCAGCGATGACCTGGCCAGCGAGGCGGTCGCCGATGCGGTGCGGGCACTGGCCAATGCGCCGGAGCAGCGCATCCTGGTGCTGTCGGAGATCATCCAGTGGGCCGAGTCCCCGGAGAGTACGACACGCAAGGCCGGAACCAGCACCTTCCTGGCACTGACCGACGTCACCGATACCGCTCTCCTGCCTTCGGCGCAGGAGCCCACCGGTGACCCCACTGTGGAGCTGATCAACCAACTCTTCATCCGGGGCTGGCGGGCCGCCCCTGGAAGACCCCTCCACGGCGACAGAAGCCCACAGCCGTCTCGCCGACTGGCTGGACTCCCCCGCGCTGCCGGACACCCTGCTCATGCCGATCACGGCTGCGGTGCTACGCGGGCACCTCCACGAGGCAGGAGCAGCCAGCGTCCTGGTGGGCACTTCCAGCACCTCGGACCTGGGCCGGATACGGCGCAGGAAACTATTCCACCGCCTGATCGACGAACAGACATCCTCCCCTGTGGCATCCGCTTCCAACGCTGGTGGTGACACCTACCCGACGCAGACGTGACCTTCCTGCCATGGCGCCGCCGCACGCCCGCGCTGCCCGCGCCGTGTGCGGCCGATGCCTAGGAGTCCCATCCGCTCGTCCTGCTGGACGAGCGGATGGCGAGCCGCCTCAAGGCCGTGCACTTCACAGTCCGTATCGACGGCGCCTGGAGCTGGGCACAAGCAGAGCATCCAGACCTTCACGACCCAGTAGCAACGGCAAGAGACCATCTGCGCCGGGACGCCGCGAAAGTCCTGCGGCAGCACTCCGTTCTCGACCTCGCCGCCACGCAAGATGCAGTCAATACCGCTCTGGGGAAGTGGAGTTGTGCCGCGCCCGGTCTGAAGTGCGTCGGCAGGGCGCGCCTGGAAGCCACGTCCCGCGACCGCGAACTGGCCGAAGAGCATGCTCGCCGGCAGCAGGCGATGAGCCTGGCGCACGAGGAGGAACTGGACCGCCTGGCTCACCTGCAGCGCGTACTGGCAGACCCTGACCTGCGCCGAGTGTGGTGGATCACCCAGTTTCCCGACCGCTTCAAGGACCTCGACACCCTCACCACGGCTCTACAGGGTCTGGCGCCGCCTCACGAGGCCGAGAGCGACGGCATCCGCAGCGACATCCTGCGCTTCACCGAGCAGCTCTTGACCGACCTCCACACACCTCAGCAACGCGAAATCTTCCTCCAGGCCCTCACCCAGACCCTGCAGACGTTGGGCCACCACAGCCTCAGGGACGCTGCCGACCGCTGGCGCACCCCACTCGAGACCGGGAGCACACCTCCATGAAGCCCCGCACCGCACGATGGCTCCTTGCGCCTCTGCGACAGCTACGCGCCCTTCGGCTCATGAAACGCCACGGGCCCTCACTGTCGTACGACACCGCATGGGCCCTCATCACCCTGCACACCGCACCGGACGAAACCCCCCTCATCCGATCCTGGGCCCGCGAGAACCCAGGCAGGGCGCCCGGCGTCCACTATGACCGCTGGCACGATCTGAGCAAGACGGAACAGCAGCGGCGCCGCACATGGCTGCAACGTCACAACCGCTCTCCTATCCAGCTCCTGAACCTGGAAGCTGGTCTGATCTTCAGCACGGGCCTACACGTCCTCGACTGGGGTCTGCCACCACAGCCCAGCGCACAACACAGTGCGACACCGCAGCCCCGGCCAGACGCCAAGGGACAGGCATAGCCGCCCACGAGCTGCTGCTAGTGGCGGTCAAGCCCGGTCGCCCCGCAGGCTCTGACATGCCACGGGCGGTCATGCCCCAGCTCTCATAGGGCATGACCGTCCTGGGCTGCTCGCGGGAGCTGTCATCCATTTCGTAACCGCTTGCCGAAGCAGCGTTGTCTTGTCTCAGGCCGCCTGTGACGGCCTCGGCTCCCGTCGCGGCCCGTGACCGCGGCATGGGCTCCTGGAGGCAGGGCGTCATGGGCGAGCCCGTTCGACTCGCCCAGCACCACACCAGCTACTGCGCTGGACACCCGACCTCATCGCCGCACAAGGCGGCAGGTCGTCCTGATCGACTGCAAGAGCCGCATGACCAGCCAGACCAGCCAGCGTCACGTCATCGAACGAGCCGCCGTCACCGCCCACCTTCGCTCGTCGCTGGACCCAGCTCCCTCTCTACTACGTCTTCGACAATCTCGACCTCCTCACCCCTTCTGACGCCCTCGGTCTCGGGCAGGAAGGCCCCCGAACCACTGCCGGCTCCGGGACGCCCTACCTCCTCGTCCCTGCCACGCACGCCTAGACGTTCGACCGTATCTTCGACACCCTCGACGACTCATGGCTGCCTGAGCTCGACTGCGTGCATTCTCGGGCATCCCCGGCCGCAGCAGGGGCCCGTTGGATGGCCCCTCAGCCGACGGGCCGGGCCCCGGAGAAGGCGAACCGGCCCGGATCGTCGTGCGAGAGCAGCCCTGCCGGGTCGATCAGAGGAACGATGGCCTCGTACAGGTCGTCGCCAGCCGGGTTCACCTGGCCGTCGTGGCGCTCGGCCACGGCGAATCCGGCGCCTGCGACCAGATCCGCAAGCTGGAGTGACGGGTGCTCCTTCGAGCTGCCTCGCACAAGCTCACCGAGATGGACTCCGTGGGAGAGGTAGCGGAAGTCCGGATGTGTGCGGCCGCGTGCATCGTCCTCGATGAGGTCGAGGTTGGCGTCGGTCATGGCGCGCTGGTCGTCGAGCAGGAAATTGACCCGCCCCAGCCTCCTCGACCAGTTGGCAGTGATCGCAGCGGTCGCCGGGATGAGCGGTTCGAGCGACTGTGCAAGGACCGCGTCAGGTCCATGGGCGTCGCGCAGGTATTCCGCTGCCTCTTCCCTCGTGGTGCGCAGGATGGCCAGGGCCTCGGAGGCCTTGCGTCGGGTGGAGCGCGTCCATGCTTCTTCGACGACATCGTGGAAGGCATCAACGGTGACGCTCTGGTCGTGGTTCTTCGCCGCAGCGAAGGCGACGGTGGTGGACAGCAGTCGCCCGAAAAGCTCCGGCCCCAGAGCCCGGGGGCCTTCAGTGAAGAGGCCTCGCGCCATCTGGCGAGCGCGGTCGGTGTTGCGGATGTCGCGCCCCTGCTTGGCTTCCTTTTCCTCGACGAAGAGATCAATCAGCTTGCCTACGATGAAGTAGTGCTTGTCGACCAGGTACACCGCTGCCCGGCCGTGCAGCACCTCGCCGGGTGCGAGCATCTTGGCCAGGACGGAGCGGCGCGGGCCGTTGCGTGGCCCGGTGAGTGCCTTGGAGAACTTCACCTCGGCTGCCAGCAGGCGCGTCGCCGCGCGTATCTCATCGACGATCGGTGCGGCCTCGTCGTCACTGATGGCGACCGTTCCGATGGACAGGTACCGGCTGCGGGGCCGGCCGTAGAGCTGGTCACCGTCCCAGCCTGATTCGTCCAAGGCCACCCACTGTCCGGAGTCTTCGCTCTTGGTGGTCGGATCCGGTCGGTTACGGCGGGCGAAATTCGGTCCGAGTAGACGCGTGCCATGGTTCGGCTGGCGGGAGGGATCGTTCACTGCGAAATCGTCTGACAGGTCGTTCGGCATTGGCAACGGGGCTGGGTGAATCACTGATCGGAGCACCGTCATGCTCTGATCGTCATGGTGCCGCGCTGCGTTCTCCGCCCGGCTGCAGCTGCGCCACCACTAGCGGAGCGCGCGGGCGGGTCTCGCTCTCTCACATGGGTAGGGGAGCGCTACTCACTACCCGGACGGATGGCTACACGAGTGGGATTCACCGTTTGCTGGAGCCGGTGGGCATTCGGGCGCGGGTTCAGCTGCTGTAGGAGAGCCCCAGGATGTGGACTTACATAGGGCCAGGCGTGCAGCAAGGGCTGTGGAAGTAGCCTGACGGCAGGCGCCGTGAGCGGGAAGAGCGGGGAACGTGGCAAGGTGGTTTGAGCGAATGGCGGCGATTCCCGGGCTGCGGTTCACGGGCAGCCCTGGTGTCGTCCGCGAGACGTTGCTGGAGGCACATCTCCGTCCCAAGGTGTCGTCCGGCTTACCGATGTGGCCGACCGCTGATGGCAGCACGTCGGCAGCGCCGGCCAGTCGGCACGTGCCCCGCGAAGTGAGCGGATTCCAGCTGGTCGACCACGTCTGGGAAGCGCTGGAGCTTCCTGGCGAGGCTATGGACTACCACTTCGTCCTCCAGGACGCGGTCAGCCGCCTTTGGAGCGGGCGGCGCTCATACCCCGAAGGGCTTGAGCTGCTTGAGGTGTTCGCTGTGCTGGACCTAGAGTTGATGGAGGCAGCGCCGCACGCAGTGTCCTTCGACGCTGGCCCCGTCCCAGAGTCGTTCGTACGGGTGACGTCCGTGCCCCGGCTCATTGCACTGCTGGAACGCGAGGGCGCCCTTGCAGAGGCCCTCAGTGTGGCGCGGCGGCTGGCTCGTTGCGGGCAGAGCGAGGACGCAGTGGCCCGGCTGTCAGAGAGGGTTAGTGCGTTGGTCGCCGAGGCTGAGGTCGGCGGATGGGCATGAGCACTGGACTAGAGCAGCTCATCCCCTCGGCCTCCTATCTGGAAGAGGCGTTCCTGCGCTGGGTTCTCACCCCAGCCGTGGATCGGAGCATCGTGGCGCACGTGCGCAGCCAGCATCCGGTGACGGTGAATGAACGCACTTACCGGCTGGACTACCTGATCGCGGGTGAGTCGTTGCAAATGGCTGTCGAGCTGGACGGGTTCACCTTCCACAGTGACCGGGCCGCCTTCACCTACGACCGTCTTCGGCAGAACGATCTGGCCGCCACCGGACTGACGGTGCTGCGGTTCTCCTATGATGCGGTGCGCTTGGACACCGCGCGCTGCGTCGCCCAACTGCAAGCGCTGCTGCGCCAGGACGCGGCGCTCGCACCGTTGGTGGTCGCCGCACCGCGCATCGCGGCCCCGGAGATGGTGGGGGATCCTCTGCGGGCGGCCGATCCGCCTCTGAGTTCCAGGACACCTGCAGATGCGTCCTATTTCACCGGTGTGCGCGGCTCAGTGGCTAGGGGACCGTTACGGGCCTGTCAGGACGAGGCTCTGGCAGCGCTGGCCAATTACTACGCCTCCGTGGGCAGGCACGCGGCCACGGTGATGGCGGTCGGGGCTGGCAAGACCGCGCTGGGGGTGGCAGCCGCGTTGTCCTTCAGCAGACAGCGTGCGCTGGTGGTCACTCCGGGCTCGGTCATCCGCGGCACGTTCGCCAAGGCACTCGATCCGGGAATGCCGGGCAACGTGCTGTACGGGCTGGCTGGTGGTCCGCTGCTGCCGGGCTCCCGTCCTCCGACCACGCTGGTCTTGGATGCGAACGATGGCCAGATCAGCCGTGTGAGCCGGCAGCAGCTGCTGGCCGCGGACGTGCTGGTCACGAACTTCCACGCGCTGGGCACCGGCGAAGAGGAGGGGGACCTGCTGGCCAAGCTGGAGCCGGAGGATGTCGACTTCATCGTCGTCGACGAGGCGCACATTGCGGCCAGTGCTTCCTACCAGCGGTTGTTCGCCCACTTTGAGGGAGCGCGCACGCTGTTGATGTCGGCGTGCTTCCAGCGTCTGGACGGCAAACCGATCGACGCTGATGTCGTCTACCGCTACCGGCTGGTGGACTCCGTCGCGGACGGATCGGCGAAGAACCTGCGTGTGCACCGGTTCGCCCCGGATGTGGCGACGACAGTGTATGAGGCAGTGTGGCCCGACGGGCGTCGCGAGCAGATCATGGGCCGTGATGCTCTGTTGGCTGTGCTGGGGGACGAGCGGAAGATGGCCCGCATCACCGCGCAATCCGTTGCACCGATCCGGCGTGTGATGGCCGTGACGCGGGCCTGTCTGGATGCCCAGGCCAAGCTGCTGGCGCCGGTCAAACCCCGGGTTCTATTTGCGGCGATGGGCGAGGCCCACGCTCAGCAGATCACCCGGATCGCCGAGGAGTACGGCATCCCCTGCGCCACACTGCACCACAGCATGCCGGCGTCGGCGATCGCAGGAACACGGCGCCGTTTCGAGTCCGACTCAGGAGATTTACAGGGCATCGTGCAGCTGCGCATGCTTGGCCAGGGCTACGACTTCCCGCCCATCACGCTGGTCGTACCCATGCGTCCCTACGGCAGCTTTGGTGAGTTTTACCAGTTCATCGGGCGCGGTGTGCGCGTGCTGCGGCATCCCAACCTGACCGCCACCCAGCAGTACCTGGACGTGGTCTGTCATGCCGAGCTTGGCCTTGAGGACCATCTAGAGGCCATGTGCGCGGACAACGACATGGATCCAGCGGTGCTGCTCAGCGTCCCGCCAATCGACACCGACAGGCTGGAAGCACAGCTGCACGGTGGCGACGACTCCGGAGAAGGGGCACCTGAAGGTGCTCTGCCGGGCGGCGGCGCTGATGCGTTCGTGCTGTACGAGCAGGGGCGTGTCGAACAGCGCGTCGTGCATGACCTGGATCGGGTGGAGGCTCGGCGGGCAGAGCGGGAGATGCAGTTGATGGCCCAGCGCTACGCCGTATACGCGCAGAACACGGCGGCTCCGCTGCCGTTTGAGCAGTTCGTCGAGTACATGCGGAGGATGACCGGTGGCCAGTGACCAGTCGCGTTGGTGGCAGCCTGCCATCGACGCGTCCCCCGAGGACGGGCTCGCCCTGGAGGCGGCTGCTGGGCAGGGGCAGCGGTTTGCCGAGCTCGACGCACTCGCGGCCCGGTTGCTTGCCGCTGCGTTGAACGGCCAGAGAGTGGCTGCGATAGTCAGCGGCAGAGGGTCTCAGGCTGCGGACAGTGTTGAGGTGCTGGGACTCAGCGGGCCGGAGAAAACCTGGTGCGCGGATACATTCGGGGTACGGGAGCAGCAGCGACGGGGAGCGTGGTATCTGCCGCAGAAGTTCTCGGTAAAGGCCGGGTCGGTCAACCTGCCGCATCTGCTGCGTGAACGTCCCGCCCACGCCATGACGTTGGCTGACGATGACACGGCCCGGGTCAGCGTCTTGGAGGGTGCTGACGCGGTGCTGCTGTGGACGCTGCTTGTGCCGTTGTTCGAGACGCTGCTGGAGCCGGTCCGGGTGCGGGCAGCGGGGCCAGCCGGGTCGGTCGAAGATCAGCTGCAACAGTGGTCCGGCATTGAGGAACGCTACCGTTCGCTGGGCCTGCACCAGGACACGCTCGAGGCGTTCCGCTTCGGCGGCGGCTGGGGTCAGTTGGACCGGCTTGGGCAGCAACGCGCCCGACTTGAGCTTCTGGACGCCCTCGCCGCCACTGACCCTCTCCAACTCGTCACCCGTCGTCGCATCCAGCAGACGCAGGCCCTAATGGCCGGCTTCGCCAAGAAGGCCAAGGGCAAGGCCGGCACCGCGCTGGCCCGCCGGGTACTGACCCGGGCACTGCAGCCGGTCGTCTCGGGCTACTTCGCTGGTGACTGGCTGGCTGTGCTGGACTACCTGCAGGTGCCACCGCACCCGGACGAGGAAGTCATTACCGCGCTGCCCGAACCGCGCCTGTATGTGGGGATGTCCGCCCAGGCGGCCGACATGGCGTCCGAGACAGGCGTCCCGGAGGGCGAGATCCACGCCATGCTTGCGGCCTTTGTTGGTGGCCCGACCTCCCTCTCCCCTGTCGAAGAACGCGCCGCCGCCTTACGGAATTGGTGGATGTCCTTCGACCATGCGCATGCCGTCCAAAGGCCCGGCATGCAGTCGCTGTGGGGGCTCGTCGATAATGAGGTCATGGACTTGCCCTGGGAGAGTCACCAGGGCGTTGCTCAGCAGTTGTACCGGCAGGTGCTTCCCGCTTCCGTCAACGAACAAGTGAATCGCCTGTGGCAGTCGATGACGCTGCAGCGCCATCCCCGCAGCATCGTCAGCAACCCCCGCCCCCATCAGTTGATGGCGCAAGCATTCGGCCCCGCCCTGGAGTTCTGGCACGGCATCGCCCTCACTGCCTGGTTCGTGTGCGAGGGCCCCTACTCCCGCACGCCCCTGTCCGGTGCCCCCGACTACTACAGCCGCCCTCTCACCGCCCTGCGCACCGCGGGCTGCGCGGTCGATGAGGGTCTGTTCGAGGACCTTCGCGTTGCCGAGATGGGCTTGGGGCCGCACGAGGAGATCAGCCACGAGCGAGCCGAGACCCAGGTGGACACACCCATCGGAACTTTTACCATGACGTCGAGCCTCAGCAGCGGCAGCCGTCGCGAAGGCTTCGAGCGGCTGCGTGACATCATCACCCGCCATCGCCGTGCCTGGACCGAGCAATATCTCGACGCCTACTTGGAGCAACGTTGGCGCAGCGCGCTGGAAGACGTCGCGCGGGCCCACCACCGGTTTGTGGCCGCGAAAGGCCGGCCGCCCACCTTGATCCAGTTCGCCCAGGTCGCGACTAGCGCGGCTAATCAATGGACCGGCGGCGACCTCGGCGCTCTCTACACCGCGATCGGAGAACCCCCCGCCGCTCAGCAACAACACCCAGCTCGACTACTACCGGATGACGCCCTCCTCTTCGCGCACCGCGTCTACACCGCGCTCGGCGGCGCGCCGGTCGATAGCGAACTGCGCATGAACCAGCCCGAGGAAGCGCAACGCCAGTGGCAGCTCAGCCGCCTTGCGGTCGAAAGCCTGCGCTATGTGCAGCTCTGCGAGGCTCTCGGGCATCCGCCCGCCCCGAAGCAGTTCGGTGCTCAGCGGTTGGCCTGGCCCTGGCCAGGCGGAGAAGTCGAAGGCTGGCCCATCTTCCAGCACACGATCGCCGACCTGATCGGCACCAGCCCTGCCACGGCAACCGACAGGGATGTCACCCAGACCGCTCTAGGCGGGCAGTACGATCGCGGGGACGCGCTCGACAAAGGGTCCAACGCCCTTCTCCGAGTCGAGCCGGTAACGGTCCGCCTCATCGCCACCGGGGCGCCCGTCGACGTCTCCGCCGTCCTGCTCACCCGCCAAGGCAAGGTGCGCAGCGACCACGATCTCGTCTTCTACAACCATCCCCACCACGACGGAGTCCGCACCGGCGGCGACACCGTCACCGCGGACCTGGTCGAAATTCCGGGCGACGTACACACCGTGGCAGTCATCACCAGCATCGACCTCGAAGCCCAACCCACAGCTGTCTTTGATCGGCACACTGCATGGCGGGCGGAGATCGCCCAACCCTGCGGCAACAGACTGTCCTTCGAGCCGACTCCCTTCGCTTCAGGCGAGACCGTCGCCATCGCCGTGGAGATCTACCGGCATGGCTCAGACTGGAAGGTGCGGGCTGTCGGCCAGGGGTACAACACCGGACTAAAGGGCCTGGTCACGGACCTCGGCGTCAGCATCGAAGTCTGACGGTCTTGCCAGCGGCCTCAACTAGGTTCTGTCCGGCCGATCTTGGGCTGTGAGAGGATGCGGTCCATGACTTGCATCCGAAGGGGCCGTGCCGCGTAGAACACCAGCTTCACTTCGGTCGCGGAAACGCGGCTGGGGACGACCCTGGGTGCGGTATCGCGATGTCCCGGGTCTGTCAGGAGCGGCGAACGCCGCCATCCGTGTACTTGAACGGGAGCGATTGTCTCCGGGCATCGTGGCAGTGGCGCTGAGCGTGTGGTCCGTGCGCGTCCACGGAACCAAGCGCCGGTGGAGACAGTGGGAGGCTGAGTTCACCTGCTCCTGCTGCGGCGAGGGGTGGGCCCGGGACAAGCTGCAAGACGCTCTGTTCATGCTTCCGCCAAGGGCCGCCGGCGAACTCCAGGCACAGGTGGAGCGCCTGGACGTGTTACTCCTCGGGCGAACGCATCACGAGCCGTTGGCAGATCCGGAGTTGGCGTGGTGGCATCGCAGGTGCTGACCGTACCCATGCTGCCCACCGATTCGTTGGCCGTTGTATGACTGGTCGGGGGGATCTGACAGAGGCGGAGTGGCGACGTCTGGAGCCGCTTCTACCGACAGGCAACAACCGCTGCGGGCGATGGCGCGATCACCGTCAGGTGGTCAACGGCATCCTGCACCGGGTGCGGACCGGCGTGCAGTGGCGTGACCTACCGGAACGCTACGGCCCGTGGAAGACCATCTACGAGCGCCATCGGCGTTGGTCAGCCGACGGAACCTGGGAGCGATTGCTCCAGCAGGTGCAGGCCCAGGTCGATGCCGCCGGCGGGATCGACTGGGACGTCTCGGTTGACTCCACCTCTATCCGTGCCCACCAGCACGCGGCCGGCGCCCGGAAGGCCGCGCCGCCCGCCACGTCAAAAGGGGCTGCGGCTATGACACACCAGAGCGAAAGGTCACGGGCGAGACTGTGCCCCCGCCTGGTGGAGGTGGTGCGGGAGGTGAGGCGCTCGGTCGGTCCCGAGGAGGCTTCACCACCAAGGTCCACCTGAGTGCCGACGGTCGTTGCCGCGTACTGTCACTGATGCTGACGGCGGGCCAGCGAGCGGACTGCACGCAGTTCGAGCCGGTCATGGACCGCATTCGGGTGCCTCGTATCGGGCCGGGCCGCCCGCGCACAACACCGGACAGCCTGAGCGCCGATAAGGCCTACAGTAACCGGCGGATCCGTCGCTACCTGCGGAGAGGAGGCATCCGCCACGTCATTCCCGAGAAGAGTGACCAGGCTGTGAACCGCGTTCGCCGGGGCCGGGCAGGGGGTCGCCCGTCCGGCTTCGACAAGGAGCGGTACAAGAAGCGCAACACCGTGGAACGAGCGATCAACAAGCTCAAGAACTACCGTGCCGTGTCCACGAGGTATGACAAGCGTGCGTATGTCTACCTGGGTACCGTCACCGTCGCGGCAACCATCATCTGGCTCCGGACATGATCGGCCGGACAGAACCTAATCGGAGGGCAACTCTTCGGCCGCCTCAATTGTCCTTGAGGCATGACGTCTGCAACCGCCGAACCGCAATCGAGTCCGCCGCCGGCATGGCCCTACTGCGGCTACGGCGCAACCACGGAAAATCCGGTCGGCTGCCACGGGGTCCTCGTCGCCGGTCACACCGCATGCCTCGCCCACCTGACCGCTACCGACCGCACCAACTACCTCACCCGCCTGACCCCCGGTGCCGCAATCGACCACCGCGGCACACCGTTCAGCGAAGACCTGCTGGCCCAGCTGCTTGTCGGCCTGCGCGACCCCGTCACCGGACACCCCCGCCTCGGTCCTGCCCGGTTCGACGGGGCTACCTTCACCAACGCCGCCTGGTTCGAAGAGGCTACCTTCAGCAACGTCTCGTTCCGCGTGGCAACCTTCACTGGCACCGCTGGGTTCACGCGGGCAACCTTCACCGGTGAGGCCGAATTCGATTGGGTGACCTTCAGCGACGCTGCTTCGTTCGGCAGGGCGAACTTCACCGGTGACGCCGGCTTCCGCATGGCGACCTTCAGCGGCCCAGTCCAGTTTCCCGGGGCGACCTTCACCGGCAACGCTACATTCAGCGGGGCTCGATTCAAGTCCGCCCCGTGGCTTGGGCCCATGGCATGCGGCAGCAGGGTGAGACTGGATCTCGCAGTGTTCGACGCGCCGGTGACGATGGCAATCGCCGCGCGAGAGCTGTCGCTCCAGCGGACACGTTGGGCATCCGCAGCTGCGCTGCGGCTGCGCTACGCCAAGGTGGACCTGACCGGGGCGGTGATGGAGTACCCAGTCACCGTGACGGCCGAACCCGTCCCCTTCACCGGCCTAGAGGAGGACATGCTGTCCGAAGAGGTTCTGGCTAGCCAAGACCCCGATGTGAAGGTGACCAGCCTCAGCGGCGTGGACGCAGCACACCTGGCCCTGACGGACATGGACCTCTCCGAGTGCCGCTTCGCCGGCGCGGTGCATCTGGACCAGCTCCACATGGATGGACGCACAACTTTCGCCCACCCCCCAATTGGCTGGCACCGCCACGGACTAGTGCCCCTGCGATGGTCCAGGCGCCGCACCCTGGCCGAGGAACACCACTGGCGCGCACACAGAGCCAGCCAACCCACCCCGCTCCCGGCCCGTCCACCCTCACTTCGAAACTGGCGCCCCGGTCCGTACCACCCTGACCCCGACCGCACTCCCGACCCGGAAGACGCGGCCGCGCTCTACCGACAGCTGCGCAAAGCCTTCGAGGACGGCAAGAACGAGCCTGGCGCTGCCGATTTCTACTACGGCGAGATGGAGATGCGCCGCCATGACCGCGGCGGCACGGCGCCTGGCGAACGCAGGCTGCTGTGGGGCTACTGGCTACTGTCCGGTTATGGTTTGCGCGCCTCTCGGGCCCTGGGCTGGCTCGCTGCCGCCATGATCGTCACCATCGTGCTGCTCATGGGCTTCGGGCTCCCGAAGGACTCCCCGAGACTGCAAGCGACCGGCACCGTGCCGCGCGACGGAGGCAAGGTCACTTTCAAGATTGACAAGGCTGATCCGCAGAACCCCACGGGGGAAAGGTTCACCAGCGAGCGCTTCGAGAAGGCCCTCAACGTCACGCTCAACTCCGTGGTGTTCCGCTCTTCCGGCCAGGACCTGACAACCGCCGGCACCTACATCGAGATGGCGTCCCGTGTGACCGAGCCCGTCCTTCTGGGCCTGGCGGTCCTGGCCATCCGTAACCGGGTCAAACGCTGACCCAGCCCTCCCACGGCCAGCAGCGCCCCAGCCATAGACTCCGAAGCGCGCCTGGTGAACGCGTGCAGCGCGGGGCGCCCTGCTCGCCAGGCAGGACGCTCGGCGGCCGGGGTTACACGGCGCGTCGAAGGTCGGCGCGGGCGTCCACCAGGCGTCGCTGATCAGCTCATGGATCGTCCCGTCCTCTCGTACGTCAATCGTGCCGTGCGAACTGTGAGCTCGATAAAGCTTCGTCCATAGGCACGTTAGTTTCAACTTACCTGCGCCGACGAGCACGTCTCGGCTGCGTTGGATCAGTCAATCGCGCAGAGCGCTGTTTTGGGGCCAGCGTCTGCGCCCTATGGGACGCACGAACCGGTGCACCGACTACTCCCCCGGGACCGTCCTATAAGCATTCTCAATAGACCTGAAGCAGTCTCATCCGACCTGCAACACCACAGTTCAGGGCCCTCACAAGGGGTTCCTGGAACCCATCTCGGCCGACTTGCGGTAGTGCAGGCAGGCAACCCGGCGGTCACAGCAACATCAGTGAGACCTCACAGCCTCTACGGGCAGCAGATGGCAGGCTTCGACCTCGCCATCGTGGACGAGGCACACGGAACCGCCGGTGATCTTGGTCGGCCGTGGGCGGCCATCCACGACAACGCCCGCATCCCGGCCGACTTCCGGCTCTACCTCACCGCCACCCCACGCATCCTCGCCGCTCCCCGGCCGCAGAAGGGCACCGGCGGCCAGGAGGCGGAGCTCGCGACCATGGCCGACGACCCGAACGGGACCTACGGCGCGTGGCTGGCCGAGCTCGGACTGAGCGAGGCGATCGAACGCGGCATCCTCGCCGGGTTCGAGATCGACGTGCTCGAGATCCGCGACCCCTCACCGGTTCTCGGGGAGTCCGAGGAGGCGCGGCGGGGCCGGCGCCTGGCCCTGCTTCAGACCGCCCTCCTGGAACACGCCGCCGCCTGGAACCTCCGCACGGTCATGACGTTCCACCAGAAGGTCGAGGAAGCCGCCGCGTTCGCGGAGAAGCTGCCCGAGACCGCCGCCGCGCTGTACATGAACGACGCCTCCGACGCCGACCTGGCCGCTGCGGAGAAGCTGCCGAAGTCCTCCATCGACGCGGAGTTCTACGAACTCGAGGGCGGCCGCCACGTACCCCCCGACCGCGTGTGGGCTGCGTGGCTGTGCGGCGACCACCTCGTCACCGAGCGGCGCGAGGTCCTGCGCCAGTTCGCAGGCGGCATCGACGCGAACAACCGGCGTGTGCACCGGGCGTTCCTCGCGTCCGTGCGGGTGCTCGGGGAGGGCGTGGACATCACCGGCGAGCGGGGAGTCGAGGCCGTCTGCTTCGCCGACACCCGCGGCTCCCAGGTCGAGATCGTGCAGAACATCGGCCGCGCGCTCCGGCTCAACAAGGACGGCAGAACGAAGGTCGCCAGGATCATCGTGCCGGTGTTTCTGGAGCCCGGCGAGGACCCCACCGACATGGTCGCCTCCGCCTCGTTCCGCCCCCTTGTAGCGGTCCTCCAGGGCCTGCGCTCGCATGATGAACGACTCGTCGAACAACTCGCCTCCCGCGCGCTCACGAGCGGGAAGCGCAAGATCCACATCCGGCGGGACGAGGACGGGCGGATCGTCGGGGCCGGCGGCGAGGGCGACCGCGAGGACCAGGAGCATGACGCTGGCGCCGAGTCGGCGGCCGAGCCCGCGCTGCTGCACTTCTCCAGCCCGCGCGACGCGGCGACCATCGCGGCGTTCCTGCGCACCCGGGTCTACCGGCCCGAGTCACTGGTATGGCTGGAGGGCTACCAGGCCCTGCTCCGGTGGCGAAAGGAGAACGAGATCACCGGGCTCTACGCCGTCCCGTATGACGTCGAGGCCGAAGTCGGGGCGACGAAGGCGTTTCCCCTCGGGCGGTGGGTCCACCAGCAGAGGAAGGCGCTGCGGGCCGGTGAGCTCGAGGAGCGGCGCAAGACCCTGCTCGACTTGCCGGAGGCCGGAATGGTGTGGGAGCCGGGCGAGGAGGCCTGGGAGAACAAACTCGCCGCGCTCCGGTCCTACCGGCGGGCGACCGGGCACCTCGCGCCCCGTCAGGACGCCGTGTGGGGCGAAGGCGAGGCGACAGTGCCGGTCGGCCAGCACATGGCGAACCTGCGACGGAAGGGCGGTCTCGGGAAGGACCCGGACCGGGCCGCCGTGCGCGCGCAGCAGCTCGCCGCGATCGACGAGGACTGGAACTGCCCGTGGCCGCTGGACTGGCAGCGCCACTACCGCGTCCTCGCCGACCTCGCCACCGACGAGGCGGGCGGCGTCCTGCCGGCCATCGAACCCGGCGTCACCTTCGACGGCGACGACATCGGGCGGTGGCTTCAGCGGCAGAAGAACCCGGCCACCTGGAAGCTGCTGTCGACCGAGCAGCAGCAGCGGCTGACCACGCTAGGCATCAAGCCGGTCGAGGAGCCGGCCCCCGCCCCGACGGCGGCGCGTGCGACGAAGGGCACGAACAAGGCACAGCAGGCATTCCAACGCGGCCTGACAGCCCTCACGCAGTGGGTGCAGCGGGAAGGCGCCCACCGGCCCGTACCAAGGGGCCACAGCGAACAGATCACGGTCGACGGCCAGGACGAGCCGGTGACCGTGAAGCTGGGCGTATGGGTATCCAACACCAAAACCAGGCGCGACAAACTCAGCGCCGAACAGCTGGGCGCACTACGAGAACTCGGCATGAAATGGGCAAGGCCGGTGACGATCCCCCATACCGCCCCGGTCAGCCCCTGACCGCCTTCCAGCACCGTGACCGGACCCCGGGCCTCTTGAAGTCCGGGGCCGGTGCTGTGGCCGCGGTTCGGCCGATGTTCTGGCAGGTCAGGGGCGGTACAGCGCTAGGCGCTGCCCGTGGCAACGGCCGCGCGGAACTCCTGAGTCATCAAGGCCACCGAGCCGCGCTGGACAGGGGCCGGGCCCTGGTCACCCCACACCTTGTGCAGCGCGGCTCGCATCCGGTCGTTCATGGCATCGTTGAGGACGGCCTGGTGCTCCTCGGGCACCTCGCGCACGTCCTGGACGACGACCATGGTGCCGTGGCGGGTGCCGATCATCCCGATCGTGGTGACCTTCCAGCCGAGTTGCCGGGCCGCTTTACGCATCGCGGCCCGGATCAGTTCCACCCCGCCCAATCCGACGGCCTCCTCATCGTCCAGGTTCACCTGGTACGAGCCGCCGAATCCGCCGGCGCCTTCCGGGCAGTTGCGGCGCAGCAGGGGCACGAGGGCTTCGGCCATGGCGGTGCAACGCGGGTCCTTCGCGTACGAGGCCATCGTCAGCTCCTTTCCGGGCCGGTGAGATGCGGCCACAGCAGCTTGAGGTCGCGGGCGACCCGCTCGGCCAGGACGTGGGGGTCGTTGGCCGTCCACTGGTGAGCTGTCCCGATGGCGTCGGCAGCCTTCGTCCTGGAGGTGCTCTTGCCGGGGAACGAGCCGGACTCCGCGCGGGCGGTGAAGGTCGCCGGGGCCGGCGGGCGGGGCAGAAAGAGCAGCGGGTGGTGCGGGGTGAAGTCGAAGTGGCCGAGGCTGGCTGCGGGCTCTTCGTTGAAGAGCTGCGGTTCGGTCCACAGGCCGACGGTGACGACGATCCAGGTGTGCGGGCGGTCCGGGTCGTCGCACAGCCACAGGTCGAACGTGCCGACCAGGAGGTTCTCCTCCCACTTCCAGACCTTCGCCCGCGGATCGAGAGCATCGGCCCCGTCCCGGCGCAGCGGGATCAGGGCGCGCTCGAACGGGGCGATCAGATCGTCGTAGGCGGCCCGCAGGGCCGCGCTGCCGGCGTGGTCGACCGTGTACTCGCGGTCCGGCGTGATCTCCCACTTCAAACCGTCGGGCAGCTGGGTGGTCAGGTACTGCTGGCGCAGCGGGCCAAGAGCGTGCGGGAGGCCGTCCGTGCCGTGTCGGGCATGCTCGGCTGCGGGCAGGCGGACCCACCAGGCGTAGTACGGCGTGCCGTCCGGGTAGGTGTCGGTATCGACGCAGTGTTCGTACACACAGCCCAGCGAGGCCGCGAGCTCCGTCATCGTCTCCTGGGTGCGCTCGTCCAGGTCTGATTCCTCGCCCGCGAGCTGCTGAGGATCCCGGACCTCAAGGCGCCACACCACCCACTCGATGTCGTCCCAGTCCGTCACGCGCACCCCAGTTCGACGGCGCACCCCGTGCTGTATCCGGCTAACGTCCTGCTCCCCTGCTCCGCCCTGCTCCGACAGTCCAATACATCAAGGCCCACCAGGCGGGAGGAACGTTCGGCGGCATCCCGCCCGCACGAGCGACACAGGGGCGGCCGGACCCGGCCTCGCTGCCGAGAGCGTCGTGTGCGGGTGGCTGGCGGTCACCGCTGGGGGTCCTTGCCTGGTCAGGGGGATCCGGTCACCACCAGGGCGCCGTCGCCGTCTCGCCGGATCTCGCGGAGGGTCAGCTCCGGTGAGGAGTAGAGCAGCTCGCCTTCGACGTACAGCTCGTACTGGTAGCGCCCGGCGCGCTCGAGGTCGCGCCGCTGCTGAGGGTCGGCGTCCGGCAGATCCCGCTGGGGTTCGGTGCCGTTGCGTGTCGGGAGCTCTCGGGTCAGCCGGCCCGGTGGTGTGTCTCTTCGGAAGCCTGCGGCCGAGAAGCAGAGGTGCCGGTCCAGCTGGCGAGGAGGGCCAGGGCTTCGGCGGAGGGGGAGGCGGGTTCGGGGGTGTAGATGGTGAGGGTCTGTTCGGGGTCGCCTTCGACGGCCAGGACCAGGTAGTCGAGGGTGAGGTCGCCGACGAGCGGGTGGCGGAGGCGTTTGGTGCCGGTGGTGTGGGCGACGACGTGGTGGTCGGCCCACATGCGGCGGAAGGCGTCGCTGTGGAGGGACAGCTCCCCGATCAGCTCGGTGAGCTGCGGGTCATCGGGGTGACGCCCGGCGTACAGGCGCAGCATGGCCAGGCAGTCGCCGGCGACCCGCTCCCAGTCGGCGTACAGCGCGCGGGCGGCCTCGTCGAGGAAGACGAAGCGGGCGAAGTTGCGTTCGCGGCGGGGTCGGGCTTCGAAGTCGGTGTAGAGGGCGTGAGCGAGCCGGTTGGCGGCCAGGACGTCCGTGCGCCGCCCCTGGACCACTGCGGGGACGCTGAGGGAGTCCAGGGTCCGGTAGAGGACCGGGTGGACCCGTTGGGGTGCGAGGGGGCGCTTGCGTGGGGGCCGCTGCAACGCGGTGCAGGCAGGAAGTCGACATGGTCCCCCAGTTCCTCGCCGACGTCCGCGGTGACGCCAGCACCAGGTACGGGGCGGCTGCGGCCTGGGCCGAACGGGAAACAGGGCAGCGCCCGGGGACCGAGACTTCTCCTCCCCGGGCGCTGTCCTGTTTGGGGCTGGATGTCGCAGGTAGCGGAGCTGGACAAGGAGGCAGCGCGAGCACCGCCGGTGTGACAACGCGGTTTTGTTGGCAAAGGACGGCGGGAGTTGTCGCTAGCCTGGAGGACCTGGCGCTGCGTAGTTGGCAAGGGGCGGGCAGGTTAGTTGGCAAGCCCTGCTCACGGGCCGTGATCGGTTCACGCCCTGATCAACCAGAAGAGTGCGGTCGACCCCTACGCCCGGGCCGTCAGCATCGGCTGCTGAGCGAAGCCTGAGCACAGTGATCACGGTTCTCGACCGGTGCGGCGGAGCCATCGTAGGGCGAGGCCCATCCGGTGGCGGCGGGCCGACGCCGGCCTGAGGGTCGGAGGGTCGACAAGGTTCGGCGGTGCGGTGCGCAACCCGGCGACGCCCAGGTCCTCCGCGAGTAGAAGCAGCACATCCGGTTCCAGCCGGTGCAGCACGTCCACGGCCGTCCACAAGTCGATGGCGAAGGCCCGCGCCGTCAGGCGTTGGGCCGCTGCGGGGTCGGCCGCGTTGGCCAGGTGGGCCAAGGTTCGGGCTTGGATCGCTGGAAGGGTGATCCGGTCCGCGAGCTCCTCCGCTCGCTCGGGCTGTCCGGTCTCGGCCGCTGCTTGGGCGAGGTCGGCGAGCAGCTCCCAGTTTCCGTGTGAGTTCGCCTTTTCAAGTGCGTCCTTGATCTCGGCGGCCAGCGTGGCGGCCCGGTCGTGGTCCCCGGCCCAGGCGATCGCTTTGGTGACCGCCGCCAGGGTGCGTGCGCGTTCGAGGGGTCCGGTGAGGGCGTGGACCAGCGCCGTGGGCTCGCCGAAGAACACGATGGCCTGATTGGGGTCCTCGGTCCCGGTGATCGCCTCGATGGCCGCCTCCAGGGTAAGCGGCGGCTCGTGAAGTTCGCCCAAGCTGCGAGCGATTGCCTCGGCCTCGTTGACGAGTGCAGTGGCTTTCTTCTTCTGACCCGTGCGGGCGGCCGCCTGGGCCACCGCCGCCAGTGCCCGGGCTCGTAGCGCGGATTGCTCGAGCATGCGGGCGACGCGCTGGGACTGCTCGACCCCTCCGGTGCGGGCAACGGCCCCGGCCAGGACAAGCACGCTCGACGGGTCCAGGTTCGCGCCCGTTTCGGTGATGGGGCTCACGAGCCAGTCCATCAGGGATACCGCATCACTGTGGTCGCCGGATGCCTCTAGTGCGCCGACCGTCGCGCCGATGGCCACCATCTGCTGGGTCGCCGTCTCGATCGTGGGGATGATCTCCATGGCTCGCTCCACGGCACCCGCTTCGAGAGCAACCTCGGCGATGACGGCAAGTGCGGCGTCGCGCTGGCCGCTCACGTTGTTGATGGTGCGAGCGATGGCCTCGGCACGATCGAAGTCCAGCGCCTCCGCTGCCGCCTGGGCCGCAGCCCTCAGTGCAGCCACCTCACGCGCGGGGTCGTGCACCGTACCGGCGATCGCCAGTGCCCAGTCGAAATCGCCCGATCGCGCCACCACTCCGGCCAAGGCAGCGAGCTCTACCTGCTGATGCACCGGGGACCGGGCCTGCTGGGCCGACTCCTGGGCCTCCGATGCCAGAATGCGCCCACGCCGGTGCTCTCCCGACCGTACGACCGCCTCGGCCACTTCAGCCAGTGCCCGCGCTTTCGACTCCGGGTCGAAGTTGGCCCGGGCCAGTAGCTCGGCACGGCCGTGGTCACCTGCCCGGGCGGCAGCACCGGTGAGGACGGCAAGATCGCCCGCCACCTGGAAGGCCGGGCGGTCGTCCGCGCCGGCGACAAGAGCGTTGACAGCCTCGTGCGTCAGCTCGGCCGCGCGGTCCGGCTTCCCAGCGGCGGCCATCGCCTCGATGACCGCCGCCATCGGGGGTCGTAACGTAACCCTGGTGATCGCGCGGGCGCAGGCCTCTGCCTCGACGGCCACCTCGTATGCCAGGTCCAGATCTCCGCTGCGGGCCACCGCCCGCGCTACATTAGCGAGGGCCTTTACCCGCCGATCAGGGTCACCGATGGCGCGGGCGACCGCCAGGGCCTCGACGTGTTCGCCCACGACGGCAAGCGCCCCGGCCAGATCGTCCGCAATCAGTCCGACGCTCGCGGCCTGTGAACTGTCGGCAAGCGCCCTGATCTCCCGCACCAGCTCACCAGCGCGCTGCCGGTCACCTGCCCCGACTGCGTCCGTGGCCAGCACCGCCCAGGAGGCCGCCCGTGCGTAGTCCTCATCGATCCGGCGAGCCGCCTGCGCGGCGGCATCGGCCAGCTCGCTGGCCCGCTGCCGGTCACCATCCCTGGCGGCTGCTGCGGCAACCGCCGAAAGCGCTAGGGCCCGTTGCTCATCCGGGCCGGTGATACTCCGCGCGATCGGCTCGGCCAGTGCCCGACTGCCGGTCTTGGCGAGCGCTCTGGCCACCCTCGCCAGTGCCCTCGCCGAGCTTTCCTGCTCCATGGATCCGGCCAGCGCCCGGGCCCGCTCGACGCGGCCGAGCAGCGCCCAGACGGCGGGCAGAGCCATGGGCAGCGAGGCGTTACGCTCCGACAGGCGCACCCGGCACAGGGCGATTTTGGTCAGCTCGGGCAGATTCGGGCTCTCGGTGGCGAGGATCGCGTCTTGGGTCGCGGTGAGTTCGGCGAGGGCGGTGGCATCGCCGCCGGTGGTGTCGAGCAGCCAGGCGTGGCGGCCCGAATCGAGCGCAAGGCCGAGCATTCTGGCAATGTCGCCGTCCGCGCGCAGACTGCGGAAGTAGCCGAGCAGCAGGTAGCCGGGGGTGTGCGCGTTCCAGCCGCGTTCCCGGTGCCCGTCCACCCAAGTGTGCAGGCGTCGGCGGTAGTCGGCGAGCCGTTCTCCCGCGAGGAAGGTCGCCGCCGCCTGCTGCAGGTCCTCGTGGGCCAGCAGGTAGACGTGCTCGGGCCGCTCCGGTCCGTGCCGGACCACTGTCGGGCGCTGCGCGAACGTTCGGCCGGACACCGTGTCCAGGGTTTGTGCGATTTCCCACGGGTCGCGAGTACCGGTGAGTTCCACCAGGTCTGGGACGGACAGACCGCCGCCGGCCGCCGTAAGCAGGCCCAAAAGGTCCTGCTCGGTGGGCGTGCCGATCAGCAGGCGCTTGAGTTCCTGCTCGGCGGCGTGCCGGATGACCTCGGCGTGCCCGGACGGCTCCAGGAGCCGTACGACCGCGGGCTCGCGTAGCGGGTGGTGGTCGGGCACGTCACCGGGCAGCGGCGGCGCGAGGCGTCCGGCCACAATGATGCGCATTCCGGCGGGAGGGCGGGCCGGGAGCAGCGCGGCGATGCTGTACGCGTCGGGACCGGTGGTCACCCCCAGGTCCTCGTCGAGCCCGTCCACGACCAGGACGAGCCGCAACCCCTGCTCCTGGCAGACGGTGGCCGCGTCCTCGAGCAGCGCGAATAGGTGCGCAGCGCGGGTCGCCCCGGTCAGGTGCGCGGGCACGGGCCTGCCCAGCAGCGCCGCGAGCTGTTCCATGACGACGTCGATGAACGCCTCGCGGTCGCTCTGCCCGGCAAATCGCGCCGTGACGAAGAACGAGACGACGCGCACGCCTTCCGGCGGGTGGAGCACGAACCAGGACAGCAGGGCCGACTTGCCCGCCCACGCCTTCGCCCGCCACCAGCGGTAGGCGCTCCCGCCGGGGCGGGTACAGAACTCGTCCAGCTCGGCGAGTTCCGCCTCCCGGCCGTGGAGCCGGTCCGGTGCGATCGACCGCACCTGGTGGAGGTAGGCCGACCGGGCCGGGGCGGGATCGCCGGCCAGCAAATTGATCTGCAGGCTCCCGTCCCCCACCTGTAACCCCGACACTCCTCGGGCGTCGATGCGCGGGAGTCGGCCGTCGTAGCTGTCCACCGGCTGCGGCCTCAGTTGAATGTGTTGGTCTGGGTGGAGTGGTCGCCGATTTGCACGCCCTTGGCACCACGTGTGTCGACGTGGTATTTGCCTTCCGAGCGGACCAGCGCCCGGAAGTTCTCGGCCGCAGCCAGCAGTTCCTGGTCCCGGTCGGCACCGGACGCGATCAGCTCTTCACGCAGCCGTGTCTCCCAGACTCCCGGCTCCACCTGCTCAGCGTCCAACACCTCCTCGCCACGTGCGGACAGCCGACGGCGCACCGCCTCGCGGAGCGCGCCGTACGCGTCCCGCACGGCAGCGCTCGCTGTCTCCATCAGCCCCGCCGACGCACCGGCGGCAAGCGCCGCCACCACGATATCCACCTCAGTCATCAGACCCCCCTGACACAGTTAGCGCCCAGTTTTCCAGCGCACCGCTTTCTCCGTGCGAACTTCGACGATTTCTCCCATAGCCTCGACACCACGGTGGACGGATCGGTGTGGGCGGGCTGTCACGCCGGACTCACCTGCTTGCAGTGGTACGCGGCCTCGCCCGTTACACGTGACCGTCGTCGTGACCGGGCTCGCAGCCTGATGCCGGGGCAAATGCGCTGCAACTCGGGGATGTGCGCGGACTGCCGGTCCCCTCCATGCCGAGTTCGTTGACCAGCCTCTTGACGTAGACGTCGACGGCGGACTCAGTCCCCGAACCGCCAGACGACCTCCGCCCCGTTGATCTGCCAGACAGCTGGCCAGCGGCTCCCGCGGGGGTCCTGCATCACCAGCCATACGAGCTTCAACCCAGGGCTCGTACGGCGACATCAACTCGGCCAGGGCGGATGCGTCGGAGCGGGCTGGGCGGCAGCCTTCAAATTCACCGCACCATTACCGGACCTTCCTTCACCCCTGGAGCGGGAGGGATGCCTCGGGACAGCAAAGCCCCGTCAGGAATTCGGCGCGTAGCCGATCGACGTACGGCGAATCGGCGCTCCAGGTAGGGCTTGTAGGGGTCCAGCCTGCTGGGTCGGGGCCGGTTCTCGCGGAAGGTGTCCTCCCAGCGGGCGGCGTTCGCGTACCAGAACACGGTGTTGAGGCCCCAGCCCAGGTGCCGGGCAATCGCCCGGCGTGAGTGACCTTGAGAAAGGAGTTCGTGGACCAGGGCATGTGCTGCCTTCTTCCGCTCGGCCCGCCGGCCGACGGGCTTCGAGTTGTCCTGCGGCCGACCGGAAGCCAGTCGGGGTGGCCTCCGCAACATGCCGCTGGGCGAAGGGTTGCGTAGGCAGTCGCGGCGGGCGGCGACGCAGGTCTCCACAGCTCGGCCGAGGCCCTGCCACAGATGGAACCGGTCGGCGCCCTGCAGCGCGTCGGGGGCACCGCGGCGGGCACCCTCGGCGTACGCGCCCGCCCGGTCCCGGCAGATGATCTCCAAGCGCTACGAAAAGGGCTCGATCATCCTGACCTCGAACAAAACCTTCAGCGAGTGGGGGCAGGTGTTCGGTGACGAAGTCCTCGCCACCGCCATCCTCGACCGGCTCCTGCACCACTGCGACGTCGTTTCCATCAACGGTCCGAGCTACCGGCTGAAGAACCGGCTCGCCGCCATCGAGCACGACACCAACGTCGCTTGATCAATCGCCCAGCCCGAGCACTCAGGCCGCCGCCCACGGCTCAGCACGCCAACCCGGCAGTTCCTTGTCCAGCCATTCCTCGACAGTCCGCCGCCAAGGGTCGGTGGAGTCACTGTCGACGACATCGGCCCAGGTGTCTTCAGCGACGTCCGGATCGACGACAAGGCTGTCGAGGTAGGCGTCGAAGTCGTCAGCGACTTTGGTGAAGACCCCCTTCGGCAGGTATCCCGGGTGAGGGATGCCATGCACGAAGGCATGGAGCTGGCCATGAGTGGCCGGCTTCAGGTCCAGGAACAGGGTGTCGCTCCCGCCGTTGCGGGCGATCGGGAGAAGGCCGGCCAGTGAGACCTCATGGGCGAGCCACCCATCACGGCTGCGGCGGTACTCGCCCAGAAGCGTGCCCCAGCCGTATTCACCATCATCGTCACGACCGAGCTGATAGAGATCGTCGAAACTCTGGAACGGCTCCGGGTCGCAAGCCGGCAATCGGACCGAATACGTGAGGCTCTCCCCGCCCGCCGCCTCCAGGAATGAGCGATAGGAAGGCGGCAGGGGCAGCCCGATCTCCCGTTCGAGACCCTCAACTTCACCAACCTCGAATGGCCTGAACGGCCCCACGACCAGACGGTCTCGATACCAGCGCGACGACTCCTCAGACACGGCCAGATTGTCGCACTCCGTGGCATCCCGAAATCCTCCAACCCCCGCGTTACCGAACGTCGAGCTGAGCACGTTCATCCGTACCTGCCTGAGCACTCTGACGAGTACGCGGAGACCTGGCAACCGGAGCCGGCGGCCGTGCTGCTGGCAGACAGCGACGGGCACGTCAGGGACCGAGCGCGAAGGTGCGTCCAGGAGAGACGGCTGCCCGAATGGCCGCATCCCACGATGCCGCTGGGGCCGGTCGGGTACAGTGTTTCGCCGTTGTCGCCGGAGTGCTCTGCGTCGGCAGGGCGGCCGGGCCGGCAGGGACAGCGTCAGAAATACTGCTGCACATGAATGATTCCCCACCCGCTGGCAGGCTCGGCAAGCGCGGTCTGTCGCGACGGCTGGTCCCCATGACCGGTCGTGACCCGGAAGAGCACGGCCGGACCGCCTCGCCGCTGGAGCTGCTGTTCGACCTCACCTTCGTGGTCGCCGTCGGCACGGCGGCGTTCCAGTTCGCCGAGATGGTCGCCGAGGGGCACGCCGGCCAGGCGGTCATCGCGTTCGTCCTGGCGATGTTCGCGATCAGCATCGCCTGGATCAGCTTCAGCTGGTTCGCCTCCGCGTTCGCCACCGACGACTGGCTCTACCGGGCCGTGACGATGCTGCAGATGATCGGCGTCGTCGTGTTCTCGCTCGGCCTGCCCGCGATGTTCCACTCCGTCGAGGAGGGCGGCCACCTCGAACTGCGTGCCATGGTCATCGGCTACGTCGTGATGCGGATCGCGATGGTGCTCCAGTGGTGGCGTGCCGCCCGCCAGTCCCCGTCGTTCCACGACGTGGGCATGGCCAACATCCGCTGGACGGTGATCGTCCAGGCCGGTTGGATCGTGGTGGCCTTCGTGCACATGCCGATCGGCGTTGCCTTCGCCGCGTTCGGCGTCCTGGGCGCCCTCGAACTCGTCCTGCCGGTGCTGACACAGGGCTCCGCGGGCGGCACCCCCTGGCACCCGCACCACGTCGCCGAACGGTACGGACTCTTCGCGATCATCGTCCTCGGCGAGGGCGTCGTCGGTACGGTCGCCTCTTCCGGAGACCTCCTGGGCGGCGGGGACGGCACACACTGGACCTGGAACGCCGTCGCCGTCGTCATCGCCGGTGTCGGTCTGACCTTCGGCATGTGGTGGATGTATTTCCTGACGCCTTTCGGCGACATCCTGGCGCACCGCCGCAGCCGCGGATACCTCTTCGGCTACGGCCACATCCCCCTGTTCATCGGCGTTGCCGGGGCCGGCGCCGGGCTGCACGTGGCGGGCCTCTACATGGAACACCACGCCAAGATCTCCGGCACCGCCGTCGTCCTCGCCCTCGCTCTCCCCGTCGGCCTCTACATGCTGATGGTCTACCTCCTGCACACCCTGCTGCTGTCCACAGCAGACCGCTTCCATATCCTTCTGGTCGCCCTCACCATCGCCGTACTGCTCGCGGCAGTCCTCCTGGCCGCCGCCGGTGTGGCCATCGCGGTGTGCCTGCTCGTGGTCATGCTCGCGCCCTTCGTCACCGTGATCGGCTACGAGACGGTCGGCCACCGTCACCAGCAGCAGATGTTGCAAGAATTGGGTGCGCAGTAGGCAGAGCGCCATCACCACCGGACACCGCAGCGGACCATCAACGCGCCCAATATGGGTGGGACGGATCCCACCCCTCACGGATGCGTCGAGAGACCGGGCTCTCCCCGTTCCGTAGTAAGGAGTATGGAGAGAAGTTCGGCTCGCTCTGCCTCGTCCCTTCGGCCTGCCAGCCGAAGGGACGAGCTCGGCGAGGACGGAAGAGCCGATGACGGTGGCGACTTGAGGTCCGGCCCGTCTCGCGGCGACTCCGCTTGCGGAGCTGGTCACGGATCTTCCCGATGACACCGGGGCCGGTGAAGTGGGCGTGCACGCCCCCGGTGATCGCACGGAGCGTCTCGTTCAGCTCGTGCATCGTCTCCGCGCCGGACAACTGCACGCGGGCCGCGAGGACGGTGTCGGTGACTGCGGCGAAGGACAGCAGTCCGACCGGACGGGCGAGCGGCCCACGCCGCCCACGGGAGCGGGATGGGTGTGCTGGAGCTCGGACAGGGCGTGCCACAGGTCGCCCGGCAGATCCTGGGGTGCGGTCTCTTCTCGGCTGCGTCTCATACGGCCTGTGTAGGGCCTGCGGTGGGCTGGTGCCGTCGGATGGGCCAGCCCCGTCCCGCCCGGTGGTGCGGTGACTTCGGGACCGGTCCCGCTGTGCGGCCCGGCACTCCTGGCGGGGTCCCGGCTCCAGCCCGGCCACCACCTTGCCCCGGTCTCGGTCCGGTCGTCGTTCACGCCCCTTCAACGACTAGGGGACGCCGGCCTGTACAGGCGGTCAGGGGGAGCCGGTCACCACCAGGGCGCCGTCGCCGTCCCGCGACGCCGTGGTCGACCTCTACGGTCCGCCAGCCGCGGATGTTCAGCAGCGGGCCGCTGACGAGCTCGGCGTAGAGTCCGGTCCGGCCGGGCCCGGTCGGGGTTGTCGTAGTCGTGGCCGTAGACCCGGCAGCGCAGCAGCTGCTCGTCACCGTTCATGCCGACCAGCTGTCCCGATGCGCCCGAAGACCGGAACAGCCCGCGCGAGCGAAGATCCTGATCGGTGCTCCGGCCGGACAACCGGAGTTCGCCGAATGGGCCACGGCACTGGGCGAGGACGGGGCCGGGATCCCGTTCCTGCGCTACCTGCCCGAGCGCCTCGGTCCACTCGGCGAAAGCGTCGGCAAGGAGCTCCGCGAGCGGCTGGGCGAAGCGCCCTCCTTCGTCGCCTTGGAGGGCTGGGGCACCGTCACCGTCCTCGCGGACGTGCTGCGTTCCCACGGCACGGAACGGGCGGCCATCGCCGAGTCATGGCCGCGCGTGGCGGTCGAGGGCACCCGCGGACCGATCCGGTTCTCCCGCACGCCGGGCATCAGCGTCTGGCAATGGGCTTGGACACCAATCCAAGTCGTTGATCGGGACCCGGCGGAGCCCGATCGCTTTCGGATCCTCCACGCCGGCTGAGAGAGCACGGAGGTCCAACTGCCCAGATCTGTCTGAGCTTGAGGGGCTGTCTACCTGTCCATACGGGCTCTCAGCTTCGCGGCGGGGCTACGACCGCATTCCCGGACTATCGTGCGGCAGTCGGTGCCGACGATGGTGATTCAGTCGGTGATCGGCGTGTCCATGGCGTCCATGATGCCGGGCGGTCTACCTCTACTGAACATCTTGCCGAACCCGACGGGGTCTCATCCGTCAGCAACCCGATAGCCATCAGGTTCGCCTGTAGTCACCTGCCGGAACTTGCGAACCCATCGGCTTGGCGCCGTGCCGACTTCAACCACATGGTGCGGCTCGGATGGGTCCGCTCCCCGCAGTCGATCGAGGTCCGCTTCGGCACGAGCCGGGCCGAGGCCGTCGGCGTCGCGCTCTACACCACGGCGTCCGTCGACGCGGTGCCCGCCGAACACCCCGAGGTCGACTGGGAGCAACTGCGCACGGTGAAGAAGGGCCGACGCTCTCCGCTCGCGGCGCTGGCGAAGCAGGCCGCCCCGGCCTGACCGGCGCGGCGTGGCCAACGACGACGCTCCCCCACGGCTGTCGTGTGGGGGAGCGTCGTCGTCTCCGGCAGCTCTGCCTCAGCGGCCGGGCGGCTCGGGGTAGCGCTGGCGGCGCCGGTCCGGGTCGTCGACGCCGATCTCGTACCAGGGCTCGCCGCGCTGGAGCCGGGGCAGGGTGTTCACCCACACCGCGACCGCGATCCCCTTCACGTCGGCGGCGAGCGCCTGAAGGCGGTTGTCGAGCAGGTGCTCCTCCTTGCCCGCCAGGACGACATGCAGCCGCGGGAAGGTCTGGGAGCGGGTGCAGCGGTGGCGCTGCCAGAAGGGGTACGTCGTGCCGATCGTGCCGCGGGCGCCTTCCCAGACGCGGTGCCCGGCGTAGCGCTCGTAGTCCCAGACCTCGCCTGCGAGGCGGACCTGGGACATGGTGCCGTTGTCGACCTCCGGTTATGGTGCGTCAGGATGTCCGTCATGGGTGAGATTTCTGAACTGGTTGCACTCCTCGGGCTTGAGCCGCATGTCGAGGGCGGCTGGTTTCGCCGAACTTGGTGCACCAAGGCGGAAGTGGTACCCGACGGGTACGGGGGGACGCGTCCGTTCGCCACCGGGATCTACTTCCTCCTTCACCCGGGTGAGGTCTCACGCTGGCATCGGGTGCGTTCCGACGAGCTGTGGCTGTGGCACCGGGGCGGACCGCTGACGATCCGGCTCGGCGGGAGCGGGGACGCGCCCCAGGCGAAGGGCGCTTCCGTTCTGGGGCCCGGTGTCGAGTACGGGGAGCAGCCGCAGGTGCTGGTGCCAGCCGGCACGTGGCAGGCTGCGGAGCCGGCCGGTGAGGAGCCGGTCCTGGTGTCATGCGTCGTCGCTCCCGGCTTCGACTTCGAGGATTTCGAGATGCTGTGAACTTGCGTGCCTCCGCCGCGTCGCGGGGCCCGACGCGTCCGTGACCGCGCTGATGGGACACCGCGCTCACAAGCAGCGTCACTTCCAGGAGGCCACCGGCACCCTGGAGAGGTTCACCCGCCCGAGCGCGAAGGCGGAGATCTCCTCCACCCGCTCCATCGCGCGGACCATCCCCGTGCCCGTCGACTTCACCGGCGGCGTGCGCAGCCGGTCCAGCTCCGGGACCCGCTTGCCCTCCGGCACTTCGGGCAACTCCGTCCGGTCCGTCGCGTCGCTGCAGGCTCTGGATGCGGCATCACCGCTGCGGGGACAGCGCCGGGAGTCGTCGTCGATGTTCGGCAGGAAGACCGCTCCCCAGGATGTGCTCCAGCGGTCTTCACCGCAGTCATCATCGGCACCGGGTGCGGTGCTGACCGTGCCGTCACGGTTGACATCGGCGCGCAGGTCCGGCACGGCGGCGGGGTCCGCCGCGGCTGCCGGAAGCATCGGGACGAGAAGTGACCCTGTGAGGGCGGCGGCAAGTGCTGCCCGTCTCACATATCTCATGCCTGTTCCTTCCCAGCGTTGCCGTGGGTCTCTTGGCGCTCCCCGCCGTGATCGCCGGTGCGGCGACCGGAGGTTCTTTACGGCATGAAAACCCACTGAACGGGACGTATCGCATGACTTTAGGGAGACTCGGAAAAGGCGAATCGATCCCTCACACGCGGTCGGCATGGCGTGTCGCACAGCGGCCGTTCCACCTGCCCGGGTCTTGCCCGATGAACGAACTGCGCCTCTCGGTGCCCCGTCGCCCTACCGGCACAAGCACGCCCAAGTCACCCGCTGGAGCGGAAGGCCGTTTCGTGCTGACCTGAGACCAGGCAGTCGGTACCGGGAGTCTCGCCGAGCCCGGGGCGCGCGCGGCGAGGCGCGCTACAACTGCCTGTGGAATATGTCGTCATCCGGCTGCGGCGCGCCGCGGCTCTTCGGCATCGTGTCCCGGGAAAGGCTCGCGCGGGGGCCTCTTGCGGAAGCCGATACGGAGGAGATGGCAATGAACTGGGATCGGGACGGGTGGCAGCGGGAGGGGTTCGAGTCGCATGAAGGTGTGGTCGGAGTGCTGGCCGACGGCAGCGAGCCGGGGCCGGTCTTCTTCGAATGGTGACCTCCCGCTCCATACGGTCGGCGAGCTCGGGACGGGGCTTCTTGATCTGATCCCTGACATACCGCTCTACTGTGCGCTGGGAGATCCCTAGGAGGCTGGCTACCGCTCTGGTGCCCTTCAGCTGCTTCACGAGAAAGCGCATCCGTGCGCCGGCGGTCTTCGGGATGGGCCGCGTGAAGGCGCCCTCCAAAGCCTGCTCCAGGCCTTTGCCGATGCTCATGTCTGTAGTCTCCGAAATCACGGGTCCGGGTAGGCCGGTGTGAGAGGCGCTCACGCGACACCCCCGCCTGGCGAGACGGGAGGGCGTCAGAATGCCGCGCGTAATCTCGCAAACTCAAACCGGCAAGGCGCACCCGCATCATGGCAACGCGATCGGCTAGGACTTGTCCGGCCGATCACGCGGCTGATCCGAGCACCGCTCCAATCCGGGAGGTCGGGAAACAGGAAGGCGCTGACCGGGGGAATTTTGGCGCGCCGGGCTTGGTAGAACACTGACCTGTGGGTATCCAGGAGCGCAAACGCAAGATGTACCGGCCGCTGCGGCGGGCCGGCCTCGAGGTGATCCCGGACGCCGTGCCGGACGGCACGATGCCGTTCGTCTGGGGATACGGCCGCGAGGACATCGTCGACGGTTTCTCGCACCGGTACGAGAGCCCGCGGCTCGTCGAGCGTCTCAACGAGGACTGGTACGACCTGGCGGTCTCGTCAGGTCTCTTCGACCACCGGCGCGAGTTCCTCGTCATGCTCCCTCAGGGCACCCGCACGCACGGGGCGGCCTTGCAGGACATGCACTGGGGCCGCCGTGCCGCACCGACGGCCTGGACCCGGGTCCGGCTCCTGGACCGCTGGGACATCATGGGCCGGGGTGCGGCATCGGCGTTCCTCGGCATCCGCGCGGGCCATCCGGGCTTCGGCATGATGGCGCTCGACAGCAGCGTGTACATCAGCTGCTCGACGGGCGAGATCGGCGTCGATGTGGTCGCGGTGGCCCGTCCGGACCGCTCGGAGAACATCCTGCGGGAGCTGGAATGGTACGCGCTCTGGGACGATCGTCTCGCTGACCGCGAGATGCAGAAGCGGATCGCCATCTGGCTCGCGGACCGAGCACCAAGTGCTGTCAGCCGTTCCGACCGATGACCACGCGGCCCCGGTGGTCGAGGCCGGCTAGGTTGTCGCTGTCCAGCTGATCATGTGACTACTCCATTGCCGAGTCGTTCACGTGGTCATGGGGCGGGGTGACCTGACGGATGCCGAATGGGAACGACTTCAGCCGTTCCTGCCGGTCAGTAACGGCCGTTGCGGCCGGTGGCGGGATCACCGGCAGGTGATCAACGGGATTCTGCACCGGGTCCGGACCGGCGTGCACCGGCGTGACCTGCCCGAACGGTTCGGACCTTGGAAGACCGTGTACGAACGGCACCGTCTGTGGTCGGCCGACGGCACCTGGGAACGCCTGCTCCAGCAGGTCCAGGCCGCAGCAGATGCGGCGGGTGAGATCGACTGGGACATCGCAGTCGACTCCACCATCGTCCGCGCCCACCAGCATGCCGCCGGCGCCCGCACCGAACCACCGCCAGCTCCCATCTCAAAGGGGGACGCAGCGGCAGAGCACCAGGGCGAAACGCCGTGGCAAAGCCTCGTCACCCGCTTGGTGGAGGTGGTGCAGGAGGTGAGGGCCTGGGCCGCTCGCGCGGCGGGTTCACCACCAAGCTCCACCTGAGCGCGGACGGCCGCTGCCGCCCACTGTCCCTGATCGTCACACCGGGACAGCGGGCAGACTGCACGCAGCTCAAGCCCGTGCTGGAGAAGATCCGTGTCCCACGGATCGGGCCGGGCAGGCCGCGCAGGAAGCCTGAAGGCCTCGCCGCAGACAAGGCCTACAGCAACGGTCCGTGCCGCGAGTACCTGCGGCGCCGGGCCATCCGGCACACGATTCCGGAGAAGACCGACAGCCAGGCCGCCCGCCTGCGCAAAGGGTCACGCGGCGGACGGCCACCCGGCTTCGACGAAGAGCGGTACAAGAAGCGCAACACCGTTGAACGGGCGATCAACCAGCTCAAGCACGCCATAGCCGTGGCCACCCGCTACGACAAACGCGGCTACGTCTTCCTCGGCACCACAACCGCAGCAGCCCTCGTTATCTGGCTTCGCACCTGAGGACGTGGGTCACAACGCGATCGCCCGATAGGCCAATGCCTGATCGACCACCTCATCGGCAGAGAGCTCTCGCTCTGACGGCCAGAAGATCAGACCGCTGACGTGGCCGGATGGACAGGCCAGGCCTCTGTCAAGCCTGTCCAGCCACCCGTCCACCTCGTCCTCGGACGCATAGTCCGCATCCATGATCCGCTGCACGAGCGAGACCGCTTCAGCCCGGCTCATCTTTACGGCACCCATACAGCCTCCCTGGGCGCCAGCCTAACGAGCAGCATGATCGGCCGGACAAGTCCTAATTGGTGAGGGGGGAACTCCCTTCCACCTGGGCCAAGTCGGGCCGTGCTGCCGCTTCAGACACCGACCGAGAGACTTTGCCACGCCTTTGCATTTGGTTGGGTGCTGCGGCGGGCGCCGTCGAGATCGTGCTGCAGGCCCCGAGGCCGTAGGTACGGAGCCCGGGCGCCTGCTCTCCGCTGTGGAGAAGCTGCCGCTCTTGTTCTGCGGGGGTGCCGGGTCCTCAGCGGGGCGTACAGCGGATCCTTTCGGCTCTCGGGCTACGCCGGACCGGTCATCTCCTGGCCGCGTCGCTCGGCCCGCCGCTCGGCGGCGTCCACGTCAAGCCGTCCTGCTGGGTCCCCGCCACGGCGGATTACCGCTCCGCGTACCAGCGCTAGGTAAAACAGCACGGGTGCGCAAGGCGCCCACGCATCCACCGTCTGCTCCTGGATGAAGTCGAGGACGGAGTCCGGGTCGGCTGGCACGAAGGCATGGCGGTCGTGCTCCCACTTGTCTTTTACGCCCCGGGCCCAGCGCCTTCTGAGATCCTCCTCGCCGAGGTCGGGCAACACCGCCCGGAAGAAGGCGGCCCACTGATGCAGACGGAGATCCAGTCCGAACCCGAGAAGTTCAAGGTCGACTGTGTCCTCGGGGAAGATTCCGAGCTCTTCCTTCATCGCCCGGCGCGCTGTGGCGTGCAGGCTGATTGGCGAGCCATCCGTGGGAACGTCGTCGTGCCCGGACAGCCCTTCACTGGCAGACGCATTCCACCGCTCGGGATTGCCTACGACGCCGGCGCTGCGGTGGCTGAAGAGCATCTTGCCGTCGGCCCCGGTCTCCACTGCCACATGCACCCCGAAACTGCAGGACAGGAATGGCGGAGCCGTGACAGGGTCCTGGTTCACCAGGTACTGGTGGCGAAGCGTCATGTCATGGTCTGGGTATGGACGGTCGAGGTTGTGAGACGCAGCCAGAAAGTCATAGTAGTCCGCGGCGCACAGACGCAGTCGGACGATGGGGTCCTCGCCGAGATGGGTGCGGGCGACGGTGATGCTTTCGACAGCGAACCTTGGGCGGTTCCAACGGTGCGGTAGGCCGGCAGCTGCCTTGCGGCTTTCCTCGGCCTCGATCTCGGCACGCCACTGTTGGACCACGGGAGGCTGGGCAACGCGTTGAGCCCGGTGGAGGATCTGGACGTTCTCCTCGTGGATGGGTCGTGTGCCGTCGCCTTCGTAGATGTGGCAGTCGGTCATACGACCGAGTAGAGCGAATCTGTCCCGAAAGCCGCTGGACTGACCGAGTGCCGCACTGGCGGGGGGTTGGGTTCTGGCGCGCTCGCCCCCACTCTTGTTCGGGTGGCCGTCGGTCTGCGCGGCGAATGCCGCGACCAACTCGGCAGCTGTGGGCCGGGCCGCCGGATTCGGGTCCAGACACCCCAGCAGGACCCCGCCGAGCGATCTGTTCACGCCCGCGTGCTCACAGGCGGTAAGCAGCGTGTTGGGAGTGGAGTCCCCTGCCCACTGTCCCGTCGCGGCGGTGAGGAGAATGGCCCCCACGGAGTACACGTCGCTCGCCGCGGTGACGCCGATTGGTTCGCCGAATCCCTCCAGCTCATGGGGCGGCTCGTAGGCAGGATTCCGCCGGAATGAATCGCGCTGGCGATGCGGAACGCCGTCCACGATGGCCGTCATCCAGCCGACGAGCTGCACGTCCTGGTCGGTGACCAGCACACGGTTGGGCGTCAGCGAGCCGTGGACGAGCCCCACGCTGTGGGCGCGCCGCACTGCCTTGGCCAGGTCCCGTCCCAAGCGCCGGAAGAGCGCGGTGTCCCCCAGCGGTCCCCGGTCCTCCAGGAGGGCACGGAGGTTGTGTGCGGGACGGGCCTGCGGGTCGTCGCTCCGCTCGCGGGCGCATTCCGTCGCTAGCCATGGCGGGGAGTCCTCGATGCTGTGGCCGAGCAGCTTGGGCGCACCGGTTCCGGCCATGCGGATCAGGGCCTCCGCCTCGGTGCGGAGCAGTTCTGCTGCCTCCTCTGGGCTCGTACGGAGCGGCACCCGCACCGTCACGGTGCTGCCCGTTTCGTCGCGCCCCAGGAACATGACCACCCGCTGCCATCCGCCGACGTTGCGGGCGTGCAGGCGGTAGGGCCCGGCTCTACGGGGGTCCTCCGTGAGCAGTGGCGACCAGGAGGCGTCGAGGTCAAGGGCTTGGAAGGAGACGTCTTCGGGACCGTCCGGTGCTGCCGTTGGGGCAGTCTCTTGCCTGAGTAGGGCGGGCGGACGCTCCTCACGATTTGTGGACGGCCGCACGGGTTCCGGCAGGAGCGAGGGTTCCTGCCGTCCGGTGGGACGCCGTTGCGGTTCGTTCCCGAATGCGTCTTCGGTCCCAGCGACTGGGGGCTGTACCCCCAGCAGCGTCATCAGCCGGTTGTCCAGCCGGCTGATGGGATGGCTCAGGTCGTTCAGCCGGTCTGGTCCCTCGGGGTGGCTGAGCCATGCGGGGAAGTCCGGCGAACGGCCGGCCAGCCGGGCGAGTTCGTCCGTGATCGTGCGGGTAGTGCGTAGGAGTTCGTGTGCGGGCACCGTCCCGAGGAGGATGTCCCGGGCCTCCTCTGAGAAGTCGAACGCGCGGTGCCGGACCGGCAGGGCCGGGTCGGCCGGATCTGTGCTCTGCATCAACCCGCCGAGGAAGACCTCCGCCAGGTGCCCGGCGTCCGTGGTCGGACCCAAGGCAGCCTGCACCAGGCGCATAGCCGACACTGACACCGGCGCGACGGCCGCAAGGTGGGCCGCTAGGCGATATGCGGCCGGCGATGCGGCGTGGCGGAATCGCAGCACAGCTTCCCGCGTATCGCTCTGCCGCGTGTGGGCGTAGGGGCGTGAAGGGGGTGTTCGGCTGTCCGCCAGGAGGGGCAGCACGGCCGTGGTACCCGGGGACGCGACAACGCTTGCCCAGCGCCCCACGGCCGTGGGCTCAGGTGCCAGTACCGGCACCGGTACTCCGTCGAAGGCCACGATGTCCGCAGGCAGCACCGGATCCGCCACGTGCCAGGCGCTGGACGGCCCGCCTCGCCGCCGCGTGGTCACCAGCCACTGCTGTGCCCGGATGCCCGACCCTTGCCACATGCGGGCGGGCAGGGCATGGACGATCGCGGTGGGTCCCTGTCGCGCCCACATCTCGAGCCCCGTCTGCATCCGGCCGTCCCGCCAGGCCGGACCAACGCCGTCGCTCACGACGAGGACCAGCGTGTTCCCCGTCGGATCGCGCACGACGGACGGTGGCAGGGGTACGCCGCCGGCCTCGTAGGGGCGGCTATGGAGCATCGGGGCCTGCCGACCCCGGCTGTCCAGCCCGTAGACGCGAAGGCCGCGGAATGCTCCGCTGCGCTCCAGCAGAACCCGCATTTCCGAGGCTAGGCGCTGCCAAAGCAGCATGGAGACGCCGTCGTCCACCAGCAGGACGAGAGTGAGCCAGCGTGCGCGTGCCGGTCGTAGCACGGCGTCGGGTAGCCCCGTCTCGGCCATGGCGGCGACGGTCCTTGCCTCGTCGAGCTCTTGCTTCCAGGGGTCTGCTAGCCGCAGCTTCAGCGGCCGCAGTGCTTTGCCGAGGTGGAGCTCGTGTGCCGCGAGGGATTTCCCTTCCGGCGTCCGCACCGGCAGACCCGAACGCTCGTGTGCTTCGGAACCGGGCGCAGCGGGGCCGGCGTGCAGCGGGGCCCCCGGCTCCCGGGCTCCGTCCTTCGCCGGGGATGCGGGTGGCGGCGCCGTCGTGCCGGCCTCGTCCGCATCGGGCAGTGGACGCTCCTCCTCGAGTGCGGAGGGCGGAGCGGCCCGAGGCCGCACCGCACGCGCCAACGGAGCACCGTCACTGTGCGGCAGACGCTCGGCCAGCCACAGAACGTCGAGCAGCTCCTCGTCGGAGAGATCCACTCCGCAGTCGGCCAGCACGCGCCGCAGGCGGTCGGGCACGTTGCTACACCGCCCTGCCGAGCCGGTGTAGTACGGCGTTCAGCAGTCCGCCGGCGTCGAGATCCACCCCTCCCTTGCGGAGGAACACCGCGTTGAGCAGCTGGTCGGTGGCCAGCTCGCCGGGCGCCCGGCGCCCGAGGAACTCCCGGAGCAGGTCGTCGACGTCCTGCAGGGTGCCAGCTCCGAGATGGGCCTCGACGATGCCGCGCAGTGTCTGTTCGTCCGGCTCGGGCAGATCGAGTCGGATACATCGCCGGAGAAATGCGGGAGGGAACTCCCGCTCGCCGTTGCTGGTGATGATCACGACGGGGAACTCCGCGCAGCGGATCCGGCCGCGTACGACGGGGATCCGTTCGTCGGGGTCGTCAGTCAGCACCTCGACCCTGGACTCGTGGTCTGTCAGCCGGGCGAGTTCCGGCACCTCGAACTCGCCTTCCTCAAAGACGGTCAGCAGGTCGTTCGGCAGATCCACATCGCCTTTGTCCAGCTCGTCGACAAGCAGGACCCGGGGCCGGGCGCGCGGTACCAGTGCCGTGCCCAGCGGACCCAACCGGACGTAGCTGCCGATCCCAGGCTCGGGGGCACTGGGGTCACGGCTGTCATGCCTGTCACGGTGCAGGTTCGCTTCGCGCAGCCGGCCGACGGCGTCATACCGGTACAGGGCCTCCTGCAGGGTCGAGCGGCTGTTGATCGGCCAATGCAATACCCGGCCGAGGTCCAGTTCGTGGGCGACGGCGTGCGCCAGGGAGGATTTGCCGGTGCCCGGATACCCCGACACCAGCAGTGGTCGGCGCAGGAGGAGAGCCGCATTCACGACATCTGCCTCGGCGGGGCCGATGAGATAGGGCCTTGGCAGGGTGGAGACCTCGGCGGGCGGCGTGAACCGACGCCATGGCGGTGCCTCGGGGAACTCCACTCGGCGGGTAGTTCCGTCGCCGCGGAAGAGCCGCCACCCGTCGTCCGGAGTGCTCATTGTGATGTCTTCCGTTGTCATGAGGGAGCGGTTCCTTCCAAGGGGGCCGGATCGAGCAACTGCAGGCCGCTCAACGGGGACGGGTCCATGTCCTCCCACACAAGTGACGGCCGAGCCGGATGCCGTACGGGATCGCCATAGGCACTCCCCCGGTAACTCCAGACACGTTCGGGCAGGTCGGCCATCGGCCCAGTAGGCTGCAACGGGTCGAGCTGGGAGGCGTGCTCGTACGTTTGGGCTGCGCGGTCCCAGAGAACTACGGGGACGCCGAGCGCGAGGCACACGTCGAGCAGCCGGGCACGTTGTCCAGGGGGCCCGTGCAGCACGACCTGGCGGGTGTTGCGGTGACTGGTCTTCAGCAGCAGGGCGACCTGCTGCTCGGTGCCGCAGTCGCCGTCGATGACGAGTGGCGTCCCGTGCCCGTTCTGCCAGCGGCGGCGCTGCGCGTCCTCGCGGTTCCTCACCAGGGCACTCATCTCAGGGCAGCTGAGCGTGAGCTGGAACTCAGCACCGAGCGGCACACCTTGATCGAACATGTTCTCGGGTCCCGGGTTCCACTCGTCGACGGGCAAGTGCAGTCCCGCCCGGTCCACGACGACGCTGACGAGGGGGACGTGGTCCTTGCCGTCACTGGACTGGACGCCGTGGACGGCGTCGCGGACTGCCCGCGCCACCTCCTCCGCCGTCAGCGGGCGGTCCGTGACAGAGGGGAGCGGGGCCGGCGGGCTGTCCGTACGAAGGAGCCAGACCTTGCATCGGTACCGGCCCTCCTGATCGTCGTCATCGCAGCTCGCCTCCACCAGAACGCGGGACGCGGATGCGGGGCGGTGCGCTGCCCATCGGCCGGCATCGGAGCGACGCTCCGCAAGTGCCGAGGGATGGATTCCGAGCCGTTCGGCAACACGGTTGTTCCACTCCCGCAGCGTGGCCCCTTTCCGCTCGTCCACGGCTGCGGCAACGTACTCGACGAGATGCAACAGGGCAGGAACCTGCGGGGTACCGTCAGGCACTGGAGCGCTGTCTGAAAGGGCCTCCAACCCCTCCACAGCACATTCGAGGTCGGCGGTAGACAACCGGACTGGGCACAATACCTCGGGTAGCGGCGTGAACCGCAGTGCCGACAGCGCCGCGCGCGGCACCACGGCGGGATCGTCTTCGACGATCCCGCGTAACTCGGCCATCAGCCGCTCGTGTTCGCCAACCGACAGCAGAGCACTGCTGCCCAAGGCCCGGCCGCGGGCGAGGAGGCCGGTGAGTTCCGCCCGCGCGACCCGGTTCTTCACACCAGACGTCGAAGCCAGCGACTCACTGAGGGTTGCCAGCGCCCGCGGGTGTTCCGACAGCAGAGGGACGAGCTCCGGAACGGATGGTGAGTAGTCGTCGGGCACAGAGAGACCCAGCCGCTGCACGAGCGTCCGCGCATGGGCCACACACAGAGAAGGGTCCTCGAGCAATGCCCATAGCGGGCGCAGGAGGTCTTCCTCTGCCTGTGTAAGTGTCCGCGGGGCGGGCGGCCTGCCGGAGAGGACCGCCTCTCCGGAATGTGCGCTCAACTTCGACGACAGTGCCGCACTGATGTCGATCAGCCGAGGCGAGCAATCGCCGTATTTCTGCAGGAGATCCACGAATTGCGGGTCGTCGGCGAAGGAGCGAACCGGGCAGGCGTGCAGACGGCGGTTCTCGAAGGCGTCGTCGTCGTGTATGACCACTCCGACGAGATGGCCCTCGCAGAAGACCGCGCTTCCAGATGCTCCAGACCACGCCTGCTTGCCGTCCGCGCGCTTCCCCGGTGCTGGGTCCTGGTCCAGGACGTACAGATCCCGGGCGTCGGCACCGCCGGCAAGCGGAGGTAGCACTCCCCTCAGATGCTCGACGCTGCGTTGCCCCTCTTTGACGGTTGCCAGGGGATACCCCAGTGCCTCGTAGCGCAGCGGAGCGCTGCCGACTGGGCGGCCCCACTGCACCGTCCCGGAAACCTCGACCGGGTCCCCCAACCGGAGCAGAGCGACGTCACGATCTTGGTCAGGTGCCCACAGCACGGTCGCCCTGCGGGGCGATGCGTCGGAATCCCGAGGGTGTCCAACTTGAACATTGATCTTCGACCACGGCTCACCACTGCTCTTGTCCACCACAACATGCCGGGCAGTGAGCACCAGACGAGGCGCGATCAGATAGCCAGTTCCGACGCAGCGATACTTGTCGACACCACCACTGCGGATGAGTGCCAGCCTTCGCTGGTCCAACTCAATCCTCGTCGGCCCAGGACCCTGACGCGTCCTGGCTGATCTCGGGGCTCGAGCCCCCTGCGGCACGGTCCTTGACCTGCAGCTTCAAAGTCAGCTTGTGCGTGCGAGCGGTGGAGTGCTCGCCGCTCACACCTGTCGTTGCCACGCCGAAATTCAGCTTGCCGTCGCCCTTGAGCCCGTCCCGGAGCTCGAGAAGCAGCTCCAGCTCGACTTCCTCGATCTGGAAGGCGAACTGCTGCCGGGCGCTCTGAGCCTGGGCTTGATAGAGCTCTTCCCGTAGCTCTTCGATGGCCGCGGCCAGCCCGATGGTCGACATCTCCACTCCCCGTAACCACAGTCGCTCGGCTCGCGCCGATCCCCAGCAGTACTGTGTCAGCCCTGTCACGTGCGGGCAAAACGTATGCGCCACGGGCATGTTGACCTGCCGACGGCACACTCAGCGGATGATATCGATGGGCCTGGTGATCAGTCCATCTGTTACCGGTCGGCGGTCGGGGTAAGGACAACGCACACTCAACGCGCCGACGTCGCGCTCCGCTCGGACGGGCGCGGGCCGCCAGGCCGCCGCGCATCGCTGCTGCGCCAACGCCGACACACCCATCATGCGCGGACGATGTCGTCCACCTCCGCCCTCCCTCAAGTCCTGACTGTCGGCCTAGACTCGATCATTCGAAGTGTCGGCCTCGTCACCAGACATGTGCGGCGCCTGCCGATGGGTGTGCCCGGGGGATGCAGCTCAGCGCCCCGACGCGGGTCTCGGTGATCAAGACTGCTGAGTCAGGTAGGCGCGCCAGGCGGCGACCAGAGCTCGCCAGCGGTCGCTGGTGGCCTGCGTGCTGTTGAGCCACCGGGTGCGGGGGTCGGTTTCCGGCAGCGGCAGGTTGCCCATGAAGTGGGCGATGTCGGTGAAGAATGCGTAGTCGCCGCCGATGGTGAGGTCCTGGAGCTGGGTGATGGTGGCGGCCAGGTCGTGGTGTGCGCCGCGGACGGCGTGGTGGAAGGCGAGGGCGAGGTTGATGAACCTGTGCAGCCAGGGCAGGCCAGCGTCGGTGACTTCGGTCTGAAGGGCTTCGGCCCGGCCGGTGACGTCGAGGTCGGTTCCCGCGTCCTTGATCAGGGCGACGGTGTGGGCGAGCAGGACGGTGGAGCGCTGGTCGAGGCGGTCAAGGAGTTGGTGGGCGAGGGTGAGCTCGTCGTCGGCGCGGGCAGGGTCGGCGAAGGCCAAGGCGAGGGCTAGGTCGTGTCTCCTTGAAGGGCTATGGCCGCCATTCCTGGCGGTAGGCGGGGTGCTCGGCGTATGACTGGGCCAGGACTCGAAGCGCGTATGCCAGGCCGGCCCAGCGGGGGTCCGAGGGATCCATGGCCTTGTAGTCGTGCGCCAGTTGCTCGGTCAGGTCGAGCATGGGGAGATGGCTGTCGAGAAGAGCCTCGCCGCCCAGGGTGTCGGCCACGTGGGCATAGGCGTGGTTGTCGTCCATGATGCGTGCGACGAGGAACTTCACAAGATCGTCCATGTGGCCATCTTCGCGGGCAAGGCGGTTCGGGGGTCAAGCGGCTGTCCAGATGAGGATGGCAGCGAGGTGGAGTGCGGCTTGGTAGGCGATGGCGAGCTTGTCGGTTCGCATGGCCAGGCCGCGCCACTGCTTGAGTCGGTTGATGCAGCGTTCGACGGCGTTGCGCTGCTTGTATGCCTCGGCGTCGAAAGCTGGTGGGCGACCGCCGACGCGGCCTCGCCGCAGACGGTGGCCGACTTGGTCGGATGGCTGGGGGATGACAGCGCGGATTCCGCGTCGGCGGAGGTGATTGCGGATCGCGCGGGATGAATGCGCGCGGTCCGCCAGGACGGCCTCCGGCCGAGTCCTCGGTCTTCCGGGTCCGCTTCGCGGAACACGGATGCCGGCCATGATGCTCTCGAAGGCTGGGGCGTCGCCCGCCTGGCCTGCGGTTACGTGAAGGGCCAGGGGCCGTGCGCGGCTGTCGCTGGCAAGGTGGACTTTCGTGCTCAGGCCGCCGCGGGAGAGTCCGAGGGCATGGTCGTCGGGTTCGGCCCGGCCTGGCGCCCCTTTTTCCGGGCTCCGGCGGCGTGCTGGTGGACTCGGCAGACGGTGGAGTCCACCGAGACGGTCCAGCCGATGTCGGCCTCAGCGTCAGCTGCTGCCAGAACTGCGGAGAGGATGCGTTCCCAGGTGCCGTCCACGGCCCACCTGATCAGGCGTTTGTGAGTGGTCTGGAACGAGCCGAGCTCGTCTGGCAGGTCCCGCCACGGCGAGCAGGTGCGGTACTTCCACGCGATGGCCTCCAAGGTTCGGCGATGATCGGTTCACCGCCGACCGCGAACCGGATCAGCCGGCATGAGCGGCTCGATCCGGTCCCACATCACATCAGTGATCACTGATCGGACGGACACAGCCGATCAACTGACCAACCAATCAAAGAGACACGCTCTAGCGGACCGGGACAGGATGCCACGTACCGCCCCGCGTGAGGCACCACGGCGCGTCGGTTTCAAAACCGGGTTTTGAAACGACGGGCACGCCGCTGCCCGCCCGGCCGGCTGCCCCTGCTTCAAAGCCCGGTTTTGAGGCAGGGGGATTTCCCAGCTCTGCTTTCTCGCGTGCCCGTGAAGAAGAGGACGCACTGGGGCGCGTCACACAAGGGCCCCTCACCGAGCTGGCGATGGTTGAGCGGTATCTGCGGCGGGGAACGGAGCGATCGCGGGGGCCTATCACCTAGTGTGACCAGCGCCGGACAGGCGAACGGGCGGCACCGGTCCCGCGCGAGAGGCATCCCCCGTGCTCTGTACGATGCGAACGCTCGACAGACGTCCCGAAGGACCTCACGGGCCGTCATGCCCCAGCGCCAGAGAAGACACCGCCCATGCACCGCCCGCCCGCTCCTTCCCCTCCATCGCCGGACCCGGCCGCTCCCCGCACCCGGTGGTGGCTGACCATCCGCGCCCGCATCGGCTTCTTCCTCGCTGTTCCCGTGCTTGGGCTGATCAGCCCGTACCTGGGCTTCGCGGTGATGGTCGTCGCGATCGTCTTGGTCTGGAAGGACACGTCCTGGAGCAAGGGCGTGAGGTGGCCGCCACAGTTGCGGCGTTTGCTCTGCTCGGGTCGGTCGCCCCGGACCAGCCCGAGGACCAGACCAGAGGCACCGCGGCGCCGGCGGACGGGAAAGCCCCGGTAGGCGCGGGCACGGTGAACATCCCGGCCCAGACTGCACCGATGTCCCCGCCGTCACCGACCTCCAGGCCCCGCCCTGCGGCGAAGGACTACCGGGGGATGTCTCTGGACGACGCGCGGGAGGCCGCGGAGGCCGCCGGTTTCGGCGTGGACGAGCACGACGCGTCCGACGAGGGCAAGAGCATCATGATGCGGCTCAACTGGACCGTCTGTTTCCAGCGCACTGGCTGGACCTCGTCCGGCACAAGGACGATCGATTTCGGCGCGGTGAAAAAGGGCGCCCCGTGTCCCCGGGAGGACGGGGGTGCGATCCCGTGGCCGACGATGCCAGACCTGGTCTGGAAGACGTGGAGGACAGCGCACAAGGAGGTCGCCGCTCTTGGGACCGTCCCGGCCAACCACATCATGGCGTCCACGGCGTACGTCAACGACCAGCTTCCCAACGAGGGTGAGTACGACGACTGGCGGGTGTGCGTGACCGACCCGGCCAAGGGCGGGGACGTCACCGTCGACATGTGGGTGACCATTGGACTGACTCACCCGGACAACGGCTGCCCCGACCCCGGCAGGGACGACGGCGACCGGCCGAGCCTGCCGGACCGGGACGATGACGGCGACCCCGACTACCACGACCCATTCCCCGGTGACCGGCGCCGCAACAGCTCTTACCCGGATGGGCTGCCGGGCGGGTCGGGCGACTCGTCAGACGGTAGCGGTGGGGGAGGAGGCGGAGGCTGGAACTGCCCCCGGACCCGCTGGTGCTGACGTATCCCTCGCCAGGTGCGAAACCACCTGTGCCCTGGAGCGTGTCCGGTTCCCAGTTGCCGTTCACGGCGGCGAGCAGGGCGGTGAGCTCGTGCACGGCGTCGTCGACGACGCGGGCCGCGCCCGGCGTCGCCAGGACGTAGTCGCGTACGCCGGCGTCCCGTCCCGCCGCCTCGTCCGGGATCTCGGCGTGAAGCCGCTGATCGCCCGTCGGGGCACCGAGTACGGCTCCGGACTCGGCACCCAACGCTGGGTCGTGG
>NZ_JBEXOT010000037.1:0-73695 GCF_040611675.1 Streptomyces sp. NPDC006551
GCCCCCGCTCAGGCCGCTCCGGCTCCGGCGCCCGCCGAGCCGGCCGCCGCCGCTCCGGCCGCGCCCGCCCCGGCCAAGGCTCAGGCCCCCGCCCCGGCGGCCAAGGCCCCCGCGGCCCCGGCCGCCGCGCCGGCCACCGAGGCCCCCGCCGGCCCCGAGCTGATCACCCTGCGCGGCCCCGCCGCCGCGGTCGCGAAGAACATGAACGCCTCGCTGGAGGTGCCGACGGCCACGTCCGTCCGCGCCGTCCCGGTGAAGCTGCTCTTCGACAACCGGATCGTGATCAACAACCACCTCAAGCGCGCCCGGGGCGGGAAGATCTCCTTCACGCACCTCATCGGGTACGCGATGGTGCAGGCGATCAAGGCCATGCCGTCGATGAACTACTCCTTCGCGGAGAAGGACGGCAAGCCGACCCTGGTCAAGCCGGAGCACGTGAACTTCGGCCTCGCGATCGACCTGGTGAAGCCGAACGGCGACCGCCAGCTCGTCGTCGCGGGCATCAAGAAGGCCGAGACCCTGAACTTCTTCGAGTTCTGGCAGGCCTACGAGGACATCGTCAAGCGCGCCCGCGTCGGCAAGCTGACGATGGAGGACTTCTCCGGCGTCACGGTCTCGCTGACCAACCCCGGCGGCCTCGGCACCGTCCACTCGGTGCCGCGTCTGATGCCCGGACAGTCCGTGATCATGGGCGTCGGCTCGATGGACTACCCCGCCGAGTTCCAGGGCACCTCCCAGGACACCCTGAACAAGCTGGGCATCTCCAAGGTCATGACCCTGACCTCGACCTACGACCACCGGGTCATCCAGGGTGCCGCCTCCGGCGAGTTCCTGCGGATCGTCGCCAACCTCCTCCTCGGCGAGGACGGCTTCTACGACGACATCTTCAAGGCCCTGCGCATCCCCTACGAGCCGGTCCGCTGGCTCAAGGACATCGACGCCTCCCACGACGACGACGTCACCAAGGCCGCGCGCGTCTTCGAGCTGATCCACTCCTACCGGGTCCGCGGCCACGTCATGGCCGACACCGACCCGCTGGAGTACCGCCAGCGCAAGCACCCCGACCTGGACATCACCGAGCACGGCCTCACCCTGTGGGACCTGGAGCGCGAGTTCGCGGTCGGCGGCTTCGCCGGCAAGTCGATGATGAAGCTCCGCGACATCCTCGGCGTGCTGCGCGACTCGTACTGCCGCACCACCGGCGTCGAGTTCATGCACATCCAGGACCCGAAGCAGCGCAAGTGGATCCAGGACCGTGTCGAGCGCTCGCACTCCAAGCCGGAGCGCGAGGAGCAGCTGCGGATCCTGCGCCGTCTGAACGCCGCCGAGGCGTTCGAGACCTTCCTGCAGACCAAGTACGTCGGTCAGAAGCGGTTCTCGCTGGAGGGCGGCGAGTCCGTCATCCCGCTGCTCGACGCGGTCATCGACTCCGCCGCCGAGTCCCGCCTGGACGAGGTCGTCATCGGCATGGCCCACCGCGGCCGGCTGAACGTCCTGGCGAACATCGTCGGCAAGTCGTACGCGCAGATCTTCCGCGAGTTCGAGGGCAACCTCGACCCGAAGTCGATGCACGGCTCCGGCGACGTGAAGTACCACCTGGGCGCCGAGGGCACCTTCACCGGCCTGGACGGCGAGCAGATCAAGGTCTCGCTCACCGCCAACCCCTCGCACCTGGAGGCGGTCGACCCGGTCCTGGAGGGTGTCGTCCGCGCCAAGCAGGACGTCATCAACAAGGGCGGCACGGACTTCACCGTCCTGCCGGTCGCCCTCCACGGCGACGCGGCCTTCGCCGGCCAGGGTGTCGTCGCCGAGACGCTGAACATGTCGCAGCTGCGCGGCTACCGCACCGGCGGCACGGTCCACATCGTCATCAACAACCAGGTCGGCTTCACCGCCGCCCCGGAGTCGTCGCGTTCGTCGATGTACGCGACCGACGTGGCCCGCATGATCGAGGCGCCGATCTTCCACGTGAACGGCGACGACCCGGAGGCCGTGGTCCGCGTCGCGCGGCTCGCCTTCGAGTTCCGCCAGACGTTCAACAAGGACGTCGTGATCGACCTCATCTGCTACCGCCGCCGCGGCCACAACGAGGGCGACAACCCGCAGTTCACCAACCCGCAGATGTACAACCTGATCGACAAGAAGCGCTCGGTGCGCAAGCTGTACACCGAGTCGCTCATCGGTCGCGGCGACATCACGCTGGAAGAGGCGGAGCAGGCGCTCCAGGACTTCCAGGGCCAGCTGGAGAAGGTCTTCGCCGAGGTCCGCGAGGCCACCTCCGCCCCGGCTCCGGCGCACGTCCCGGACGCTCAGCCGGAGTTCCCGGTCGCCGTCACCACCGCGGTCTCCCAGGAGGTCGTGAAGCGGATCGCCGAATCGCAGGTCAACATCCCGGACCGGATCAAGGTCCACCCGCGCCTGATGCCGCAGATGCAGCGCCGCGCGGCCTCCATCGACGACGGCACGATCGACTGGGGCTTCGGCGAGACCCTGGCCATCGGCTCGCTGCTGATGGAGGGCACCTCCGTCCGGCTGTCCGGCCAGGACTCCCGCCGGGGCACCTTCGGCCAGCGGCACGCGGTCCTGGTGGACCAGGAGACCGGCGAGGACTACACCCCGCTGCTCTACCTCGCCGAGGACCAGGCCCACTACAACGTCTACGACTCGCTGCTCAGCGAGTACGCGGCGATGGGCTTCGAGTACGGCTACTCCCTGGCCCGCCCGGAGTCCCTGGTGATCTGGGAGGCCCAGTTCGGTGACTTCGTCAACGGCGCGCAGACCGTCGTCGACGAGTTCATCTCCTCGGCCGAGCAGAAGTGGGGCCAGACCTCCGGCGTCACGCTGCTGCTGCCGCACGGCTACGAAGGCCAGGGCCCGGACCACTCGTCCGCCCGCCCGGAGCGCTTCCTCCAGATGTGCGCGCAGGACAACATGACGGTCGCCATGCCGACCCTGCCGTCGAACTACTTCCACCTGCTGCGCTGGCAGGTCCACAACCCGCACCACAAGCCGCTGATCGTCTTCACCCCGAAGTCGATGCTGCGTCTGAAGGCCGCGGCGTCGAAGGTGGAGGAGTTCACCACCGGCGGCTTCCGCCCGGTGATCGGCGACGAGTCGGTGAACGCGGCCGACGTCCGCAAGGTCGTCTTCTGCGCCGGCAAGGTCTACTACGACCTGGAGGCCGAGCGTCAGAAGCGCGGTGTCACGGACACGGCGATCATCCGCCTCGAGCGCCTGTACCCGCTTCCGGGCGCCGAGCTCCAGGCCGAGATCGCCAAGTACCCGAACGCCGAGAAGTACCTGTGGGCGCAGGAGGAGCCGGCGAACCAGGGTGCGTGGCCGTTCATCGCGCTCAACCTGATCGACCACCTGGACCTGGCGGTCGGCGCCGACATCCCGCACGGCGAGCGCCTGCGCCGGATCTCGCGTCCGCACTCCTCGTCCCCGGCGGTCGGCTCGGCCAAGCGCCACCAGGCCGAGCAGCAGCAGCTGGTCAACGAGGTCTTCGACGCCTGACCCGCTGTCCGTCCGTTCTCGTACGGAAGGAGGCCCGGCACCCCGCGAGGGGTGCCGGGCCTCCGGCGTGTCCGCACGCCGCTCCGTACGGGTCCGGTACGGGTCAGACGTACGCCTCGAAGTCCCAGTAGGGCCGGTTCCGCTGGCGCGCGGAGAGGGTGTGGGGGTGCTGGGCGCCCAGGGTGCGGGTGAGGGTGAGCAGCGCGTCCTCCTCGACCTTTCCGGCCTCCTCCACCTCGCGCAGGCCGCGGAGGTCGGCGGCGAGGGCGATCTGGCAGGAGAGCGTCAGCGGGTGGTCGTTGCCCAGGACGTGGCGGGCTCGCCGCAGGGTGTCGCGGCTGAGTTCGGTGGCGTCGGCGACCCGGCCGTTGAAGTTCCGGGCGGCCGCCGCGTTGAGCGCGCAGCCCAGGACCCAGGGGTGGTCGGGGCCCAGGGAGGCGGACAGGCCGGCGAGGGACGCCTCCAGCATCGCCATGGCGTCGGCGCGCTCCCCGGAGGCCTGCATGACGAGGCCGGTGTTGGCGAGCATGCCGGTGGCGAAGGGGTGGGCCGGTCCGAGGAGGGAGCGGTAGCCGGCCTCGGCCTCGGCGATGAGGTCCCTGGCCTTGGCCAGGTCGCCGTGTTCGCGCAGATAGTTGCCGTAGTCGTTGACGAAGGAGAGCGTGACGTAGTGGCCGCGGCCGTGGACCTGTTCCAGCTGGTCGAGGACGCTGGACATCAACGCGCCGATGTCCTGCTGCGAACCGCCCTCCCTGCGGCGGCACAGCGCCAGCTGGGCTCGGGCCTTGAGGGTCTGCGGGTGCAGCGGGCCGAGGACCTGGACGTGCATCCGGAGGGTGGACTCCTGCCGGGCGAGGGCGTCCCGGTAGTGGCCGAGGAGCCGGAGGTCCTGGGCACAGGCGATGCTGGAGTTCAGGGTGTTGGCGTGCCGGGGACGCAGAATGGTCTCGCGCCGGGCGAGGGTCTCGACGTCGAGTTCGTACGCCTCCTGGTAGCGGCCGAGCAGACGCAGTCCCACGCCGAGGTTGTAGCGGGCGACGAGGGTGACGAACTCGGTGTCTCCGAGGAGCCGTTGGGCTTCGTTCAGGACCTCGCGCTGGAGCGCCTCGGCCTCCGCGTACTGGCCGAGGTGGCGCAGGTCGCTGGCGATGGCGCCGTTGCAGAGCATGATGCCGAGCTCGTTGGGCGGTGAGGCGCGGCGCAGGCGCTCCTGGAGCGCGTGGTCGAGCTGGTACGCCTCGCGGAACCGGCCGCTGGAGCGCAGGACGTTGCCCTCCTGGGTGGTCAGATCGAGGAGGGGCTGGGACAGGGGGTCCATGAACCCGGTCCAGCTGGTGCGGATCTTCTCGGCGAGCCGGACGCCCGCCGTGAACTCGCCGCTGCGGTAGCAGTAGCGCAGGCAGTTGAGGACGGCGTTCTGGATGCGCGGGTTGCGGCTGGTGAGGGCGCCGGACGGCTCCAGGTGCGGCAGCAGCTCCGCGTACCGGGGCCAGTGCCGGCTGTCCATCGGGTTGCCGGGGTCCGCCTCGGCCAGCAGGGTGCGGACGGCTTTGCGGTGGGCGGCGCGGTGGGGTCCGTCGGTGAGCCGGGCGACGATGTCGTGGACGAGCCGGTGCATGTGCACGGACTCCTGGTGCGGTCCCATCTCCGTGCTCGTGACGGGGCCGCGGGTCTCGCGGGTGAGGACGGAGTAGTTGACGAGCGTGTCCAGGGCGCGGGTCCAGGCGGGCAGGTCGTTCGCCATCCAGCGCAGGTCCTCGGGCAGGTCGGCCTGGGGGTAGGCGCGGACGACGCCGAGCGGGATCCGGCCGGGGGCGAAGGAGGCGCACAGACTGAGGATCTCGACGGCCTGCGGCTGGGCGCGTCGGAGCCGGTTGATCAGTATCGACCAGGAGGTGAGGGAGGCGTTGGGGAAGCCGTCGCCCTGCGCGGGTTCGTCGACGGTGGAGAGCCGCCCTTCTCTGACCATGCGCAGGTACTCGGGGACTTCCATGCCGGACTCGCCGAGCCAGGCGGCGGCCTGGACGAGCGGCAGGGGCACGTCGCCGAACTCGGCGGCGACCTCGTCGGCCTCCGGCCCGGTGATGTGCGGGGCGCGGCGCATCAGATAGGCGGTGGACTCGGCCCGGTCGAAGCTGGGCACTTCGACGATGTCGGTGTGCTCGCCCCAGCCGCGGTTGCGTGAGGTGATCAGCACGTGTCCGGGGCCGTGGGGGAGCATGACGCCGGCGCCGTCGGTGTCGTCCCAGCCGTCGAAGATGACCAGCCACCGGGACTGCGGGTCGCCCCTTCGCAGCGCTTCCCGTACGGCACGGATGCGTTCGCCGGGTTCGTTGCCCGCGGCGAGCCCCAGTTCGGCGGCGAGTTCGCCGAAGCGGTCGCGCTGGACGTTGCGGTCGTCGGAGTTGACCCACCAGACGACGTCGTAGTCGGGGCTGAAGCGGTGGGCGTACTCGGCGGCGATCTGCGTCTTGCCGATCCCGGACATGCCGAGCAGCGTGCAGGCCGCGTTGCCGCGTTCGGCGTCCATGAGCCGCTGCTGGAGTTCGGTGAGCAGGTCGTCGCGGCCGGTGAAGCGGGGGTTGCGGCGCGGGACCTCGCCCCAGATCTCGGGGGGCGTGTCGGGGTAGCGGGCGAGCGTTCCCGGCAGGACGCGGCGGTTCGGGGAGCGGCGTGGTTCGACGGCGAGCCGGGAGAGCAGACGGGCCTCGGCCTCGTCCTCCCCCACGCCCCACAGGCTGACGGGTTCGAGGACGGCGGTGGCGGGGAGCAGCGGCCGGTTGGTGAGGTTGACGGCGGCGAACCGGTCGGCGTGGGCCGCGACGAAGCCGCGCAGGACGTCGTTCCATTCGCCGGCCGGGCGTGGGCCGAGTTCGAAGAACCAGTCGTTGAGGACCAGGAGCACCTGGCCCCGGGCGAGCAGCAGATCGCCGAGGGAGTCTTCGAGGGGCACCTCGCGCGGGGGGTCCCAGCGTTGCAGGGTGACCCTGATGCCCTGGCCTTCGAGGCGCTGCGCGATCCAGGTGGCCCAAGGGCGGTGATAGCCCGGGAAGACCACCAGGACATGCTCCGGCGCCCCGGCGCCGCCCGACCGCCCTTGTTCCGCCATCAACGTCTCCCTATCCCGCTCACGCACCACGTGCTGTCATCGTTCGTCGACACAGTGTTACCCACGGGCCTTGCGCCCGCTGTCGAGGCTCGCATGGTGCCTCTTCATTTCGCGGACGAACTCCCGTCCCGCGATGGTCAGTTCATCGGATTCAAGCAGGATCGCGAGCGCCCCGCCCACCTGATCGTGGAAGCGCTCGAACTGTTGCCCGGCACCCGTTCGCCACGCGGTCGGCAGCCCGTCGGCCGCGGCGGCCCGCCGCCACAGGTCGGTGAGCGCGAGATGGGCGTAGGCACCCTGGAGCACTCCGGCGATGGGCCGCGGATCGGAGCGCCAGCCGACCTGGTGGCGGGCCGGCCGCCCGGGCCGGTGCAGGGGTACGAGTTCGTGCAGAGCGGCCAGTTTGCTGTGGTGGATCTCGTGGACGAGGGTCTCGGCCATCGTCCGCGCGCTCGACGGCAGGGAGGCCAGCACGGCTCCGGGTGCCGCGCGGAGGGTGGCGCTCATGGGCACCGCCCGGGGGCCGCCGGCGGTCAGCGGGACGACCGTCCGCACCACCCGTGCCACCTCCGCCGCGCGGTCCGGATCGACCTGCCGCAGCAGATGGCGGGCGGCTCGCCAGCGCCCGGACCAGGCGCCCGCGTCCGTGCGGGCGTGCTCGGCCGCGGCACGCGGTGGGGCGCCGACCCCGTCCGGTGGCACCCGGTACGGGTCCAGGTCGTCGAGGACGGCGGTGGCGCCGGGCAGGGTGCGCAGCGGGGTCCAGCCGGAGCCGAGCCCGGTCAGGGTGCCGGATCGGGGGTCCGCGAGGAGGAGGACCGCGTGGCCGGTACGGGACCCTTCGGGACCCAGCCGTACGACCCGGGCGCGGGTGCGCAGCCGTATCCGCTCGCCCTCCACCCGGAGCCGTCCGACGCCGGTCAGCGAGAAGACACCGCCGGGCGCCGAGACGGTGAGGTCGAGCGGGCAGCCGGCCCGCAGGGCGGCGGTGACGGCGATGGACTCCAGCCGGTCGAGCCTGCGGTCGAGGGCCGGGCCCTCGGGGGCGGCGAGTGCGGCGGCCAGCCACGCTCCGGTGGTCGGATAGTCGAGGACCGCGCGCACCACGCGCGGGTGGGTCCGCTCAGCCTGTTCGAGGAGGCCCCAGGCGGCCTCGAAGCGCCGGGCCACCGCGCCGTCCACGCCCTCCCGCCGACGCTGGACGCGTATCAGCAGGGCCTTGAGCAGCAGCAGCCGACGCGAGCGGAGTCCGGCGTCGAGCCTGGCCATCGCCGGAGTCGCCGGCCCGGTCCTGGCCAGCTCCGCGAAGTCGGCCGCGGAGAGCGGGGCGGCCGTCATCGTGCGCTCCCGGCACCGGCCGCCGCTCGTTGCCGACATCTGACCGGAAAGAGCCGGTGGGCGCGGTGAGCGTCAGGGGTTGCCCTCGCTGACCCAGGACTCGCCCAGCTCCAGCGACCGGCCGAGCACCCGGTCGACCGCGGCCACCAGGTCGGGATGGTCCATGACGCGCAAGGTCCGCAGGTCGACAGCGGTGAGATCGGGCAGGGGCGGAGCCTGACCGGCGTCCCGGTCGACACCGGTCGCCCACTCCGTGTGCTCCAACACCCTCGGCTCCTCCTCACCGACGCCTGTCCCCCACGGTCGTAGCGGCGGACCGGTTCTTCCCGACGCCAGGAAGTCAGAAACCCGTTCGACTCAACTGCGCCCATTCACGCCCCCGTATCCAGCCGTCTCCGCGGTCGCTATCCGGCCGTCTCGCTCCAGACCCACCAGGGCGGTGCGATCCGGTGGCGGTCATCATCGGAGAGCCGGCCCGTGACCCGCAGCCGTCCGCTGCCCGTCTCGACCAGCAACCCTCTGGTCCGTTCGACGTCGTTCCCGTCCACCTCCACCCTCGCGGCCACCAGTCGCCGCCACTGCTCGGCCGCGGCGCGCAGCACCGTACGGGCTCGTCCGTCCCGCCCCATCAGCCGCAGGACGGCTCCTTGGGCGTGCAACGCGCGGGCACCGGTGACCGTGCCCGGGGTGTCGCCATGGGCGGCCCTGGCGTCCTCCCAGGAGCGTTCGTACGCCGTGAGCGCGTCGCCGAGCACGCCGTCCCGGGCCGTCTCGCTCAACTCCAGTCTCACCCGTCCCAGTTGCAGCCACACCTCGGAGCGTGTGCCGGCGTCCCGGGTCGTCCGGACGGCCTGTTCGAGGAGATGACGGCTCTCGAACAGGTCGGGCAGGAAGCCGGCTCGGTGGAAGCGCAGGGCGAGCACGCTGCCGATCAATATCCGGGCCCGGTCCCGGCCGGGGGCGTCGGCGGGCAGGCGGGTGAGGGCCTCGCGCAGCACGCTCTCGGCCCGGTCGACCGGCTGCGTGCCGGTGTCGGCCGCGGCGCGGCGCATGAGCGACTCGCCCCAGGTCATCAGGATCCGTCCGCGCCGCTCGCTGTCGGCCGGGGCGAGCAGCGTGGCCTCTTCGTAGGCCGCGTCGGCGGCCGGTGCGTCGCCCACGGCGTCGTACAGCCTGGCCCTGGCCGTCGTCCAGCGCAGCCGCAGAGCGGCGCTGTCGCCGAGGGCGTCGCCCGCCCGGTCGAGTACGGAGGTGATCTCGGCCGCGTCGGCTCCGGCGAGGTGCAGGGCGTCGGCCAGGTCGAGCAGGACGGGACCGCTCTCGGACAGGCGCAGCGCGGCGGTGAGTTCGGCGACCGCCGCCGGGCCGTCGCCGCGGGCGAGAAGCAGACGGCCGCGGCGCAGGTGGAGGAGGTGGAGCGTGGGGTGGCCGGCCTCGGGCCAGTCGCCCGGGTCCCCGGCGAGCGCGTCCAGGGCGGCGTCCAGGTGCGCGGGGTCGTCCGTGTGGCGCCACAGGGCGTGGTGGACCACGGCGAGTTCGAGCCGGGCGTCGGCCCACTCCTCGCTGCCCCTCCCCGCCAGCTCGGCAGCCCGTTCCAGCTCGGCCACGGCACGGGTGAGCAGCTCGTGCCGCCGCCGTGTTCCGCGCACGGCGCCGGTGTCGGCCTCGGCTTGCAGGACCCGGCCGAGCACGATCCGGGCGCGGACGGCGTCGTCCGGGAGCGCCGCCTCGGCCCGTTCGCGGGCGTCGGCGAGGAGCGACGGGTCGGACTGGCCGCGTCCCTGCGCGAGCAGCCGTTCGGCCTCGGCGAGCGGTTCGGGGGTGACGAGGTCGGGGTGGTAGAAGCGGAGCACGCGCGCGGGGATGCGGGCGAAGAGTTCCGGCTCGGGTCCCACCGGGCCGGTCGGCTCGTCGGACTCGTCCGCCGTGGCGGGCAGGTCGTCCTCGGGGCCGTGGCCGGCGAGCCGGGCGGCCGCGAGCGCGGGGAAGTTGCGCATGCCCTGGCCGAAGTTGCGCTCCACGTACGCGGAGCAGTGCTTGAGCACGAGGGCGGCCGCGCTGCGGTCCAGCGAGCCCAGGAGGTACTGCTGCACGCCCGGCGGATAGCTGAAGCAGGGGTACGGGGAGGGGCCGGGCAGTTGTCTCAGCAGCCCGCTCAGGAGCACCTCGGCCAGCTCCATGGGGCCGGTGTCGGGGAGCATCGCGCGCTGGACCAGTTGCATGACGGGGAGGGTCAGCGGCGCGGCCGCGAGGTGGACGGCGAGCCGCAGGGCCCCGGGCGAGGCTCCGGCGCGGAAGGCGCTCAGCAGTTCGTCGTCGCCGCGCGCGGGCCGGGACGGTGCCGCGGTCGGCGCCGCGTCTCCCCGGCGTACCGCCTCGGGGTCGATCCGGGCGGCCCAGCCGCGGACCGCGCCGGCGCCGTGGCCGCTGAACAGCCGGGCCCAGGAGGCGAACGCCTCCGGGGTGGGCGTGAGGACGGGCACGGCCCGGCTGTCGGCCGGGACCGGATCCCAGGGCTCCTCGTCGGGCTGGAAGACGGTGTGTCCGCCGGGGGTGGAGGGGCGCAGCAGCGTGCCGGGTTCGACGGGGAGCGCGGTGCGCGGCCACAGGCGCGGGGGCAGCGGCTGCACGACGGCGAGCGGGGACTGCCGGGGCCAGTGGTGGATGAGCCGCTGAACCGCCCCGCGCTGCCAGAGCGGTCCGACGCAGTCGCTGACGATCAGGGTGAGGCGGCGTCCGGTGGGGTCGTGCAGCTGGTCGGCCGGGCGCAGCCGGGGGTGGCCGTCGGAGCCCGACGTGGTGGTGACGAGCGGCGGGCCCTCGCCGGTGTCGTACAGGCGGTGGACCTGGACGTCGCGGAAGGCGCCGGACTGCTGGCAGGCCTGGCGCAGTTCCTCCACCATCCGGGTCCATACGACCATGGCGGGCCCGGTGTCCATGAGGAGCTGGATGTCGGGGCGGCGGCCGGCGGCGGGGCGCAGGACCGGGGTGATGATGCCGGCGGCGGCGGTGCGCTCGGCCGTCGCCTCCTCGTCGAGGAGGCCTTCGCCCGGCCGGAGCGGGAACAGGGTGTAGTGCCGCAGGGGGCGGAGCGCCTTCTGCAGGCCGAGCAGTCCGGGCAGGGCGTTGGCGCCGGGCGCGCGTACGGGCAGGGCCGCGCCGCCGCGCACGCCGGCGCCGCCGCGGCCCGCGCCGCCCGAGTCCATGTGGAGGGCGACGGTCTCGGAGGGGCGGCCGCCGCGGACGTCCGGGGCGGGACGGGTCTCGCGGACGTCCTCCATCCCTGCGCCGATGGCCGGTTCTCGCCCCTCGCCGGGAGGGCCGGGGGCGGGCGGGCCGGTGGTCCGCTCCGCGCCCGGGTCCGCGGGCGCGTGCGGCAGCCACTGGGCCAGCCAGACCGCGTCCGCCATCTCCTCGGCGGTCGGGTCCTGGCCACCGGCCCGCAGTCTGCGGGTGAGCTCTTCCAGATGCATCCGGTGCATCCGGCCATCACCTCGGCTGATCGAGCGGCTGCATGAGCATGTCCGCGATGCGTTCCCGGGTCACCCGCTCGGTGCGGGGGGCGTGCTGGGTCAGGTAGATCGCGTTGAGGAGCTGGTCGGTGGCGATGACCTCGCCGGGTTCGCGGTTCAGGAAGCGGCTGATCAGGCCCTGCTCACCGGCGGCGGCCTCCGCCCCGAGATGGGCCTCGATCATGGCGCCCAGCTGCTCCTCGCCCGGCGGTTCCAGTTCGAGGCGGATGCAGCGGCGCAACAGGGCCGCCGGGAAGTCGCGTTCGCCGTTGGAGGTGAGCACGATGAAGGGGAAGGTGCTGCAGCGGATCCGGCCGCCGTGCACCGGCACCTTGCGGCCGTCGTCGGTGAGCACCTCGACCACGGGCTCCCGGTCGGCGAGCCGTTCCAGCTCGGGGATGGCGAACTCGCCTTCCTCCAGCGCGTTCAGCAGGTCGTTGGGCAGGTCGAGGTCGCTCTTGTCGAGCTCGTCGATGAGCAGGACGCGGGGCTGCTCGGAGGGGAGCAGCGCGGTGCCGAGCGGTCCGAGCCGGATGTACGAGCCGATGCCGGCCGGGGCCGCGGCGGGCACGGGCGACCCGGCCTGGGCGCGCTCCAGCTGGACGTCCTGGAGGCGTCCGATGGCGTCGTAACGATAGAGGCCGTCCTGCAGCGTCGAGCGGCTGACGATGGGCCAGCGGAGCACGCGGCCGAGCCCCAGCTCATGGGCGACGGCGTGGGCGAGCGTGGACTTGCCGGTGCCGGGGTTGCCCGTGACCAGGAGCGGTCTGCGCAGATAGAGCGCGGCGTTGACGGCGTCGGTCTCGGCGGGCCGGGGATGGTGGTTCTGGACGAGCCGGCGGCGGACGCCGAGCCGTCGTTCGGAGCCCGGGTCGGTGTCGTCCGGACCGGTGGTGAAGTCGCGCCACGGGGGCGGGGGCGGCAACCGCCTTATCTCGTCGTGCGGATGGCCGGCACCACGGTAGATCCGCCAATCGTTCACGCTGGACTCCTCCTGGCTGTGGTGTGGTGGCCGGGTACGTCGAACGTACCGCCCGGCGGGCGGAGCTGCCGATGCTCGAACCGGACCAATTCTCCCGGGGCCGGCCCGTGCGGAGCCATGGCCGGCGGAGGCGCCCGTCGCTCCCGTCGCGCCCTCACGCGGGGTCCTCGCCGAGCATCGGCGGACCGTGGAGCGGAGGGTCGTGCGGGGGCCGGTCGGGCGGGTCGAACAGGACGGCGAGGTTCTCGGCCCAGGCGTAGGCGGACCGCTCCCGTGGATCGGCCTCCTCGTCCCCCGCCCTGATCCGCAGGGTGCGGACGGGCCGGTGCAAGCCCTCGGCCTTCCCGGCCTCCAGGAGCAGCCGCCCGGCCTGCTCGTGGAACTCGGCGCAGTCGGTGTGGTCGTGGGGCCCGGTCCGCCACAGGGCCAGGGGGTGGCCGGCGGCCAGCGCGGCGGCCATGGCCTTGAGGCCGTCGCCGCTGCCGACCCGTCCGCAGTAGACCGGCACCGCGCCGCCCTCGGCGTCGGAGAGCCGGGCGTACGCCTCCCTCGGAGTTTCGCGCCGGATGTGCGCGGTGTGCGGGCTCCGGCCGGCACCGAGCACTTCGGCGCGCAGCGGAACGGCCCGGAGAGGCTCGTGCTCGGCGGCACGCCAGCGCTTGAGCCACTCGTGCGAGGGGGGCCGGGCGCGGCGGCCGGCGTCGCGGATGACCACGATCCGGCGCTGTCCGAGCGTCAGCGAGAACTCGTCGACGAGTTCGTCGTCCGAGGAGGGGCGCCAGCTGTCGATGGGCAGGTCGAACAGCTCGCGCGGCAACACCGCCTCGACGGCGGCCAGATGCTCGCCGCTGTCGCCGCGGCGCAGCGCGTCGGTGAGCGGTCCGCGCAGGGTCTCGGGCAGCCGTTCGCGCTCCACCCCCCGGTCGTCGCCGTGCAGCGGGCTGACGGTGCGCCCGTCGAAGAGCAGCTTCACCCGCCATGGGAAGCGGGTGCCGTAGTGAGGGGTGTCGATCTCCACCAGGACGTCGGCGCGCGCCCCGGGTTCTCGTACGGTGGCGGGGGCGGGCGCGGTGGCGTCCGGGCGGCCGGAGGCGAGGAGTTGGGCGATCTCCTGCTGGATGGCGGGGTGGGCCTCCACGGCCTCGTCCGTGATCCAGCGGACCAGGCTCTCGACGGCCGGGCCGTCGCCGTGCAGGTCGACGACGTGCCGGGCGACCAGCGCGGCGTACAGGAAGACGGCGTTGAGGCCGAGGTCCTGGATCGCCTCCTGCACCGGGTCGCGCAGTTCGTGGAGCAGCCCGACGCCCTCCCGCCAGGTGCGCGGGTCGGCTTCGAGCACGGAGCGGAAGTCGTCGTGCAGGACACGGCGCTTGACGTCGTCGACGAGGTTCATCACCTCGCCGGGCCCCGCGGGCGGGGGCAGTTCGGCGAGACGTCCGTACAGATGGATCCGGCGCCCGGGGCCGACGCCCTGGGTGGTGGGGGGCCGCAGCCGGATCTGCTCCCGGGTCCAGTCGGGGTCGCCGGAGAGCGAGCGGTACCGGCCGAGGTGGTGGCGGTCGTGGTCACGCATGACCTCGTGGAGGATCTCGCCGCCGGGTGTGTCGTACAGCCGGCGCAGGGCGGTGATGGGCACGGCGGCGCCCTCGTCCCTGCCCCGTCCTTTGTTGAGGCCGATGACGGCGCCCCTGCCGAGATCGACGACGGGTCCGCCGGAGCAGCCTTCCACGGGCAGCGTCCAGCGCAGCAGGAGAGCCTGGCCGTCGACGGCGTGGGCCTCGCCCACGGCCTGGCGGACTCCGGCCCTGCCGGTCTGCCGGGACCAGCCGTGCAGGCTCACCGGGATGGGCTGGGTGACGACGGGCGGGCGCTCGCTGAGCCGTACGCAGGAGACGTCCCGGGCGTCGGGGACGCGGACGAGGGCGATGTCGGGGAAGTCCCAGTGGTCGGGCGGCTGTTCGGGCCGCTCGGGGTGCGGTTCGGCGAGGACCACCTGCCCTGCGGCCGTCCCGCCCTGCCAGGTCACGCCGACGGCCCGCTCGTGTCTCCACACCGCGCTTCCCCCCTTGGCCACGACATGGGCGCAGGTCAGAACCCAGCCCGGGGCGATGAAGAAGCCCGAGCCCCAGTACCGCTCGCTGCGCCCGTCATACCCATCGGCGGGGTCGGAGATGCGCACCAGGGCGGAGCGCACGAGAGCGTCGAGGGCGCTCATACGGTGCCATCGGCCGCCGGGCGGTGACGCGGGCCGGGTTCGGGCGCGGCGCCGGACGTGGCCTGGGCGGGAACCGGCGCGGAACCCTCCCCGGGCCCGGTGGCGGAGCCGGAGGCCGTGCCCTCCGCGGACCCGGATCCGGACGCGGATCCGGACGCGGAGCCAGGGCCGGGTTCGGGGGTCGGGCCCGGTTCGGTCCAGGTCAGGGAGACCGACACCGAGGCCGTGCCGCCGCCGTCCGCGAGGACACCGATCACCTTGCCCGCCTGGGCCGAGAGTTCGATGCCGAAGCTCACCGCGACCTCCACGGGCGCCTGCGGGTCGAGCCCGGCCCGCAGCGAACCGACCACCCCGCGCACCACGTCCGTGAGCCCGCCGGCCATCGAGACGACCCGGTCACCGATACCGGTGTCCTGGAAACCGTCGCCCCGGTCGAGTTCCTCGGCCCCGCTGATCCGGGCCCAGACGGGCGTCCCGTCGTCCAGCCGTATACGAGCGATCCCATGCGTCACAGCGGCCCCCCGCTCCCCGGAACGATGATGAAGAAGGCTAGACCGTGGCGCTGACAAGCGCGAGGGGCCCTCGGACACACGGCCTATCCTGATCGCATGTACTTCACTGACCGTGGCATCGAGGAACTGGAGAAGCGGCGCGGCGAGGAGGAAGTCTCCTTCGAGTGGCTCGCCGAGCAGTTGCGTACGTTCGTCGACCTCAACCCCGACTTCGAGGTGCCGGTCGAGCGCCTCGCGACCTGGCTGGCCCGTCTGGACGACGAGGACGAGGACGACGAGTAGGACCTGAGATCGCGGCCCCGGGCGGGTGGGCGCGCGGGCGCTACGGCCCGCGCAGCCGGTCGTAGGCGAGACCGAACGCCCCGTGCGCGACGAGGAGCGCCCCCGCCGCCGTCCACCCGCCGCTGCGGCGGGAGACACCCCAGGCGAGCAGCGGCAGACCGGCGCCCAGTTGCGCCGCACCGAACAGCCGGGCCCGGGGACCGCGCAGATACGGGCCGAGACGGCCGCCCTCCATCGCGTCGAGTTCCGCCCGTACGGCATCGCGCCAGCCGGACCATTCGAGTTGTTCGGCCCCTTGGGCCAGGGCGACCGACCGGAGCCGGTCGGCGCTCTCGCCGGGCGTGAGCCCGGTCGGCAGGCGCAGGCCCACGCGCGCGAGGACCGCCACGAGGCCGAGGAGCCTGGTGTCGGCGTCGGCCTCGGGGTCGGGTTCGGTGAGCGGCGTCAGGGCCTGGAGGTCCAGAACGGGGTCGAGGGCGAGCCGGGCCGCGAAGGTGCGCATGGCCTCGTCCTCGCCGACCGGGGTGCCGTCGGTGAGCCAGGTGTAGCCGACGGTGCGGCGGAACCCGGCGGCGAGGGTGAACCCGGCCCGGTCCGCGTCCCACCAGAGCGCGAGGACGGGCCAGGTGGCGGCGGAGACCGCCAGCGCGGTGGCCCAGCCGGTGACTACCCGGTCGACGGGCTCGCCGCCGTGGAGCCACGGCTTCCCCTCGGGGACGATCACGCTCCAGTCGGTCCCGGCCGGGCCGAGGAGCAGCTGTTCCCGGAGCAGCTGGGCCGGTGGGCGGACCGCCGGGGGCTCGGCACGGCAGAGCAGCAGCGCCCCCACGGGGCGCGGTCCGGATCTCGCGTTCATGGCCCATACGCTAGGTCAATTTGTCCGTGTACGTAGGCGAATGCCACCCATTGAAGGGGGTTGACTTCCCCGCACCGCGATATATCGTGTTCAGCGAGAGACGCGATATGTTGCGTCACAGCGTCGCCGCGTCATCGATACGGGAGGACAGCACCATGACAGAGTGGTCCGTCGCCGAGCCCAGGAAACTCACGCTGACCGATCCCGTGTCCCGGCTCCAGGTGCGCATCGTGAACGGGGCGGTCAACGTCGTCGGGACCGACGAGGCCACCGCCCGCCTGGAGGTCTCGGAGATCGAGGGTCCGCCCTTGATCGTGACCCAGGACGGCTCGACCCTGACCGTGACCTATGAGGACCTGCACTGGAAGGGTTTCCTCAAGTGGTTCGACGGCAAGGGCCACCACCGTAGGGCCGTCGTCTCCGTCGCCGTCCCGGCCGGCGTGGACGTCGAGGTGGGCGTGGTCGGCGCCGGTGCCGTGATCTCCGGCATCCGGGGCCGTACGGACATCCGAGGGGTCACGGGCGACACCACGCTCGTCGGCCTCTCCGGCCCGGTCCACGCCGAGAGCGTCTCCGGCGATCTGGAGGCCCAGTCCGTCACGGGTGCCCTGCGGATCAACTCGGTGACCGGTGACATGACGGTGATCGAGGGCGCGGGCGCCTCCGTCAAGGCGGAGACGGTCAGCGGGGACATGGTCATCGACCTCGGCCCCACCCACCGGGAAGGACCGCCGGCGGACATCCGGCTGACCAGCGTCTCCGGCGAGGTCGCCATCCGCCTGCCGCACCCGGCGGACGCCCGGGTCGAGGCGAACACCACCAGCGGCTCCCTCTCCAACGCCTTCGACGACCTTCGGGTCGGCGGGCAGTGGGGCGCCAAGAGCATCACCGGCACGCTCGGAACAGGCCGTGGCACGCTCAAGGCCACCACGCTCTGCGGGTCGATCGCGCTGTTGCGCCGCCCCGACCCGGCCCCGGGCGACGGCGAGCCCCCCGCGCCGTCCGCCCCCGACGCGCCCACCGCCTCCGGAAAGGTGCTGTGACATGCCGCCCGTCTTCGCCCACGGCCGACTGCGCCTGTATCTGCTCAAGCTCCTCGACGAGGCCCCCCGGCACGGCTATGAGGTGATCCGCCTCCTGGAGGAGCGCTTCGAGGGTCTGTACGCCCCCTCGGCGGGCACGGTCTATCCACGCCTGGCCAAGCTGGAGGCCGAGGGCCTGGTCACGCACGCCACCGAAGGCGGCCGCAAGGTCTACTCCATCACCGACGCCGGCCGCGCGGAGCTGGCCGGGCGCGGGGGTGAACTGGCCGATCTGGAGCGGGAGATCCGCGAGTCGGTCTCCGAACTGGCCGCCGAGATCCGCGACGACGTGCGCGGAGCGGCCGGCAAGCTGCGCAGCGAGATGCGCGCGGCGGCGAGCGAGACCCGGCGCAAGGACTCCTCGTTCGCCGACGCCAAGGAGGAGCTGCGCCGCGCCAAGCAGGAGTGGAGGGAGCAGACGCGCCAGGCCCGCGCCGAGGCCCAGTCGGCGCGCCGCGAGGCGAAGGAGTTCCAGCGGATCGCCCGGCAGATCCAGGAACAGGTCCAGGACCGGTTCGCGCGAGGCGACTGGCCCTCGGGCGTCTGGGAGGGCCTCTCGGATCTCACCGCCCAGCTCGGCGGCCTGGTGACGGGGTCGACGCACCCCAAGGCGGCGGCTCAGCAGCCGGAGACCGCCGAGGAGGCCGCGTCGGAGTGGGCGAAGGACCACGAACCCACCGGCGACCCGGCCCGCGACCTGGACCGGCTCCTGGACCGCTTCCGCGACGACATCCGCGACGCGGCGCGCGACCACGGCGTGGACGCGGCCCAGCTGGCGGAGACCCGCCGCCATCTGTCGACGGCGGCGGCTCACATCACGGCCCTGTTGCACCCGTCGGGCCGGAAGCCGGACCACTGATCCGCCCACCAGGCACCGGGCCGGGGCTGCCACTCCGGCCCGGCCGCCTTCCGGAGGACGGGCCCTGGCCCCGGGGCTGATCGGCGGCCGTCAGCCCCGGGTGACGGTCACCGTCACCCGAGCACCGGGGGCTGCGAGGATCCATGCTCTGCCGGGCTCCTTGCGCAGCACGACCGCCTTGCCGCCGGCCGCGACCTTCCAGGGACCCGGCGGCAGGGAGAGCTCCGTCCGCCGGGCGCCGCGCCGCGCGGAGTCGTACTCCAGCCGGTAGACCCCGCTCCCGGAGTCGTACGCGGAGGAGCGGACCGTGCCCGCGACCGCCTCCGCGTACGGCTCGGCCGTCAGCTCCTTGTTCGTACGGAAGGTTCCCGCGCCGTCCACCGCGCAGTACCCGCCCCCGTAGCACCACACATAGCCGGCCCACCCGGAGCCGTACCGGCCGAGGGAGGCCATCGCGTCCCGGTAGAAGCGGTTCATGTTCGGCAGGGAGTTGTTGAGCGGGCCCCACTCCCCCACCACCACCGGGATCCCGTACTCCCCGGGGTACCGGGTGACGGCCTGCTCGTACGCCTCGATCCAGCCGGCCGCCGGGTCGTAGTCGGCGCCCGCCTCCATGCCCGCGTTGTAGAAGTGCGGGGCGTAGACGACCTTCGGGTCGTCGATCCTGCCGAGGCCGGTGGGGACGCCCTCGCCGACGATCGGGGTCGGCTCGACGAAGACCCAGGTGTCGCGGTCGACCGCGCGGACGGCGTCCGCGAGACGGTTGTACATCGGGGTCAGCTGCTCCCGCTCGATCCGCCGGGCGGCGGTCGGCAGGTCCTCACCCTCCCGCAGCTCGCCCATCGGCTCGTTGATCAGGTCGTAGCCGAGGACGGCCGGATGGTCCGCGAAGCGATCGGCGAGGACCCGCCACATCTCCGCCTGGGCGCGCCGCAGGTCCTCGTCCTGGTAGAGATGGGTGAAGGCGCGCTGCACGGCGGGCTCGAAGTACTCGGCGAACCAGTCGTCCGGGTGCGGGGTGAAGGGCAGTCCGTCCGTCCGGGTGGCCCACTCCGGCACACCGCGGTGTCCGAACGCCGGGCCGAAGACGTCCTGGTGGGCGTCGATCAGCACGTGGACGTCGTGTTTCTCCGCCCAGCCGAGGACGCGTTCGATCTTCCCCAGGTACGCCTGGCTGTACTGGCCCGGCCGGGGCTCCAGGTCGTCCCAGAAGACGAGGAGCCGGGCGAAGTTGAAGCCCTTGGCCCGCATGTCCCGGAAGTGTCGCTCGGTGACCGCCGCCAGGGCGTTCTCGCCGCGGCCCGCCTTGTCCTCGACGTTCCAGCCCCGCAGGGTGAGGGTCCGGCCGTGCGCGTCGGTGAGGACGGGTATCGGGCCGGCGTCACGGCCGGGGCTCTCGGCGTGGGCGGCCGGCGGGGCGAGCAGGGCGGCGAGGGTGGCCGCGACGGCGGCGGCTGCCGCAAGGGGCGTTCGTAACACGGGAAACCTCCGGCACGACGGCGTGTTCGCAGTGCCGGAGATCCCATCAGTACATCTGACGGTCCATCAAGACGTCGTGAGGACGATCTTTCCGAAGAGTTCGCCCGAGGCCATCTTCTCGAAGCCCTCGCGGGCCCGGTCCAGCGGCAGCACGTCGTCGATCACCGGCCGCACGCCCGTGGCCGCGCAGAACGACAGCAGGTCCTCCAACTCGTCCTTGGACCCCATGGTCGAGCCGACGACCTTGAGCTCCAGGAAGAAGATCCGGGTCAGCTCGGCGTGCGAGGGCCGGTCACCGCTGGTGGCGCCCGAGATGACGAGGGTGCCGCCCGGCTTCAGCGACTTGACCGAGTGCGACCAGGTGGCCGCGCCGACGGTCTCGATGACCGCGTCCACGCGCGCCGGGAGTCGCGCGCCCGGCTCGTACGCCTCCACGGCGCCGAGCTCGACGGCCCGCTTCCGCTTGGCCTCGTCACGGCTGGTGGCGAAGACGCGCAGTCCGGCGGCCTTGCCGAGCACGATCGCCGCGGTGGCGACGCCGCCGCCCGCGCCCTGCACCAGGATCGAGTCGCCCGGCCGCACCCCGGCGTTGGTGAAGAGCATGCGGTACGCGGTGAGCCAGGCGGTCGGAAGGCAGGCGGCCTCCTCGAACGAGAGCTCCTTGGGCTTGGGCAGCACGTTCCAGGAGGGAACGGTGACCCGCTCGGCGAAGGTGCCCTGATAGCGCTCGGTCAGGATGGAGCGGGGCTCGTCGGGGCCGACTCCGTGGCCGGTCTGCCCGATGACGGAGTGCAGGACCACCTCGTTGCCGTGTTCGTCGATGCCCGCCGCGTCGCAGCCGAGGATCATCGGCAGCTTCTCCTCGGGCAGCCCCACCCCACGCAGCGACCAGAGGTCGTGGTGGTTGAGCGAAGCGGCTTTGACGGTCACGGTGGTCCAGCCGGCACGGACCTCGGGCTCGGGACGTTCGCCGAGCTCAAGTCCGTTCAGGGGCTGATCGCGGTCGATTCGGGCGGCGTAGGCAGCGAACATGACCTTGAGCGTAGATCCGGGGGGCCGATGGCGGAACCACACGACCCTGTGACGCACTTCTCTCGTCACCGCCCACACCGGACGCGGGAGCCACCGGACGCGAGGACGCCGGACGCGAGGACGGCGAAACCGCGAGGACGCCGGACGCGAGCAGGGGCCCCGCCTGTCCGGCGGGGCCCCTGCTCGGTGGACGTCGGCGTCCGGGACGCGTCAGCGGCGCGCCACGCCCTCGGCGCGGGCGGCGGCGGCCACGGCGGCGGTGACCGCCGGGGCGACGCGCTCGTCGAACGGGGACGGGATCACATAGTCGGCGGCGAGCTGGTCGCCGACCACGTCCGCCAGGGCGTTCGCCGCGGCGATCTTCATGCCTTCGGTGATCCGGGAGGCCCGGACCTGGAGGGCGCCCGCGAAGATGCCCGGGAAGGCGAGGACGTTGTTGATCTGGTTCGGGTAGTCCGAACGGCCGGTCGCCACGACGGACGCGTACTTGTGCGCGACGTCGGGGTGGACCTCGGGGTTCGGGTTGGCCATGGCGAACACGAAGGCGTTCGGCGCCATCGAGGCGACAGCGGCCTCCGGGACCGTACCGCCGGAGACGCCGATGAAGACGTCCGCGCCGGCCAGGGCGGTCTCCAGGGAGCCGGTGAGGCCCGCCTTGTTGGTGATCTCCGCGAGCTCGCGCTTGACCGGGGTGAGGTCCTCACGGTCACGGCTGACGATGCCCTTGCGGTCCGCGACGGCCACGTCGCCGAGCCCCGCCTCCAGCAGGAACTTGGCGATGGCGACCCCGGCCGCGCCGGCGCCGGAGATGACTCCGCGCAGGTCACCGAGGGTGCGGCCGGTCAGCTTCGCCGCATTGCGGAGCGCGGCGAGGGTGACGACGGCCGTGCCGTGCTGGTCGTCGTGGAAGACGGGGATGTCGAGGCGCTCCTGGAGCTTGCGCTCGATCTCGAAGCACCGCGGCGCCGAGATGTCCTCCAGGTTCACTCCTCCGAAGGAGGGGGCGAGCCGGACGACGGTCTCCACGATCTCGTCGGTGTCGGTGGTGGCGAGCGCGATCGGCACCGCGTCCACGCCTCCGAACTGCTTGAAGAGGATGGCTTTCCCCTCCATGACCGGAAGCGACGCCTCCGGGCCGATGTCGCCGAGTCCGAGCACTGCCGTTCCGTCGGTCACGACCGCGACGACCTGAGACTTCCAGGTGTAGTCGTGGACCAGCTCCGGCTGCTCGGCGATCGCGGTGCACACCTTGGCGACGCCGGGCGTGTACGCGAGGGACAGGTCGTCCTTGTCCCGGAGCGGCACTGTGGCCGCGACGGCCATCTTGCCGCCACGGTGCAAAGCGAAAGCCGGATCGAAGGGCTCCTCATGAGCCCCTTCCGCACCGCTCCCGCTGCGAGGGTTGACGATCTCCGCTGCCATTGGGTTGACCCCTTAAGTCTTCATCATTTGAGGGTGGCCACTCCTGGTTGAGGAGGGGGTGGGTGGGTCCCGCGGCCACCGTGTCTGGCAGCCGCGCGGGCGCGCCGCACAACGCGCCCTGAGCCCCGGATGAGGGGTGTAAGGATCCTTCTTACCGGACGGACGGCACCGCGGACGAGTCCATAGTGGAGCGGTGATGCGACTCATACGGCCGTATCGTCACCTTGCCTTGGGCGGACGCGTCACCGAATGTCCGGACAGATATGCCCGCACACCGAATCGCGCGTTTCGTGTCGTCCGAATGGCGAGATCGACCGGAGATTTTCCGGCCCGAAGGAGGTATCTCCGGAGAAGGTCCGGCCGGGAAGTACCGGCCTCTCGGAGTTCGGGGGTCACCCGTTACCCGATTTTGACATGCGCGGCCGTCTGTTTGGGGGGGTCCGAATGGCAAGATGCCGTAATCACACGAGGTCGCGACACCCGAAGGTGCGTGCGCGGCCTATGGCAACTCCCTCACACGCCGGAGGAACCCGACCATGACCGCACGCTCCACGCGCTGTACGACCGCCGCCAAGACCCGCACCTCCCGTCTTGCCGCGGTCGCCGCCATCGCGGTCGCCGGCTCCATGCTGCTGACCGCCTGTGGAGACCAGACCGAGGGCGCGAAGACCACTCCCGAGGGCGGCACGCAGTCCGTCGCCTCCAACGCTCCGCTCTTCTCGAAGCTGCCCGCCGACATCCAGAAGGCCGGCGTCATCAAGGTCGGCACGGACGCCACGTACGCCCCGATGGAGTTCAAGAAGGGCGAGGAGATCGTCGGTGTCGACCCCGACATCGCCGCCGCCCTCTCCAAGCAGCTCGGCGTGAAGTTCCAGTTCACCAGCGGCACCTTCGACACCCTGCTCACGGCCCTGCCCACCGGTCGCACCGACATCGTCATGTCCTCCATGACGGACACCAAGGCCCGTCAGGAGGGCCTGGACGACAAGGGCAAGAAGACCGGCACGGGCGTCGACTTCGTCGACTACTTCACCGCCTCCACCGGCATCCTGGTGAAGAAGGGCAACCCGGAGAACATCAAGTCGCTCGACGACCTGTGCGGCAAGAAGCTGGCCGTGCAGCGTGGCACGACGTACGAGCAGGCCGCCAAGGACCAGGCCGAGAAGTGCAAGAAGGACGGCAAGCCGGCCCTCACCTTCGAGTCCTTCCCGACCGATGCCGAGGCCCAGACCCGCGTCAAGGCGGGCGGCGCCGTCGCCGACCTGAACGACTCGCCGGTCGCCGCGTACATCGCCCAGACGGCGGGTGGCGGCAACGACTTCGAGGCCATCGCCAACAAGACGGACGCGGGCTTCTTCGGCATCGCCGTCGACAAGAAGGACACCCAGCTGCGCGACGCTCTCAAGGAAGCGCTGGACGCGATCATCAAGGACGGCACGTACAAGGCCGCCCTCGACAAGTGGAACGCGGGCGACGGCGCCATCCCCGCGGCCAAGATCAACGGCGGCTCCTGACCCCCACGCACCACTGAAGGGCAGTCGTTGTGACTGACAAGCTCGACAAGGTTCCCGCCGGGGCGTCGCCCGCCCCGGCGGGGCTCCCGCCGGAGGCCATCAAGGCCATTCCGGTCCGCCACTACGGACGCTGGGTCGCCGGCGTCCTGGTCGTCGCCCTCCTGGCCCTCCTGGCGTACGCCTTCTCGCAGGGCAACGTGCGCTGGGCGACGGTGCCGGAGAAGCTGTTCGACCCCAGCATCCTGTCCGGCCTGGGGAACACGATCCTCATCAGCGTCGCCTCGATGGCGCTGGGCCTGGTGCTGGGTGTGCTCTTCGCCGTCATGCGGCTCTCCAAGAACCCGGTGACCAGCTCCGTCGCCTGGCTCTACATCTGGGTCTTCCGCGGCACGCCGGTCTATGTGCAGCTGCTGATCTGGTTCAACCTCGCCCTGATCTTCCCGATCTTCAACATCGGGTTCTACAAGGACGAGATGACCGATGTCATGACCCCCTTCCTGGCCGCCCTGCTGGGTCTCGGCCTCAACGAGGGCGCGTACATGGCGGAGATCGTCCGGGCAGGTATCCAGTCGGTCGACGAGGGCCAGACGGAGGCGTCGCACGCTCTGGGCATGAGCCAGGCGAAGACGATGCGGCGCGTGGTGCTCCCGCAGTCGATGCGGGTGATCATCCCGCCGACGGGCAACGAGTTCATCAACATGCTGAAGACCTCGTCCCTGGTCGTGGCGGTGCAGTACCCGGATCTGCTGCGCGCCTCGCAGGACATCGCGTCGACCTCGTTCGCGGTGATGGAGATGTTCTTCGTCGCCTCGATCTGGTACCTGATCCTGACCTCGGTGTTCAGCGTGGGCCAGTTCTACCTGGAGCGGCACTACGCACGCGGCTCCCTGCGCACGCTGCCCCCGACGCCATGGCAGAAGGTCAAGGCGAACCTGGTCTCCCTTTCCAACTGGCGGCGGTGAAACACATGACGGCAATGGTGAAGGCCGAGGGCGTCCACAAGTCCTACGGTGCCGCCCACATCCTCAAGGGCATCGACCTCGAGGTGAACAACGGCGAGGTGTTCTGCCTGATCGGCCCGTCCGGTTCCGGCAAGTCGACCTTCCTGCGGTGCATCAACCACCTGGAGAAGATCAACTCCGGTCGGCTGTACGTCGACGGCGAACTGGTGGGCTACCGCCAGAAGGGCGACAAGCTCTACGAGCTGAAGGACAGCGAGGTCGCCGCCCAGCGCCGTGACATCGGCATGGTCTTCCAGCGCTTCAACCTGTTCCCGCACATGACGGCCCTGGCCAACGTCATGGAGGCGCCGATCCAGGTGAAGGGCGAGTCCAAGGCGGTCGCCCGCGAGCGGGCCGAGCGGCTGCTCGACCGGGTCGGTCTGGCCGACAAGGCCGGGAACTACCCCTCGCAGCTCTCCGGCGGTCAGCAACAGCGTGTGGCCATCGCCCGCGCGCTGGCGATGGAGCCGAAGCTGATGCTCTTCGACGAGCCCACGTCGGCGCTCGACCCGGAGCTGGTCGGTGACGTCCTCGACGTCATGCGGGACCTGGCCGAGTCGGGCATGACGATGGTCGTCGTCACCCACGAGATGGGCTTCGCCCGCGAGGTGGGCGACTCCCTGGTGTTCATGGACGGCGGCGTCGTGGTCGAGTCCGGCCACCCGCGCGAGGTCCTGGGCAACCCCCAGCACGACCGGACGAAGGCGTTCCTGTCCAAGGTGCTGTAAGCGGTACGACGCGCGAAGGGGCGGTACGGGACTCCCGTACCGCCCCTTCGCCGTGGACGCAACCTACTTCACCGCGAGCACCAGCGTGTCGGAGGGCGAGGCCCAGACCGGGCGTGCCTCGGCGAAGCCCGCGGCGCGCAGGATCTGGCCGTGGCGGCGGGCGGAGGGCATGTCGCCGTCGGCGTGCTCGCCGTAGATCTCGAAGCGGCGGGCGGTGGGCTCGGCGAGGACCGGGTCGGCGGCGGCGAGCGCCCACCAGTCGGCCCAGTCGAGGACGCCGGCGGCCTTGGCCTCGTCCATCCGGGCGTGCCGCTGGGCGCGCTCGGCGGCGTTGATGCGGGGGGTGGTCTCGTCGATCATGTGGTCGGCGTTCATGAAGACGCCGCCGTCGCGGACGATCCCGGCGAGCTGCCCGTAGAGCGCGGTGAGCGGCTCGGTGTGGAGCCAGTGCAGAGCGGTGGCGGTGAGGACGGCGTCGTACGTGTCGTACGGCAGCCTCGTGACCCACTCGGGGTCCTTGAGGTCGGCGGTCACCAGGGTGACGCGCCGGTCGCCGGCGAAGTACCCCTCGGCGATGGCGAGCAGGGCCGGGTCGAGGTCGACGCAGGTACTGATCGCCTTCGGGAACCGCTTGAGCAGCCGATCCGTAATACTCCCAGTACCGCACGCCAGGTCGAGGACGCGGGGCTCCGGTCCCACCACGGCCTCGACCATGTCGAGCATCACGCGGAACCGCTCCTCGCGGTCCGGCATGTACCACTCCTGCTGACGGTCCCAGCTCTCCTGCCAGGCCGCCCAGTCGGTTCCGGTCGTCGCCGCGTCCGTCATCGCCGTACCTCGCCCTCTTCGTAATACCCTCGAAGGGGAAACAGCTGTTACCCCTTTCCGCACCAGACCCTAGACCGCCGGAGTAAGGACTACAAGTGGAACTGGCCTATTACTCGGATTACGCCGTGCGTCTGGTCAACACCGAGGAGCCGACTCGCCACAAGGACTCCCTGACCTCCGTCGAGGCGGTTCGCGAGCTCTTCGGCACGGCCTCCCAGATGGCCCGGCGGGCGACGGACGCCGATGTGACGCGCTTCCGTTCGGTCCGCGGGCGGCTGCGGGCGGTCTTCACCGCGGCCGACGAGGGCGACCACACCCGGGCCGTGGACCTGCTGAACTCCCTGCTCCTGGAGTTCCCGGTGAGCCCGCAGATCTCCGGGCACGACTTCCTCGACGACGAGGGGCGGCCGCGCTGGCACATGCACCTCGCCGACCACCCTTCGAACGCCACCGCGGGCTACGCGGCGATCGCGGCGATGGGGCTGGCCTTCCATCTGACCGAGTTCGGCGCCGACCGGCTCGGGCTGTGCCAGGCCTCGCCGTGCCGCAACGCGTACCTCGACACCTCGACCAACCGCTCCCGCCGCTACTGCTCGGACCGCTGCGCGACCCGCGCCAACGTGGCCGCCTACCGGGCCCGCAAGCGCCTGGAGGCCGAACGGAGCGACCGGGAGGCCCTGGACGACGACCCCACCGGCCTGACGGCCGAGAGCAGCCAGGAGAGCACGACGGCCGGCGAGCGCCGGCGGCCGGGAGTCACGGGGCGGTAGCGCACCCGCACACGGCCGAGCACCAGCTCGGTGGGCACGACGCCGAAGACCCGGCTGTCGCCCTCGGCGTCGGGGTTGTCGCCGAGCACCCACCAGCCGGCGTCCTGTCGCTCCGCCAGACGCTTGACGATGAGCAGGTCCTGCTGGAGCGGATGGCGCAGCACGGCCACGTTCCCCGGGCGCAGCCGGGCGCCGTAGTGCACGAACAGCTGATCGCCGTGGAGCAGCGTCGGCACCATGGACACCCCGGTCACCTCGGCGATACCGAACAGGGGCCCGGTTCCCCGCCCCGGCTCCCGCCCCGATTCCGTCATCCGGCACCTCCCGGTCCGATCGTCCACGAGTCCCATGGTGACCCTGGACTTTTGTCCTAAGCCCTAGGGGGCGCTCGCGAAAACACGCTTCTCACGGAGTAATGTCCCACCTGAGAAGACGATCACGAGGAAGGACAGCTCAATGCTCTCCCGCCTGTTTGCCCCCAAGGTGAAGGTCAGCGCCCACTGCGACCTCCCCTGCGGTGTCTACGACCCGGCCCAGGCCCGGATCGAGGCCGAGTCGGTCAAGGCCGTCCAGGAGAAGTACCAGGCCAACGAGGACGCGCACTTCCGCGCCCGCGCCACGGTCATCAAGGAGCAGCGCGCGGAGCTCGCCAAGCACCACATCTCGGTGCTCTGGAGCGACTACTTCAAGCCCCCGCACTTCGAGAAGTACCCGGAGCTGCACCAGCTCATCAACGACACCCTGAAGGCCCTCTCGGCCGCCAAGGCGTCGACGGACCCGAAGACGGGCGAGAAGGCCCTCGAGCTCATCGCCGAGGTCGACCGCATCTTCTGGGAGACCAAGAAGGCCTGACCTTCCTCCCGTAGACCGCCCGAAGGGGCCCGACCGGCGATCCCGGCCGGGCCCCTTCGGCGTGCGGGGGCTCCGGAGCGCGAAGGCGGCCGCGGCGTCGATGCGGCGCGCCGCTGGGCGGCCCGGCTCGCGGCCGCCGGTTTTCCCGTCGTACGCCCGAAGATCGAGACGGAGGAGGAGTTCGTCGTCCTCGACGACGGCCCGGTCACGGACGCGGGGTGGATGCCGTCGAGGACGGGCGCCGGACCCGCCCGCGACCGAACAGCCTCGGCGTGACGCCGGGTTGTGCGGATGACCGCCGAGCCCGGTTCATGACCGGGCCGGGCGGCCGGCGGGGACAGGTTGGGGCGGGCGCAGGCTCAGGCGGCCTGGAGCAGTCGGCGGCCGAACACGGCCCCGTTCGGCAGTTGGCGCCTGACCCGGTCGAGGGCCTCCTCGAAGTCGCCGCCGGCGATGCCGGATTCGTAGGCGGCGCCGCCGTGGTGCAGCGTCAGGCTGAGGTCCACGCGTTCACCGAGTGTCAGCAGACAGCTGAGGGTGGCCTGCTCGGTGACCCCGTCGAGGACCACGGGAAGCGGCAGATCCCATTCCAGTACGCACCCGGTGAGCGTCTCGCCGCCCTCGTCGGCCGCACGCAGGGCGCCGAAGCTCGCGCCGCTGTACTCGATTCCCCTGATGCGGGTGGACACCTGCGGTCCGTCCACCGTGATGACGATCGCTTCCGCGCCGCCGCGGTCCCGGTACCAGCCGGTCCAGACTTCTGTCGACTCCGATGACATGCGCGGACTGTAGCGGTATGACCGGCTCCACCGCGCGGCCGGTCACCCCGGGGCCTGACTTCTCCCGGTCTCGCCGTTCTTGCCGGTCAACTGCGTACTCGCGGCTTCCGCACCGCCCGTCGCGGTGCCTTCGGTGGCTTCGGAACGCTCTCCGCTCCCGGCGCCCGCTGCGCCCTCGGCGTCGTCCGGCGCCGCAGCGGTCGGGCGGGAGCCGTCCGCCTTGCGGCCGAAGAGTTCACAGTCCGGGTTGTGGCACGGCCGTGCCTCCCAGACCGGCACCCAGGCCCCCAGGACCTTGTGCCGCTTGATGGCCGTACCGACAGACTGCCCACAGGCCGGACAGTGGGGCTCGGCCTGTGGATCGTGGACGGTGCGGCGTCCTTCGGTGCCCATACCTCCAGGGTAGGGCGCCGGCCAGGTCACCGCTTCCTGGTGTACGTCCGCACCAGCACGCCGTTGTCGAAGGCGCGCACCGTGCCCAGCTCGAAGTCGCGAGGCTCGAAGCCGGCGCCGAACATCGGCATGCCGGAGCCGAAGACCTGCGGATAGGTCTTGATGATCAGCTCGTCGATCTCGTCGATCAGCTCGCCGGCGATGGTGGAACCGCCGCAGAGCCAGATGTCGAGCGGGCTGTCCTCGGCCTTGAGTTCGCGGACCCGGCCGATCAGGTCGTCGGCGATCAGCTCGACGTTGGGGTCCGGCGACTCGGCGAGGGAGCGGGTGGCGACGATCTCGCGCATATGGGCGTACGGGCTGGTGACGCCGATGTCCAGGCCGAGCCGGTAGGAGTTCATGCCCTGGATGACGGTGTCGAAGTGCCGGTTCGGGGAGTCGGGGTCGACGCCGAGCACGGGCCAGGCGTGGGCGGCGATGGTCTCCGGGTACTCCGCCTTCAGGTACTCCAGGTACTCCCCGGCCACGTACTGGTAGGTGGAGGTGGCGTCGCCCTTCGGGTCACCGATGAAGCCGTCGATGCCGCAGGCGATGAAGTAGGTGAGCTTGCGCAAACCGGTCCTCTTTGTCTCTGGGAAGCGGCTGCGATCGCAACCACGACGGTTATAGTGCTTCATCTGTAGTGGTTGCGCAAGACCCTTTTGTCGAACGTTCGAAGGAGCCGGTGATGGCAAGGAATCCGGAGCGGCGGGCCGCGCTGCTCGACGCGGCGATCGAGGTGCTCGCGGACGAGGGCGCTCGGGGGCTGACCTTCCGGGCGGTCGACGCCCGCGCCGCCGTCCCCATGGGCACCTCCTCCAACTACTTCGCCGACCGCGACCGGTTGCTCTCCCAGGTCGGGGACCGGATCTTCGTACGGCTCACCCCGGACCCCGGCTCCCTGGACACGGCCATGCGGCCGGAGCCCAGCCGAGAACTGGTCGTGGAGCTGATGCGGTGGCTCGCCCGCCGCATGGCGGCCGAGCGCAGCTGCTACCTGGGCCTCTTCGAGCTGCGGCTGGAGGCCGCCCGCCGCCCCGAGCTGCGCGGCCGGCTCACCAAGATCCTGCGCTCGGACCTGGACGAGAACATCCGCATCCACCTGGAGTCGGGGATGCCGGGCGACGGCGACACCGTCCGACTGCTCTACTTCGCCCTGACCGGGCTTCTTCTGGACCACTTCACGGTCCCCGGCCTCCACGGCGACCGGGCACTGGACGACCTGATCGAGAGGGTCGTCACCCGGATCGTGCCGGAGTCCTGAGCCTCACCGCGTCCGGCGAGTGACGAACTCCGCCAGCGCCAGCAGGTCCCCCGCCGCGGACAGGTCCGGCACCGCGCGGGAGAGATGCTGGACGGCCAGGGCCATCCGGTCCGCCGCCTGGGTCTGCGCCCAGTCGCGCCCGCCCGCCCGGTCGACCGCGTCCGCCGCCGACCGCACCGCCGAGGGGTCGAGTACCGGACGGGCGTAGAGCGCGGCCAGCTCCTCCCCCGCCGCGGTCCCCGAGGCGAGCGCCGCCACCACCGGCAGCGACTTCTTGCGGGCGACGAGATCGGCCCCGGCGGGCTTGCCCGTCCGGTCGGGGTCGCCCCAGATCCCGATCAGGTCGTCGATCAGCTGAAAGGCGAGCCCGGCCTCCCGGCCGAACGCGTCCATCGCCGCCACTTCCCCCTCGCCCGCGCCCGCGTACAGCGCGCCCATGGCACAGGCGCAGCCCAGCAGCGCTCCCGTCTTGGCGGTCGCCATCGCCAGACACTCGTCCAGCGACACCTCGTGCGGGCCGCGCCGCTCGAAGGCGCAGTCCGCCTGCTGGCCGGCGCACAGTTCGATCACGCAGGCGGCGAGCCTGGCCGAGGCGGCGGAGGAGGCGGTATGGCCGTCCTCGGCGAGCAGGCGCAGGGCCAGGGCGAGCATGGCATCGCCCGCGATCAGCGCGTCGGGGATGCCGAACACCGTCCAGGCAGTGGGCCGGTGCCGGCGGGTCGGGTCCTCGTCCACGATGTCGTCGTGGAGCAGGGTGAAGTTGTGGACGAGCTCCACCGCGGCGGCCGCCCGCACCGCCGGGGCGGGGTCGCCGCCGAGCGCGCGGGCGGCGGCGAGCACGAGGGCGGGCCGGATCGCCTTGCCGGCCTGCCCGGCGGCCGGGGCACCGTCCGCGTGCTCCCAGCCGAAGTGGTACATCGCCACTCTCCGAAGGGAGGCCGGCAACGACTCGACGAGTGAGCGCAGTTGGGGGTGGACGACATCCCGGGTGTGGTCGAGGAACGCCACGGCGCCCTGGCCGTCGGTCGCGGCGTCCGCACTGGTCGTGGTCACGGTCACTGCCTCTCTTTTTTGGGGCTCGGTTCGCCTCCGGGGCGCTTGGTGCGTCTGTCGACGGTCGATCGCCCCCTACGCCGTGGGGCGTGGGAGGATACCCCCGCTCGGCCGCTCGTTCCTCGGGACCTGCGCGCGTTCTCCCTTTCGACAGCCGCACGCCCCTTCGGCTCACTCGCCGGGTGGTCGGGTCGAGATGGTGGCGGGGGCCCCGGGCCCCCGCCCTCGCCGGTCAGCGCCAGCGGCTGACCTCCACGTTCTCCAGGACGCCGAGGGCGTCCGGCACGAGCACCGCGGCGGAGTAGTAGGCGGTGACCAGGTAGGAGATGATCGCCTGCTCGTCGATGCCCATGAAGCGGACGGACAGGCTCGGCTCGATCTCGTCCGGGATCCCGGTCTGGTGCAGGCCGATCACGCCCTGGTCCGCCTCACCCGTACGCATGCAGATGATCGAGGTGGTCCGGGCGTCCGAGATCGGGATCTTGTTGCAGGGGTAGATCGGCACACCGCGCCAGGTCGGGATCCGGTTGCCGTTGATCTCGATCGACTCGGGGACCAGACCCCGGCGGTTGCACTCGCGGCCGAAGGCGGCGATGGCCCGCGGGTGGGCGAGGAACATCTTCGAGCCGCGGCGGCGCGAGAGCAGCTCGTCCATGTCGTCGGGGCCGGGGACGCCGTCGTGGGGCTGGAGCCGCTGGCCGTAGTCGCAGTTGGAGAGGAGCCCGAACTCCTTGTTGTTGACCAGCTCGTGCTCCTGGCGCTCGCGCAGCGCCTCCACCGTGAGCCGCAACTGCTGCTCGGTCTGGTTCATCGGCTGGTTGTAGAGATCGGCGACCCGGCTGTGGACCTTCAGCACGGTCTGGGCGACGGACAGTTCGTACTCGCGCGGAGAGGCGTCGTAGTCGACGTACGTGTGCGGGACGATCGCCTCGCCGACGTGACCGGCGGAGAGGTCGATCGCGGCCTCGCCGAACTTGTTGGTGCGCTGGTGGGGCAGTGCGGCCACCCCGGCGAGGTGGGCGGCGAGCGAGCCGGCGCGCTCGGCGAGGTTGCGGACGTCGTCGCGGGTGAGTTCGAGGACGGTGCAGGCGGTGGCCGCACGGGCGGTCCACTCCCAGGTGGCGTCGGAGTGGGTGAGCGAGCGGTCGCCGAAGTAGGCGCCGTCGGCGAGGACTCCGAGGATCGCCTCGTCGCCGTACGGCCCCTCGCCCAGCTGCTCGACCTTGCCATGGGCCAGGAGGTGTACCCGGTCGGTGGGTTCACCCGCGGTGGCGATCAGCTCGCCCGGAGCGTACTCGCGCTGTCGGCAGCGCGCCGCCAGCTCGGCGAGGGCCTCCTCGTCGTCGTATCCCCGCAGCGCTGGGAGTTCGCCGAGCTCGGCGGGGATGACGGTGACCTGCTCACCGGTCTGCACGAACGTGACGCGTCCGTCTCCCACGGAGTAGCTGAGTCTCCGGTTGACCCTGTACGTACCTCCCTGCACCTGCACCCACGGCAGCATCCGCAACAGCCACCGGGAGGTGATCTCCTGCATCTGCGGGGCCGATTTGGTGGTGGTCGCGAGGTTCCGCGCGGCGGCGGTACCGAGACTCTGCTGCGGGCCCGCCTGTTCCGCGCGGACCTCGTCGCCAACCGAACCAACGGACATGGAACTCCCTCTCGTATGACTGACCTGCGAAAGGAAGCCTTTCAGCACGGCGCGTGTCGGCGCCATTACACAAATGAGTGGGAGTGGATCAGCTCCGGCTGGGCATGTCGCCCGGTTTCCACCCGGACAGCCCAGCCCCGTCAGCCTCATGGCTCCCTGTCCGGATCGGCTCGCACACGGCCCGAACAGATGGCCCGGGCGGGAATCGCTCCGGTACTTCGGGAACACTCCCGGTACCCCGGTCTCCCGGTATCCCGGCAGCTCCGCTTCCGTCCCGTTCCCCCCGTTCTTCTTATCCGAAGGAGTCGGCCATGGCCCCACCCATGTCCGCGAGCAGGTTCCTCGACGCGCTGCGCGACGAGGGCCTCTCGGTCGTCGAGGTCGGCAACTGGCGTACCCACAACCGCAACCACAAGGGCCCCTGGGGCCCCGTCCACGGCGTGATGATCCACCACACCGTCACCCGCGGCACCGCGAACACCGTCCGGCTCTGCCGGGACGGCTACGCCTCCCTGCCGGGACCGCTCTGTCATGGCGTGATCGCCAAGAACGGCACGGTCCACCTGGTCGGCTACGGCCGCGCGAACCACGCGGGCGCCGGTGACGACGACGTCCTGCGGGCGGTCATCGCCGAGCAGGGCCTCCCGCCCGACAACGAGGCCACGACGGACGGCAACCGGTACTTCTACGGCTTCGAGTGCGAGAACCTCGGCGACGGGAAGGACCCGTGGCCGAAAGTACAGCTGGAGGCCATCGAGAAGGCGGCCGCGGCGGTGTGCCGGGTGCACGGCTGGACGCAGCGTTCGGTCATCGGGCACCTGGAGTGGCAGCCCGGGAAGGTGGACCCCCGGGGCTTCACCATGGCGTCGATGCGGCAGCGGATCGGCGAGCGCCTGCGGTAGCCCGGCCGCGGTGGACAATGGCCGGGTGAACGCGTTCGACCTCGCTCTCTCCCGGCTGCGGCCCCGGCTCCCGTCCCCCTTGGAGCCGGTCGAGGACGAGCGCTTCACCCGCCACGGCGTGCGGCTGCTGCTCAAGCGGGACGATCTGATCCACCCGGACCTGCCGGGAAACAAGTGGCGCAAGCTGGCGCTCAACCTGCGGGCGGCGGACGGGCGGCCGGTGCTCACGTTCGGCGGCGCGTACTCCCACCACCTGCGCGCGACGGCCGCCGCCGGCCGGCTGCTCGGCTTCCCGACGACCGGCGTCGTACGGGGGGACGAGCTGGCCGGCCGGCCGCTGAACCCCTCGCTCGCGCGGTGCGTGGCGGACGGCATGCGTCTGGTGTTCGTGGACCGCTCCACGTACCGCTCGAAGAACGACCCCGAGGTGCTGGCCGCGCTGCTCGCCGACGCTCCCCCGGAGACGTACGTGGTCCCCGAGGGCGGCAGCAACGCGCTCGCCGCCGAGGGCTGTACGGAGCTCGGCCGCGAGCTGTCCGGCGCGGCGGACGTCGTGGCGGTGGCGTGCGGCACCGGCGGCACGCTCGCGGGTCTGGCCGCCGGTCTCGCGCCGGGACAGCGGGCGCTGGGCGTCCCGGTCCTCAAGGGCGGCTTCCTGGGCGCGGAGATACGCGCCCTGCAGACCGCGGCCTTCGGCGGCCCCCGGGGCGACTGGGGCCTCGACGAGCGCTTCCACGGTGGCGGCTATGCCCGTACGAGCCCGGCGCTGGAGGCGTTCGCGCGGGACTTCGAGGCGCGGCACGGACTCGCCGTCGAGCGACTGTATGTCGCCAAAATGCTGTATGGACTCGTCGCCCTGGCGGAGGAGGGAGCGTTCGCCCCGGACACCCGGATCGCCGCGGTGATCACGGGAGCGCCGTCCTGAGAGCCCAGGGCGAGCGAGGCCGCTCAGGCCGTCTCCTCGCGGTACGCCGCCGCCTCCTCCAGGTCCAGGCGCCGCAGCAGGGTGCGCATCATCTCGTCGTCGATGCGGCGCTCGTCGCGGAGGCGGACGAAGACCTCGCGTTCGGCGTCGATCATCTCGCGCGCCAGCCTCCGGTAGGTGTCGTCCGCGGTCTCCCCGGTGACCTCGTTGACCGATCCGAGCCGCTCCCAGACCGCGTTGCGGCGTCGCTCGAGGACGGTGCGGAGCCGGTCGGCCAGCGGCTGCGGCAGGGCGTTGCGCTCGTCGGCCAGCAGCTGTCCGAGGCGCTCCTCGGCGGCCCTCGACGCCTCGCTCTGGGCCTGGGCCTCGGCCAGGGTCTCGGCCTGGCGGTCGCGGCCCGGGAGCTTCAGCAGCCGGATCAGCGGCGGCAGGGTGAGGCCCTGCACCACCAGCGTCCCGATCACGGTGGTGAAGGTGAGGAAGAGGACGAGGTTCCGCGCGGGGAACTCCACCCCGTCCGTGACGACCGGGATCGAGAAGGCGATGGCGAGGGAGACCACGCCCCGCATCCCGGCCCAGCCGACGATCAGCGGCGCCTTCCAGTCCACCCCGTGCTCGCGCTCGCGGATGCGCTCCGACATCCAGCGCGGCAGGAAGGTGGCCGGGAAGACCCAGACGAACCGGACCACCACCACGGCCACGAAGACCCCTACGGCGTACCAGGCCGCCTCGCCGATCCCGTACCGGCCGAGCCCCTGGACGACGTACGGCAGCTGCAGTCCGATCAGGGCGAAGACGGCGGACTCCAGGATGAACGCGACCATCTTCCACACGGCCTCCTCCTGGAGGCGGGTGGCGAAGTCCACCTGCCAGTTGCGGTGGCCGAGGTAGAGGCCGACGACGACCACGGCGAGGACGCCGGAGGCGCCGACCTCCTCCGCCGCCGCGTAGGCGACGAAGGGGATCAGCAGGGAGAGGGTGTTCTGCAGCAGGGCCTCGCCGCCCAGCCGGCAGCGCAGCCAGTGGAGGGGGACCATGAGGACCAGCCCGACGCCGATCCCGCCGATCGCCGCGAGGGCGAATTCGCCGATGCCGCCCGCCCAGCTGACGCCCGCCCCGACCGCCGCGGCGAGCGCGACCTTGAAGGCGGTGATCGCGGTGGCGTCGTTCACCAGGGACTCGCCCTGGAGGATGGTGGTGATCCGGTTCGGCAGCCCCAGCTTGCGGGCGATGGCGGTGGCGGCGACCGCGTCCGGGGGCGCGATCACCGCGCCGAGGACCAGCGCGGCGGTCAGCGGCAGGTCGGGGACCAGGACGTAGGCGAGCCAGCCGACCGCGACCGTGGCGAAGAGGACGTACCCCACGGAGAGCAGGGCGACGGGCCGCAGGTTGGCGCGCAGGTCGAGATAGGAGGACTCGACGGCGGCGGTGTGCAGGAGCGGCGGCAGGATCAGCGGAAGCACGATGTGCGGATCCAGCGCGTAGTCCGGTACGCCGGGAACGTACGAGGCCGCGAGGCCGGCCGCGACCAGGAGCAGCGGCGCCGGCACCGGTGTCCTCCGGGCGATCCCCGCCACCGCGGCGCTCCCCGCGACCAGTGCCACCAACTGCAGTGCGTCCATGCCCCGTCCCCGACTCGATCGACCGCGTAACCTGGCCATCATGAGCGAGTGTCCTCACGTTGCCGAAATGCCGCGCCCCGAACCGGCGCCGCTGACCGACACCTGCCCGGAGTGCCTGTCCGACGGGACCCACCCGGTGCAGCTGCGGATCTGCCTGAGCTGCGGGCACGTGGGCTGCTGCGACTCCTCGGCGGGGCGGCACGCCACGGGGCACTTCTCGACCACCGGACACCCGGTGATGCGGACCTTCGAGCCCAATGAACGCTGGCGCTGGTGCTTCGTGGACGGTTCGATCGTCTGACGGTTGGGTACGTCACACCCCCGCGGCCAAGCGCCCGTCGAGCCCCTGCAATTGGGCCCCGCACACCCCTAGCCACTGTGCGTACTCATGGCCTTACCATGAGTGACAGACGTGGGGTGGGGTCCGCGGGGGCCCACGGCGACACGGCGGCATGGATCGCGATAGCGTCACGGCGGACTGCGCAACCGACTGCGTACCGCCTGGTTCGGGGGGCTTTCTCCCCGGGCCCCGAATGAGCTTGTGCCACCTTGGAGGTGAGGGTGTCCCAGATCGCAGGCGAGCCCGGGACCCAGGACTTCGTGGAAGTCCGGCTGCCCGCTGCGGGTGCCTACCTGTCCGTGCTGCGTACGGCCACGGCCGGCCTCGCGGCGCGCTTGGACTTCACCCTCGACGAGATCGAGGACTTGCGGATCGCGGTCGACGAGGCATGCGCGATCCTGCTCCAGCAGGCCGTGCCGGGGTCCGTTCTCAGCTGTGTGTTCCGGCTGATCGACGACTCGCTCGACGTGACGGTCTCCGCCCCGACGACGGACGGACGGGCTCCGGAGCGCGACACCTTCGCGTGGACGGTGCTCTCCGCGCTGGCCGGGAAGGTCGAGTCGTCCGTGGCCGAGGACCGTACGGTCTCCATCAGCCTGTACAAACAGCGCGGCGCGGGGCCAGGCCCGGCGTGAGGAGCGGGGACGCGACGGCCGGCATCCCTGAGCAGCAGGCGCGGCCGCATCCGGAGGTCGAGGTCGAGGTCGCTACGGAGCAGGCGGTCCACATGAGCGAGCACGAGCAGCACAGCAAGGTTCCCGAGGCGGCGGAGGCTTCCGCGATCCTCGCGGACTCCGAGCCGCACGAGGTTCCGGATCCGCACGACCGGAGCGGGGCGCGGGCGCTCTTCGTCGAGCTGCGCGCGCTGCCGGAGGGCTCCGCGGAGAAGGCGGAGCTGCGCAATCAGCTGGTGCGGATGCATCTGCCGCTGGTCGAGCATCTGGCCCGGCGCTTCCGCAACCGCGGCGAGCCGCTGGACGACCTGACCCAGGTCGCGACCATCGGCCTGATCAAGTCGGTGGACCGCTTCGACCCGGAGCGGGGTGTCGAGTTCTCGACGTACGCGACTCCTACGGTCGTCGGCGAGATCAAGCGCCACTTCCGGGACAAGGGCTGGGCGGTCAGGGTGCCGCGCCGTCTGCAGGAGCTGCGGCTCTCGCTGACGACGGCGACGGCGGAGCTCTCCCAGCAGCACGGCCGCTCCCCGACGGTGCACGAGCTGGCGGAGCGCCTCGGGATCTCGGAGGAGGAGGTCCTGGAGGGCCTGGAGTCGGCGAACGCCTACTCGACCCTCTCCCTGGACGTCCCGGACACGGACGACGAGTCGCCCGCCGTCGCGGACACGCTGGGTGCGGAGGACGAGGCCCTGGAGGGCGTCGAGTACCGGGAGTCCCTCAAGCCGCTGCTGGAGGACCTGCCGCCGCGGGAGAAGCGGATCCTGCTGCTGCGTTTCTTCGGGAACATGACGCAGTCGCAGATCGCTCAGGAGGTCGGCATCTCCCAGATGCACGTCTCCCGGCTGCTCGCCCGCACGCTGGCCCAGCTCCGGGAGAAGCTCCTCGTGGAGGAGTAGTACCCCGCGGGGTACGGAACGTCGTCAGACCTCGCCGCGGCGGCCGATGCCCAGGGCCTCGGTCGTCGCCGGGTTCACCAGGAGGACCAGGCCCGTCACCGCGAGGGCCGCGAGGGCGATGCCCGCCGGGATCATCGCGCCGTTCGTCTGGAGCAGCTGCCAGGCGACGGGCAGGGCCAGGATCTGCGTGATGATCGCCGGCCCGCGGCTCCAGGCGCGGCGCAGCAGCAGTCCGCGCGCCGCCGCCGCCGGGAAGAGGCCGAGCACGATCAGCGTGGCCCCGCCGGTGACGGCCTGGGTCAGGCTGTCCGGGCTGCCGGTGACTCCGGTCACGAGGACGTACAGGCCTCCCACCACCAGCGCCAGCGCCTCGATCCCGGCCACCGCGGCCGCCGCGGTCAGCCGGGCGGGGCGGGAAGTGTGCTCAGTGGTCCGTTCCGTGCCGCTCATACCTGGCAGCGTAGCCGGGTCGCCGGGACCCACCCCTCTGGGCCCGGTACCGCCGGGTAGGTACGCTGGCGGCCATGCGCGCACTTCTTGTGGTCAATCCGGCAGCAACCACCACCAGTGCCCGCACCCGTGATGTCCTCATCCACGCGCTGGCCAGCGAGATGAAGCTGGAGGCGGTGACCACCGAGTACCGCGGGCACGCTCGTGACCTGGGGCGGCGGGCCGCCGAGTCCAAGGATGTGGAGCTGGTCGTCGCCCTGGGTGGTGACGGCACCGTCAACGAGGTCGTGAACGGACTCCTCCACGGCGGCCCCGACCCGGACCGGCTCCCGGGCCTCGCGGTGGTTCCCGGCGGTTCGACCAATGTCTTCGCCCGTGCCCTCGGGCTGCCGAACGACGCCGTGGAGGCGACCGGCGCCCTGCTCGACGCTCTGCGTGAGCGCCGTGCACGCACGGTGAGCCTGGGGCTGGCCTCCGGCACCCCGGGCAGCGAGGACGAGGGCGTGCCGCCCCGCTGGTTCACGTTCTGCGCCGGCTTCGGCTTCGACGCCGGTGTCGTCGGGCGGGTCGAACAGCAGCGGGAACGCGGCAAGAGATCCACCCACGCCCTCTACCTCCGTCAGGTGGTCCGGCAGTTCCTGGGCGAGCCGCACCGGCGCAACGGCACGATCACCCTGGAGCGCCCCGGCGAGGACCCGGTCGAGGACCTGGTCCTGTCGATAATCTGCAACACCTCCCCCTGGACCTACCTGGGCAATCGCCCGGTGTACGCGTCCCCGGAGGCGTCCTTCGAGACGGCTCTGGACGTCCTCGGGCTGAGCCGTCTCTCGGCCCCCGCAGTGGCCCGCTACGCCACCCAGTTGCTCACGTCGACGCCCGAGCGCGGCCCTCACGGCAAGCACGCACTGTCTCTCCACGATCTGACCGACTTCACCTTGCATTCGAAGGTTCCGCTCCCTCTGCAGATGGACGGAGACCACCTCGGGCTGCGTACCAGCGTGACGTTCACAGGCGTACGCCGTGCACTGCGTGTGATTGTGTGAGTGGAAGGGCCGAAAGTCCTTTCACTCGAACGTTTAGGCTGGCATCCACCCCTAAGAAGTACGGCTGTGACCTAGCCGACACCGAGGAATCAAAAAAAACTTTCCTGAAGGGGTTGTATCCGCCGCCGAGGTTTGCGAATCTCTTCATGGCGATCGGGACGGCCCGCAAGACCGGCCTCCACTGAGAGCCAGAACCCCTCCTCGAATCCAGGACCACACCAGTTCATCTGGCAGTCGGCCCTTCACTTGCGGGGGGATTCGTGAAAGCGTTCACATTCACAAGCAACCCGCACGTAATACCAAGAGAGGTAGCAGCCATGGACTGGCGTCACAACGCCGTTTGTCGTGAGGAAGACCCCGAGCTGTTCTTCCCCATCGGCAACACCGGTCCTGCGCTGCTGCAGATCGAGGAAGCCAAGGCCGTCTGCCGCCGCTGCCCCGTCATGGAGCAGTGCCTGCAGTGGGCGCTCGAGTCCGGCCAGGACTCCGGCGTCTGGGGTGGCCTCAGCGAGGACGAGCGCCGTGCGATGAAGCGCCGCGCCGCTCGCAACCGGGCGCGCAACGCCAGCGCCTGAACACCCTGACAAGCCTGAGGCAAGCGGCGCGTACATCGCGTACGCAATCACCGCCCCCGAGCCGCAGCGCGCAGCAGTAACCCACAGCATTCGAGCCCCGGACCGATCTCCTTCGGTCCGGGGCTCGCTGCTGTGCTCGGCCGTGTTCAGCCGTACGCGGCCGCACTCGGCGGGGCGATCACTTCTGCGGCTGTACGGGGATGTCGAGGACGACCTTCGTGCCGCGCTCGGCGCCCGGCCGCATGTCGAAGGTGCCGCCCAGCTCGCCCTCGACCAGGGTGCGCACGATCTGCAGTCCGAGGTTTCCGGCGCGCTGCGGGTCGAAGCCCTCGGGCAGGCCGCGGCCGTCGTCCTGGACGGTGATCAACAGGCGTGCGTCGGCGCGGGGTTCGCCGCGGACGGCCGTGACCTCGACGGTGCCCAGCTCCGCGGGTGCGAAGGCGTGTTCGAGGGCGTTCTGGAGCACTTCGGTGAGGACCATGGAGAGCGGGGTGGCGACCTCGGCGTCCAGGATGCCGAAGCGGCCGTTGCGCCGGCAGGTCACCTTGCCCGGGGAGATCTCGGCGACCATCGCGATCACCCGGTCGGCGATCTCGTCGAACTCGACCCGCTCGTCCAGGTTCTGGGACAGCGTCTCGTGCACGATGGCGATCGAACCGACCCTGCGCACCGCCTCGTTGAGCGCCTCGCGCCCCTGGGGCGAGTCCATCCGGCGGGCCTGGAGGCGCAGCAGCGCGGCGACCGTCTGGAGGTTGTTCTTCACCCGGTGGTGGATCTCCCGGATGGTGGCGTCCTTGGTGATCAACTCGCGCTCGCGACGGCGCAGTTCGGTGACATCGCGGAGCAGGACGAGCGAACCGATGCGGGTGCCCTTGGGCTTGAGCGGGATCGCGCGCAACTGGATCACACCGCCGTTGCCCTCGACCTCGGCCTCCCGGGGCGCGTAGCCGGAGGCCAGTTTGACCAGGGCTTCGTCGACGGGCCCGCGGGAGGGGGCGAGTTCGGCGGTGATCTGACCGAGGTGCTGGCCGACGAGGTCGGCGGCGAGGCCGAGGCGGTGGTACGCGGAGAGCGCGTTGGGCGAGGCGTACTGGACGATGCCGTCGGCGTCGAGACGGATCAGTCCGTCGCCGGCGCGGGGCGAGGAGTCCATGTCGACGGCTTCCCCGGGGAAGGGGAAGGAGCCGGCGGCGATCATCTGGGCGAGGTCCGAGGCGGACTGGAGATAGGTGAGCTCCAGCCGGCTCGGGGTCCGTACCGTCAGGAGGTTGGTGTTGCGGGCGATGACGCCGAGGACGCGGCCCTCCCGGCGTACGGGGATGGACTCGACCCGGACCGGGACCTCCTCGCGCCATTCGGGGTCGCCCTCGCGCACGATCCGGCCCTCGTCGAGTGCGGCGTCGAGCAGTGGGCGGCGGCCGCGCGGCACGAGGTGGCCGACCATGTCGTCCTGGTAGGAGGTGGGGCCGGTGTTGGGCCGCATCTGGGCGACGGAGACGTACCGGGTGCCGTCGAGGGTGGGGACCCAGAGCACCAGGTCGGCGAAGGAGAGGTCGGAGAGCAGCTGCCACTCCGACACCAGCAGATGGAGCCACTCGAGGTCGGACTCACTCAGAGCGGTGTGCTGGCGGACGAGGTCGTTCATGGAGGGCACAGGTGCGAGCGTACCCGCGGAATTCAGGGGCCATGAACCTGGATCTCGGGGCGTTCGTGATGGAGGATGGGCCAGGAAGGACGCCGCTCCCATGGATGGACAGACAAGAATGGTCTAGTCCACAATGGCAGAGCAGCATTCTGTGTGACCTCCGCCCTCCCCGCACAGGAGGGTGGATCGAGGTACCCGGCGCTCTCTGCCCTGACTGCGCCGAGACCTCCCACACGGCCGAGGGACCGCACACCCCCGGCCGGGCAACTCCGGGCTGCGGTGCCGGACGGGTTGAGGGTCCCGTCAGGCGCCGCGGCCCGCGGGTGTTTCCGGGGCCTTTCCGTCCCCGTGCGCCACGGGCCACGCCCCCATCGCCGCCTCGGCCACCGCTTTGAGCTCCTCCCGGGTCGCGCCGTCACGCGCCTGCTGGGACATGCCCTGGAGGACCGCGCCGCAGAGGCGGGCCAGCGCGCCGGTGTCCGTGTCCCCGGGCAGCTCCCCCGCGTCCGCACCCCGGCGGATCCGGGCCTCGAACGACGCCAGAGAGCGGTTGCGGCGCTCGCGCAGGGCTTCCGCGACCTCCGGATTCGAGCAGTTGATCGCGGAGGAGATCACCAGGCAGCCGCGCGGGTGGGACGGGTCGGTGAAGGCGTCCGCCGCCTCCTTCAGCATCCGGGCCAGCGCGTCGCGCGCGGTCGGCTCCTCCGCCAGGGCCTTGTCGCCGAAGGCGCCGTACGCGACGGCGTACGCCTCCACGACCTCCTCGAAGAGCGTCCGCTTGTCGCCGAACGCGGCGTACAGACTCGGGGCGCTGATGCCCATGGCGCCGGTGAGGTCGGAGACGGAGGTCGTCTCGTACCCGTGCTCCCAGAACGCCGTCATGGCCTGCTCCAGCGCCGCCCGGCGGTCGAAGGAGCGGGGGCGGCCGCGCCGCTTCGTCGTCATGACGGCCGATTCTATAGCGCACGTTACGGAACGCGGCCGCGGAGGCCGTGGGCCCCGGGTGGCTGGACCGGAGACGCCGATCGACGATGAGGGGGGCGGGGTCCGTCCCGCGAACGGGACCGTGCCGGGGGCCCGCGCTCTGCTAGATTCAGCGCTACAATTGGTCTATACCACCCGCCCCTCACACGATCGGCAGGCACAGCGTGGAAGTTGTCATCGTCCCGGACGCCAAGGCAGGCGGCGAGCTGATCGCGGACGGCATCGCCGGCCTTCTGCGCCGCAAGCCCGACGCGCTGCTCGGCGTGGCCACAGGATCGACTCCGCTGCCCATCTACGAGGCCCTGATCGCCCAGGTCAAGGCCGGCTCCGTCGACGCCTCGCGGGCCCGGATCGCCCAGCTCGACGAGTACGTCGGGCTGCCCGCGGGCCACCCGGAGTCGTACCGCTCGACCGTGCTGCGCCAGGTCGTCGAGCCGCTCGGGCTCTCCCAGGACGCCTTCATGGGCCCCGACGGCTCGGCCGAGGACGTCCAGGCCGCCTGCGAGGCGTACGACAAGGCGCTCGCCGACGCCGGCGGCGTGGACCTGCAGATCCTCGGCATCGGGACCGACGGACACATCGGCTTCAACGAGCCGTGCTCCTCGCTCGCCTCCCGCACCCGGATCAAGACGCTGACCGAGCAGACCCGGGTCGACAACGCGCGCTTCTTCGACGACGACATCGAGCAGGTGCCGCACCACGTCATCACCCAGGGCATCGGGACCATCCTGGAGGCCCGCCACCTGGTGCTCCTCGCCACCGGCGAGGGCAAGGCGGAGGCCGTGGCCCAGACCGTCGAGGGCCCGGTGGCCGCGCTCGTACCGGCCTCCGCGCTGCAGTTGCACCCGCACGCCACGGTCGTCGTGGACGAGGCCGCCGCGTCGAAGCTGAAGCTCGCGCACTACTTCCGCCACACGTTCGCCAACAAGCCCGCCTGGCAGGGCATCTAGCCGGCTGTGCGCAGGGGCCCGGCACCACGTCCAGGTGCCGGGCCCCTCGCGTGGCGGGTGTCAGACTCCGGCCACGGCCTCCGCCGCCGCGCGGCCGCAGACCCGGGCCGCGCCGTGCGTGGCGATGTGCAGGGCCCCCCGGGGCTCCGCCTGGTTGAGGCCCATCTCCACCACCACGGTGTCCGGGCGCGCCGCCAGCAGGGCGTCCAGCGCCCGCGTCATCCAGGGGTGCCGATGGGAGTCCCGTACGACCGCGACGATGCGGCGCTCCCCCGCCGCGGCCAGGACCGCGTCCACCGACGGCTCGTCGTAGGTGCCCGTCGCGGTCCCCGGAAGCAGCCGCTCCAGCTCCGCGGCGACGCCCCACGGGGTTTCGTCGCCGACGGCGATGTTGGCGACCGGGGTGAAGGCGGCGACGTAGGGAGCGCTGGTCATCGGCGTGTAGGGCCGCTCCCCCGTCGTCACCGTCACGGCGCGGCGGGCCGCCACGAGTCCGATGTCGGTGCCGGGCGCGGTCCCCTCCTGCACTGCCGCGCCCGACCCCGATACAGCCCCCCTGACCCGGTGCGCCTGGGTCCACGCCGCCAGGGCGCGCACCCGCGCCGCGGCGTCGGACAGCCGCTCCTCGGGCAGTTCGCCGGTCCGTACCGCGTCGACCAGGGCGTCGCGCAGTCGCAGTACGGTGTCCTCGTCGGCCAGCCCGCCGCCGACGCAGATGGCGTCGGCGCCCGCGGCGATCGCGAGGACCGATCCGCGCTCGATGCCGTACGTCGACGCGATGGCCTGCATCTCCATGCCATCGGTGACGATCAGCCCCTCGAAGCCCAGCTCCTGGCGGAGCAGACCGGTGAGGATCCGCGGGCTCAGGGTGGCCGGCCGGTGGGGGTCGAGCGCGGAGAGAAGAATATGCGCGCTCATGACGGCTTGGGTACCCGCCGCGATCGCGGCGCGGAAAGGTACCAGCTCACGGGCGTGCAGTGTGTCGAGGTCCACATCGATGCGGGGCAGCGCGTGGTGGGAGTCCACGTTGGTGTCGCCGTGCCCCGGGAAGTGTTTGGTGCAGGCCGCGACACCGACGGCCTGGAGGCCCTCGACGTACGCCACGGTGTGCCGGGCGACCAGCTCCGGGTCGGCGCCGAAGGAGCGGACCCCGATGACCGGGTTGTCCGCGTTGGAGTTCACGTCGGCGGAGGGCGCCCAGTTGAGGTCGACCCCGCACGCGGCGAGCCGGCGGCCGAGCTCGCGGGCGACGGCCCGGGTGAGGTCGGGGTCGTCCACGGAGCCCAGCGCGTAGTTGCCGGGGAACGAGGAGCCGTGCCGGACCTCCAGGCGGGTGACGTCCCCGCCCTCCTCGTCGATGGCGACCAGGACGTCGTCCCGCTCGGCCCGCAGCCGCGCGGTGAGCGCGGCGAGCTGCTCGGGAGAGGCGATGTTCCGGCCGAACAGGCCGACCGAGGAGAGTCCTTCGCCGATTCTGCGGAGCAGCCAGTCGGGCGCCGTGGTGCCGACGAAGCCGGGCTGGAGGACGGTGAGCGCGTCACGCGTCAGGGTGTCCGTGCCGGTTACGAGAGTGGTCATGGGGAGGCGTTATCCCTTCACCGCGCCCGCGGTCAGTCCCGCGGCCATCTTGCGCTGGACAAGGAGGAAGAGGATCACGATGGGGACGGCCATCATGGTGGAGCCCGCCATCATCGGGGCGTACTCGGTGCCGTTCTTCGTGATGAAGTTGCCGAGCCAGACGGTGGCCGTCTGGTTCTGCTGGCTCATCAGCATCAGCGCGTAGAGGTACTCGTTCCACGCCTGGATGAAGCCGTACACGGACGTGGCGACCATGCCCGGCGCGAGCAGGGGGAAGACGACCCGGACGAACGCACCGGTGCGGGTGCAGCCGTCGACCTGGGCGGCCTCCTCCAGTTCCTTGGGGATGTTCACGATGAAGCCGCGCAGGGTCCACACCGTGAAGGGGAGGATGAAGGTGAGGTAGGTGATGATCAGGCCGCTGATCTTGTCGTACTGACCGAGATCGTTGAGCATCAGGAAGACCGGGATGATCATCGCGACGAGCGGGACCATCTGGACCGCGAGGATGCCGACGATCACGATCTTGCGGCCGCGGAAGGCGAACCGGGAGATGGCGAGCGCCGCCAGCATGCCGACGACGATGCCGATGACGACGACCGTGGCCGAGACGACGAGGCTGCGCCCGACGGGCCCCCAGAAGTCCGCGATCTCCAGGGCACGCTTGAAGTTCTCGAGCGTGAAGGTGGAGGGGAAGAAGTGCGGGTCCGGGTCGATGGCGTCCTTGGCCGGCTTGAAGGCCGTGTTCACCATCCAGTAGACGGGGAAGCCGACGATGACGAAGACGAGCAGCCCGAGCAGGTTCCAGCCGAGCTTGGACTTGCGGGGGCGGGTGACGCCGGGGGCCGCGGCCTTCGGGGTCGTGCGGCCGGTCGCGTTCGCGGCGCTCACTCGACTTCTCCGATCTTGAGCATCTGGCGCATGTAGACGGCGACGACGCCCAGCAGCAGAGCGACCGTGACGAGGGCGATGGCCGAGCCGGTGCCGTAGTCGTTGACGACGAACGCCTTGTCGAACGAGTACGTGGTGAGGAGCTGGAACTCGGCCTCGGGGTGGCCGTTGCGCATGACGTAGACCTGCGGGAAGACGCCCATGTCCCAGATGACCGAGAGCGTCGTCAGCATGACGATGATCGGCTTGAGGATCGGCAGGGTGACGAAGCGGAAGACGCCCCACGCGCCCGCGCCGTCGAGGCGAGCGGCCTCTTCGAGCTCCTTGGGCACCTGCGTCAGACCGGCGCTCAGGGTGATCACGACGAAGGGCACGGCGCCCCAGACGACCAGCAGCATGATCACGGCGAGGCCCTGCGGACCGCTGGCGAACCAGTTGTGGCCGATCATGTCCACGCCGGGCAGCTTGTCGAGCAGCCAGTTGAGCACGCCGTAGTCGGCGTCGAAGAGCCACTTGAAGATGGCGGTCGCGACGATGATGGGCATGCCCCAGCTCGCCACCAGCACGATGTTGATCAGCGCCTTGACCCAGCCGGAGACCTTCTGCAGCAGCAGCGCGATCACCATGCCGAGCACCATGGTGAGGATCACCGCGCCGCCCGCGAAGATCACGGTCCGCAGGACCACGGCCCAGAACTCCCCGTCGGAGAGGATCTTGGCGAAGTTGGCGAAGCCGGCCGACTCCGCCTCCTGGAAGCCCCAGAGCTGCGGCTGGCCGAAGTGCTGGAAGGAGAGGGTGACCAGGCGCACGAGCGGATAGCCGAGCACCAGGAGCAGGACGAGCAGGCATGGCGCGAGGAGCAGCCATGGGACTCCCGCCCCGCCGTCGGACTTTCTTCCCGGCTTCCCGGGCTCGCCGGCCTCGGAGCCGGATGGTGGCGATTGCCGCACCGGCGGCACCTTCGCGGTGGTTGTGTCTGCGGCACTCATCCCGTGCTCCTCAGCGATCCCTCTCCTGGTACGGGAGACAGGGCCCCGTCGGCCCTTTTCGAGGCTCGGTTCTCCTCCGGGGCGCTCTCAGCGCGCGTCGACGGTCGATCGTGCTCGGGTCGCTCGTTCCTCGCGACCCTCCGCGCGTTCTCCCCTTCGACGCCCGCGCGCCCCTTCGGCTCACTCGCCAGGGTGACGGGGCCCTGCCCAGGTCACTTGGTGTTGATGACCTTGTCGATCGCGGCGTCCGCCTCCTTGGCGGCCTCCTCGACCGACTTCTTGCCGTTGGCGATGTCGATGAGCATCGTCTTGAGGATCTGGGCCTTCTCGACCTGGCCCCAGCCGGGGGCGGTCGGCACGAACCAGCTCGACTCGGCCGCGGTGGCCGGGACGGCGGTGGCCGGGTCGGCCTTCAGCGGGGCGAGGTCCGCCTTGTTGTTGGGCAGGTTGCCCTTGCCGATGAGGCCCTTCTGGCCCTCGGCACCGGTGAACGCGGCGATCCACTCGGCCGCGACGCCCTGCGCCTTGGACTTGACCGGGATGGCCAGGTCGGAGCCGCCGAGGAAGACGGGCAGGTTCTTGCCGGACGGGCCGGGCATCACGAAGTTCTCGAGCTTGTCCTTCAGCCCGCCGACCTTGTCGCTCTTCGGGTCGGCCGCGGTGGCGCCCTCCCACGCGGCGGCGAACATGGTGGCGGCGTTGCCCTGGCCGAAGACGACCGGACGGTCGGCCTCGTCCTTGGTCTTGTCGCCGTGCATGTACTTGTCGACGATGGTCTTGTAGTCGTTGAGGCCCTTGAGGGACTCGGGCGACGACAGGTTGGACTTCCAGGTCTCGCCGCTCTGCTCGGCGATGGAGCCGCCGGCGTCGTAGACGAAGGACATGGCGGCGTACCAGTCGGGCGACGGCTGGTACCAGGCGCTGAACTTGGCGCCCTTCTTCTTCTGGATGGCGTCGAGAGCAGCGGTCAGCTCGGCCCAGGTCTTCGGAGCGGCCTTGACGCCCGCCTCGGCGGCGATGTCCTTGCGCCAGGTGCCCACGCGGCCACCGGCGTAGTAGGGGACGCCGTAGGTCTTGCCGTTGTAGGTGACGGAATCCTTGAGGGCGTCGAGCCACTTGTCGGAGTTCTCGAACTTCGACGCGTCGACCTCGGCGAAGGCGCCCTTGGCCATGTAGCCGATCATCTCGGTGTTGCCCATCTCGACAACGTCCGGGGCCTTGTCCGTGGCGAGTACGGCGTCGAGCTTGGTGTTCTTGTCCGGCCAGCCGTAGTACTCGTGGTTGATCTTGATGCCCGGGTGCTTCTTCGTCACCGCGTCGTCGGCGGCCTTGACCAGCTCGGGCCAGTTGTTCTGGGCGTCGACCGTCAGCCAGACGGTGATCTCCTTGGCGCCGCCCCCGGCCGAGTCCCCACCCTTGTCGCCACCGCCACACGCCGCGATGCCGACCATCATGCCCGCGACGCCGATCGCCGCGATGAGCTTGCGCTTCACGCCACCCTCCTCAGGGATGCCTGCAACCCCTGCCCACCGCGCGAAGACATACGCCGAGTAATGCTCGTGGGGCTGGGAGCTGGTCTTTAATGGTTTAGACCAGTACCGGGAGCTTGGCCTAGACCTTTAGGGGTGTCAAGGGTGTATAAGAAGGGCAGTCGGGTCCGTTATCGGACCGACACCTGAGGGAGGGCGACGACCCGTGACCGGTCCGTGCCACCATGTGAGCCGCGACAGACGGAGGAGCCGGTGACGGCAGCAGCACAGGAGTCGGGAAGGCGGAGCATGGCCACGGACCCGGGCAGCACGGAGACGGAGGGCGGTGCCGCCACCCGTACCGCGCGCGTGCCCAAGTACTACCGACTGAAGCGGCACTTGCTCGACATGACGGAGACCCTGCCGCCCGGCACGCCCGTCCCGCCGGAGCGCACCCTCGCCGCCGAGTTCGACACCTCGCGCACCACCGTGCGCCAGGCCTTGCAGGAGCTGGTCGTCGAGGGCCGGCTCGAACGCATCCAGGGCAAGGGCACGTTCGTGGCCAAGCCCAAGGTCTCGCAGGCGCTGCAGCTCACCTCCTACACCGAGGACATGCGGGCGCAGGGCCTGGAGCCCACCTCGCAGTTGCTCGACATCGGGTACGTCACCGCCGACGACACCCTCGCCGGACTGCTCGACATCTCGGCGGGCGGGCGGGTGCTGCGGATCGAACGGCTGCGCCTCGCGAGCGGCGAGCCGATGGCGATCGAGACCACGCACCTGTCCGCCAAGCGCTTCCCGGCGCTGCGCCGTTCGCTGGTGAAGTACACCTCGCTCTACACCGCGCTCGCCGAGGTGTACGACGTGCACCTCGCGGAGGCCGAGGAGACGATCGAGACCTCCCTCGCCACCCCGCGCGAGGCCGGCCTGCTCGGTACGGACGTGGGCCTGCCGATGCTGATGCTCTCCCGCCACTCGCTGGACGCGCAGGGCGAGCCGGTCGAGTGGGTGCGCTCGGTCTACCGCGGCGACCGGTACAAGTTCGTCGCGAGACTGCAGCGCCCCAACGGCTGACCGGGACAGCGTCAATCCCTGACAAATGACCCCAGTTCCGTCCGTTATCCGGACGGGGGTTCCATAGAGCGAAACCGTCCCCTAGATTTCCTGCGCATTGAGCAGGTGATCAGCGAGGGGACGGTTCGCCGTATGTCGGAAACACAAGGAAGACAACCAACCGTCACACCCGTACGGGTGGTGGTGGCGCTCTGTCTGTTCGCGCCGTTCGTGGCGATGCTCTGGGTGAGCTCGTACGCGAAGGTCGAGCCGACCTTCATCGGCATCCCGTTCTTCTACTGGTACCAGATGGCCTGGGTCGTCATATCCACCGTGCTGACGATGATCGCCTACAAGCTCTGGAACCGTGATCTGAAGGCCCGCAAGGCCCGCCAGGGGGGTGCGTCCGAGTGAAGGACGGCGTGAACGGCGTCGCGCTCGCCGTCTTCATCTTCTTCTTCCTGGCCGTCACGGTCATGGGATTCCTCGCCTCCCGCTGGCGCAGGGCCGAGAACGAGCACAGCCTGGACGAATGGGGCCTGGGCGGCCGCTCCTTCGGCACCTGGGTGACCTGGTTCCTGCTCGGCGGCGACCTCTACACCGCGTACACCTTCGTCGCCGTCCCGGCGGCGATCTACGCGGCGGGCGCGGCCGGCTTCTTCGCCGTGCCCTACACGATCCTGGTCTACCCGCTGATCTTCACCTTCCTGCCCCGTCTGTGGTCGGTGTCGCACAAGCACGGCTACGTCACCACCTCAGACTTCGTCCGCGGTCGTTTCGGTTCCAAGGGCCTGTCGCTGGCGGTCGCCCTCACCGGCATCCTCGCCACCATGCCGTACATCGCTCTCCAACTCGTCGGCATCCAGGCCGTCCTGGACGTGATGGGCGTGGGCGGCGGCGAGACCACGCACTGGTTCATCAAGGACCTGCCGCTGCTGATCGCCTTCGGTGTCCTCGCGGCGTACACGTACTCCTCGGGTCTGCGCGCCCCGGCGCTCATCGCCTTCGTCAAGGACACCCTGATCTACATCGTCATCGCGGTGGCGATCATCTACATCCCGATCAAGCTGGGCGGCTTCGACGAGATCTTCGCCAAGGCCGGCGAGGCGTACGCGACGATCAACCCTGCGACCGAGAAGCCGCGCGGCGCTCTGGTGCCGGGCGAGATGGGCCAGTGGGGCTACGCCACGCTGGCGCTCGGCTCGGCGCTCGCGCTCTTCATGTACCCGCACTCCATCACGGCGACGCTCTCCTCTCGCAGCCGTGACGTGATCCGCCGCAACACCACGATCCTGCCGCTGTACTCGCTGATGCTGGGTCTGCTGGCGCTGCTCGGCTTCATGGCGATCGCCGCCGGGGTCAAGGTCAGCAACGGCCAGCTCGCCATCCCGCAGCTGTTCGAGAACATGTTCCCGGACTGGTTCGCCGGTGTGGCCTTCGCCGCGATCGGCATCGGCGCGCTGGTGCCGGCCGCGATCATGTCGATCGCCGCGGCCAACCTCTTCACCCGCAACATCTACAAGGACTTCCTGAAGCCGGACGCCACCCCGGAGCAGGAGACCAAGGTGTCCAAGCTGGTGTCGCTCCTGGTGAAGGTCGGCGCGCTGGCCTTCGTCCTGACCATGGACAAGACGGTCGCCATCAACTTCCAGCTCCTCGGCGGCATCTGGATCCTGCAGACCCTGCCGGCGCTGGTGGGCGGTCTGTTCACCCGCTGGTTCCACCGCTGGGCGCTGCTCGCCGGCTGGGCGGTCGGCATGGTCTACGGCACGGCGGCGGCGTACGGCGTGGCCAGCCCGACCCAGAAGCACTTCGGCGGCTCGTCCGCCGAGATCCCTGGCATCGGCGAGATCGGCTACATCGGCCTCACCGCCTTCGTGCTCAACATGCTGGTCACGGTCGTCCTGACCTTCGTCCTGAGGGCCGTCAAGGCTCCGGACGGCGTGGACGAGACCTCCCCGTCCGACTACACCGCCGACGCGGGCGACGCGGGCGTGAAGGTTGAACTGCCGAAGGTCGGTGCGGGCCACTAGCGGGCCATTCAACACGGAACGACACAACATGTGGGGGGTGCCGCAAGCGGCGCCCCCCACATGTATGCTCATGCTCGCTGTCGCCGCAGGGGAATCCGGTGGAAATCCGGAACTGTCCCGCAACGGTGTGTTGGCGTGCTTTTGCGCTCCTCCGAGTCCGAACACCTGCCGACAGTGCGCCCGGTCCGTCCGTTCCGGGTGCCAGAGTCGTCCGGGCCTCGCGGAGTGGGCCGGTGGACATGGCGCGCGCCCGCGTACGGGTGCCCCTGCCGTCCGCCTCCCGTCGCCGCCCCCGGGCCGAGCGAGGGAGAGCCCCCACGTGACCATCGCGCCAGCCGATCCGGCCGCGGCGATCGAGAGCGACGGACCCGGGACGCTACTGCTCCGGACCCTGACCGACCTCACCGCCGACCTCCCCGACACCGACCCGGGCAAGGTCGCCGCCGCCGCGCTGCGCGGCCGCAACGCCGCCTCGGACGAGGCGGAGTTGCGTGAGCTGGCCACCGAGGCGGCCGCCGGTCTGATCGCCGAGGACCCGGCGTACTCCCGGCTCGCGGCCCGGCTGCTGACGATCACCATCGCCGACGAGGCGGCCGGCCAGGGCGCCGCGTCCTTCTCCGCCTCGGTCGCCGTCGGCCACCGCGAGGGTCTGATCGCCGACCGGACCGCCGCGTTCGTCCGGCTGCACGCCGCACGGCTCGACGCCCTGATCGACCCCGCCGCCGACGACCGCTTCGGCTACTTCGGTCTGCGCACCCTCTACTCGCGCTATCTGCTGCGGCACCCGATCACCCGCAAGGTGATCGAGACCCCGCAGCACTTCATGCTGCGCGTCGCCTCCGGCCTCGCCGACACCGCTCCTGATGATTCGAAGACTGGCAGCACGCGCGTGCTGGACGAAGTCGCGGCGCTGTACGGGCTGATGAGCCGGCTCGACTACCTCCCCTCCTCCCCCACGCTCTTCAACTCCGGCACCCGCCACCCGCAGATGTCGTCCTGCTATCTGCTGGACTCGCCGCAGGACGAGCTGGACTCCATCTACGACCGCTACCACCAGGTCGCCCGGCTGTCGAAGCACGCGGGCGGCATCGGGCTCTCGTACTCCCGCATCCGGGCCCGGGGCTCGCTGATCCGCGGCACCAACGGCCACTCCAACGGCATCGTGCCGTTCCTCAAGACGCTGGACGCCTCCGTCGCCGCCGTGAACCAGGGCGGGCGCCGCAAGGGCGCGGCCGCGGTCTACCTGGAGACCTGGCACGCGGACATCGAGGAGTTCCTGGAGCTGCGCGACAACACCGGTGAGGACCAGCGGCGTACGCACAACCTCAATCTGGCGCACTGGATCCCGGACGAGTTCATGCGCCGGGTGAACGCCGACGCCGAGTGGTCGCTGTTCTCCCCCGCCGACGTACCCGAGCTGGTCGACCTGTGGGGCGACGAGTTCGACGCCGCCTACCGCGCCGCCGAAGCCGAGGGCCTGGCCCGCAAGACCATGCCCGCGCGTGATCTGTACGGCCGGATGATGCGGACCCTGGCCCAGACCGGCAACGGCTGGATGACCTTCAAGGACGCCTCGAACCGGACCGCCAACCAGACGGCGGAGCCCGGCCACACGGTCCACTCCTCCAACCTCTGCACGGAGATCCTGGAGGTGACGGACGACGGCGAGACGGCGGTCTGCAACCTCGGTTCGGTCAACCTGGGCGCCTTCGTGGCCGGCGGTGACATCGACTGGGAGCGGCTCGACGCGACCGTCCGTACGGCCGTCACCTTCCTCGACCGGGTCGTGGACATCAACTTCTACCCGACCGAGCAGGCCGGGCGCTCCAACGCCCGCTGGCGGCCCGTCGGCCTGGGCGCGATGGGCCTCCAGGACGTCTTCTTCCAGCTGAAGCTGCCCTTCGACTCGGCCGAGGCACGGGCGCTGTCGACGCGGATCGCCGAGCGGATCATGCTCGCCGCGTACGAGGCGTCCACCGACCTCGCCGAGCGCAACGGGCCCCTCCCGGCCTGGGAGAAGACCCGTACCGCCCGGGGTGTCCTGCACCCCGACCACTACGACGTGGAGCTGAACTGGCCCGAGCGCTGGGCCGCCCTGCGCGAGCGGATCGCCACGGTCGGCATGCGCAACAGCCTGCTGCTCGCCATCGCGCCGACCGCGACCATCGCCTCGATCGCGGGCGTGTACGAGTGCATCGAGCCGCAGGTCTCCAACCTCTTCAAGCGCGAGACGCTCTCCGGCGAATTCCTCCAGGTCAACTCCTACCTGGTGGACGAGCTGAAGCGGCTCGGCGTGTGGGACGCGCAGACCCGCGAGGCGCTGCGCGAGTCCAACGGCTCGGTGGCCGGCTTCAGCTGGGTCCCGGCCGAGGTGCGCGAGCTGTACCGCACGGCCTGGGAGATCCCGCAGCGCGGCCTGATCGACATGGCGGCGGCCCGCACCCCGTTCCTGGACCAGTCGCAGTCCCTGAACCTGTTCCTGGAGACGCCGACGATCGGCAAGCTGTCGTCGATGTACGCGTACGCCTGGAAGCAGGGCCTGAAGACGACGTACTACCTGCGCTCCCGTCCGGCGACCCGGATCGCCCGCGCGGCCCAGGCGTCGACGACCGCCACCGCCCCCATCCCCGTCCAGCAGGCGGCCGACCCCGACGCCGTCGCCTGCTCCCTGGAAAACCCCGAGTCCTGCGAGGCCTGCCAGTGATGACCACTCCGAACGCCGAGAAGAACCTGCTGGACCCGGGCTTCGAGCTGACCCTGCGTCCCATGCGCTACCCGGACTTCTACGAGCGCTACCGGGACGCGATCAAGAACACCTGGACCGTGGAGGAGGTCGACCTCCACTCCGACGTCGCCGACCTCGCCAAGCTGACGCCGGGCGAGCAGCACATGATCGGCCGGCTGGTCGCGTTCTTCGCGACCGGCGACTCGATCGTCGCGAACAACCTCGTGCTGACGCTGTACAAGCACATCAACTCCCCCGAGGCGCGGCTGTATCTCTCGCGCCAGCTGTTCGAGGAGGCCGTGCACGTCCAGTTCTATCTGACGCTGCTCGACACCTACCTGCCCGACCCGGAGGACCGCACCGCCGCGTTCGCCGCCGTCGAGAACATCCCCTCCATCCGCGAGAAGGCGCAGTTCTGCTTCAAGTGGATGGACTCGGTCGAGAAGATCGACCGCCTGGAGACCCAGGCCGACCGCCGCCGTTTCCTGCTCAACCTGATCTGCTTCGCCGCGTGCATCGAGGGCCTGTTCTTCTACGGCGCCTTCGCGTACGTGTACTGGTTCCGCTCGCGCGGCCTGCTCCACGGCCTCGCGACCGGCACGAACTGGGTTTTCCGGGACGAGACGATGCACATGAACTTCGCCTTCGAGGTCGTGGACACCGTCCGCAAGGAGGAGCCGGAGCTCTTCGACGACGCGCTCCAGCAGCAGGTCACCGACATGCTGAAGGAGGCCGTGGAGGCGGAGCTGCAGTTCGGCCGTGACCTGTGCGGCGACGGACTGCCGGGCATGAACACCGAGTCGATGCGCGAGTACCTCCAGTGCGTCGCCGACCAGCGGCTGACCCGCCTCGGCTTCGCCCCGGTGTACGGCTCCGAGAACCCGTTCGCGTTCATGGAGCTGCAGGGCGTCCAGGAGCTGACGAACTTCTTCGAGCGCCGCCCGTCCGCCTACCAGGTCGCGGTCGAGGGCTCGGTCGACCTCGACGAGGACTTCTAGCCGTTACGGGAAAGGGCCCCGCTCCTGGTGAGGAGCGGGGCCCTTCGCCGTACGGCGGGCGTCAGTCGTTGGGGACGGTCTCGTAGCGCGGCGTTCCCTCGGCCATCTGCCTGAGCGCGTCCTTGCGGTCCCGCTTGGAGAGCCGGTCGATGTAGAGGTAGCCGTAGAGATGGTCCGTCTCGTGCTGCAGGCAGCGGGCGAAGTAGCCGGTGCCGCGGACCTTGATCGGGTTGCCCTGGGCGTCCTGGCCGTGCACCTCGGCGTAGTCCGGGCGCGCCAGCGAGGCGTACGCGGTCGGGACGGACAGGCAGCCCTCGTTGGAGTCGTCGAGCACCCGGCGGTCGGCCGGCAGGTCCTGGAGGACCGGGTTGACCACGACACCGGTGTGCCGCACGCCGTCGTCGTCCGGGCAGTCGTAGACGAAGACCTTGAGGTCCACACCGATCTGGTTGGCGGCCAGGCCAACGCCCTCGGCCGCCTTCTGGCTGGCGAACATGTCGTCGATCAGCGCCGCGAGCTTGTCGTCGAACTCGGTGACGTCCTTGCACTCCTTGTGGAGCACCGGGTTGCCGACGACCGTGATCGGGCGTGCGGTGCCGCGCTCACGGTGGGCGAGCTCACGCGCCTCGCAGTCCTCCGTGTCCACGACGAACCCGTCGTTGATCTGCTCGTCCGTCTCCTGCTGCGCCATGTCGCTTCTGCGCCTTCCTCAAAACCCCAGCGATGGTCGCGTACAGCCTACGGGCAGCGCCCGCCCGGCTCAGCAGACCTCTTCGAGATCCCGCCACTCACGGCTGTCCGGGCTGTCCGCCACCCAGCCGTCGAGGAGCCCGCGGACCAGGCCGACGGGGGCCGCGATGCCGCATTCGCGTTCGGGGACCCACAGCTCACCGGGTGAGCGGTGCCCGAGCGGGCCGGGGTGGCCGGGTTCGCTGTGGTCGTGCGGGTCGAGGTGCTCGCCCTCGCCCTCGGCGCTGGGCATGGTCGACTCGGAGCAGGCGCGGCAGAGCAGCCGCACCGAGGAGGACCAGTCCTCGGCGGCGAACCCGGCGTCGGCGGCGAGCTGCTCCAGGGCGTCCCGGTCGGCCTCGGTCGCGGCCTCCAGGAGGACCACCCAGGTGGGGACGGGCGAGGGCGCCCACAGCTCGATCTCGTCGAAGACGGGGTAGGAGGGGCCGGCGGTGGTGGTCCGCTCGCCGTTGGGCACACCGTCGTGGAGGACGACCTCGCCCCAGCGCCGCCCGGAGGACGGCAGCGGGATGGAGAGCACCTCGATCCGGGCCGGGTCGAGCCGGCGGCCCCACACGACCTCGGCCTCGCCCTCGGGCGAGAGCCGTACGGCCGCGCTGCCCAGCTCCATCCCGGCCGGCTCGCCCGTACCGGCGGAGGCGCCGGGCACCTTCAGTCCGTAGGCCTGCCAGGCGCGGCGCGCCAGCGGCCAGTCCTGGAGCGCGGTGGCGGCGATGCCGACGTTCCACCAGTCGGGAGCGCCGGTCTCCTTGTCGAGCAGCGCGACGGCGCGCAGCCCGGCGGCCCGGGCCTGCTCCCAGTCGTGCCGGAACTTGTGCAGCAGGGCCAGGTTGAACCAGGACTCCGAGAGCCAGGGCTCCAGATCCGCCGCGCGCGTCAGCAGCGCGCCCGCGTCCTCGTACCGGCCGTCACCGATCAGCGTGAACGCGCGGTCGGTGGCCTGCCGCCACGAGGCGGAGGGCCGATGCCGTACCTTCCCGAAGATCCTCACGATTCCCGCCTGCCGGTCGCTTCACCCTCTTGTTCGCATCCAACCATGCCCGGTTGGACGCGCGCTCATTACCCATGGGTTACCCAGGAGGGAGGGGGGTGACGCCGCCTCGTGCGAGGACTCTGGCCAGGGACTCCACCACCTCCGGGTGGAAGTCGCGGGCGGTGCCGAGACGCAGGCGTTCCAGTGCTCTCAGGGCGCCGCCGGCCCTGCCTCCCGCGAGATCGTCGTACGCGTTGACGGTACGGACGATCCGGGCGGGCAGCGGCTGTTCCCGGTACGGGTCCGCCTGCCGTTCCACGACCACGGCGACGGCCTGCGCGACGCCGCTCTGGCGCACGACGGCACCCCCCAGCAGCGCTATCCGGCGCTGTTCCTCGGCGGGCAGGAGGGCGGTGGCGCCCTTGGGGACGGGGTCGACGAGGGAGAGCTGCCCGATGTCGTGCATGAGCGCGGCGTACTCCAGGACGGTCAGCTCGGGCCCGGACAGGCCCAGCTCGCGTCCGACGGCGGTGCTGAGGGCGGCGACCCTGCGGGCGTGGCCGGGCGGGGTGTAGCCGGCGATCTCGGTGGCGCGGGCGAGGGAGGCGATGGTCTGCCTGTTGGTGGTGCGCACGGCGGTGTAGCGGCGGAAGGAGACCTGGGTGAGCAGCAGCGGCACGCAGAAGACCGGCAGCGCCCACAGTCCCGCGGCGGCCACGCCGAGGGCCATGACGGCGCCGGTGGCGCAGACGGCGGAACCGATGCCGATCAGGGCGCGTAGCTCGTCCCGGAGCAGCGGGCCGTAGGGATGACCGGTGCGGGCGCGGAGCATCAGGGCGGCGAGGACGGCGTCGCACAGGGCGGTGAGGAGGAGCAGGAGGAGCAGGAAGAGGGCGTAGGAGGGGCCCTGGCCGAGATGGCGGATGACCCAGCCGCTGTTGTACAGCGGCTGGAAGCAGAGGGCGGCGAAGCCGACGGTGAGGACGCGCCGGGCGAGGTGGTCCAGGTCGGGGCCCTTGTCCCGGGCCACGTGCGGCACGATGCCGGCGAGCCCGCCGGCGACGACGACCGCGATGATCTGCGGTACGTCGTGGCTGGTGGCGCTGCCCCCGCTCGCGCCGAGCAGGGCGTACGCGAGTGCACCGGCGGCGGCGAGCGGGGCGGGTTCGCGCTCGCCCGGCAGGGCGCCCCAGCGGGCGAGCTCGCCGAGGGCGATGAGGGCCCCGAAGGCGAGGGCGGTGCCGGGCTCGGCGATGCCGTACCAGAGCGTGGAGGCGAACCCGCCGGCGGTGAGCAGGAGCGCCGAGCCGTAGACCACCCGGACGGTGACCGCTCCGCCTCTCACCCTCGCCCCTTGGGCACGGGGGTGCTCGGCACGGGCATGAAGGGCTCGGTACCGGCACGGGGCGCCGTACCGGTCGGCGTATCGGTGCCCGTACCGGGCGCCGTACCGGTACCGGGCGCCTTGCGCGTGCCGGTCGGCGTATCCGTTCCGGTACCGGGCGCCTCGCGGGTGTCGGTCGGCGCGGACGGGCGCGGGGGCGGGACGCCGTCGCCCGGCAGCGGGGCCTCGTCGGCGGTGACCGCCTTCTGCCAGCCGTGCCGGTCCAGGGCCCGTACCAGCGCCCGTACCATCCGCGGGTCGAAGTGGGTGCCCGCGCACCGCTCCAGCTCCGCCACCGCCGTCTCCACCGGCCGCGCGCGGCTGTAGCAGCGGGTCGACGTCATCGCGTCGAAGGCGTCGGCGACGGCGACCACGCGGGCGAACTCCGGGATCTGCTGCCCGCTGAGCCCGTAGGGGTACCCGCTGCCGTCCATCCGTTCGTGGTGGTGCAGGATCGCCGACCGCGCCTCGCCGAGGAAGCCGATCCCCCGGACGATCTCGTGTCCGTACTCCGGATGGAGTTCGATGATCCGGCGCTCCTCCGGCGTCAGCGGTCCGTCCTTCCTCAGCACCCGCGTCGGCACGCCCAGCTTCCCGACGTCGTGGAGGATCCCGGCGAACCGCAGGATCTCGAGCCGCTCCTCCGCCATGCCCAGCTCACGGGCGATCAGCACCGAGGCGCGGCCGACCCGTTCGCTGTGCCCGCGGGTGTATCCGTCCTTGATGTCGACGGCCTGGACGAGGGCGCGGATGGTCGCCTGGTGGGCGGCTCGTTCGCGGTGGTACTGGGCGAAGACCCAGCAGGAGATGTACATGGGCAGCAGGACGAAGAGCGCGGCGACGGGGCCGTACGTACTGCGCCAGAGCACCGCCATCATCAGTCCGGCGAGCCCGTGCACCGTGTACGAGGCGAGCGCCCGGCCGAAGAGCCCGCGCCAGGCGGTGCGCGCGGACAGTCCTTCGGCGGTGGCCCGGATCCCGCCGTCGAGGGCGGTGAGGACCAGGCAGAAGGTGAGCGCGGAGGCGCCGGCCGGGACCAGGACGTACGGGAAGTCGGGGGCGTGCGGACCGCTGCCGAGGGCGTCGTCGCGGCGCAGGGCTCCGGCGACGAGGCCGGCGGCCCAGACCGCGATCACCAGCTGGGCCGCCCGCCAGACCCGCCGTACCGCCGCCGGGGGCTGTTCGACCCTGGCGACGAGGGCTCCGGGCAGCGCGGTGAGCGCGGCCGCGGCGGGCGGCAGGAGCAGCGCGGCGGCCAGCAGGACGGGGAAGAAGGAGCCGGCGCCCATGGGCACCGATCCGCCGAGCACCCGGTTGAGGAGGCGGCAGCGGGCGGGCAGCTCGCAGACGGCGTACAGGGCGGCGAGCAGGGCCATCGCGCCCCACGGGGTCTGCGCGCCGGGGCGCAGCGCGGGCGCGCAGCACACGGCGGCGCCGAGCAGGGCGCAGCAGATGTACACGCGTGCCGCTCGCGGAATCACCATCACGCCCATCACCCCGGCCACGCTAGCGAGTCGGGCGGTCGGGGGCGGCGAGGTGCGGCTGATTCGCACCATCGGGTGATACAAGCTGATATACGCACGAGGACCGCCGCGATCACATCGCGGCGGCCCTTTCCTCGGCGTCGGGCGTCACGCCCGCGGGGTCATTCCTGGGCGGTCGCCGTCACGTCCTGCTCGGGCACCAGCTGGCCCGAGCGGATCAGGTCGATCCGGCCCATCACCTTGGCCCGCAGATCGGTGGGCACGTCGTCGCTGCCGCAGCACCGCTTGACGAGCTTCTTCACCGCCTGCTCCAGGCCGTACTTCTCCAGGCACGGGGAGCACTCCTCGAAGTGCACCTCGAACTTGGTGCAGTCACTGTCGGGCATCTCGCGATCGAGGAACTCGTAGAGATGATCCAGGACCTCTGAGCAGTCCGTCTCGTGCGGCTCTCCGCAGCTCATGAGCCCGAGCCTTTCAGATCGTTCGACGACTCTCCGGCGCCCGCGGGAACCAGCCCGCGGTCGCGAGCGTAGTCCTCGAGCATGCCGCGCAGCTGGCGGCGGCCCCGGTGCAGTCGGGACATCACCGTACCGATGGGTGTACCCATGATGTCCGCGATCTCCTTGTACGCAAAGCCCTCTACATCGGCGAGATAGACGGCGATGCGGAACTCCTCCGGGATCGCCTGGAGCGCTTCCTTGACGTCGGAGTCGGGGAGGTGGTCGAGAGCCTGGGACTCGGCCGACCGCAGGCCGGTCGACATGTGCGACTCGGCGCGGGCGAGCTGCCAGTCCTCGATCTCCTCGGCGGCGCTGCGCTGGGGTTCACGCTGCTTCTTGCGGTACGAGTTGATGAAGGTGTTGGTGAGGATGCGGTACAGCCAGGCCTTCAGGTTCGTGCCCTCGCGGAACTGGTGGAACGAGCCGTACGCCTTGGCGTACGTCTCCTGCACCAGGTCCTCCGCGTCCGCGGGATTGCGCGTCATGCGCAGCGCGGCGGAGTACATCTGGTCGAGGTATCCGAGGGCGTCCCGCTCGAAGCGCGCGTTGCGCTCCGCGGTCGTCTCCTCGGGGCCGTCGTCGGTCCCTGTGTCGGTCCCAGTGACCGGACCCACCTCCTCCAACGCTGCGGCGAACCCGAATGCGGACCCGCTCGTTTCGGAGGATAGACGAGGAACCGCTCCGCCCGCCGCCCGAATAGGGGCGACCTTGGCCGCGGGCAGCACTGTCCAGTCGAGGTCAGCGGCCTGCGGGCGTTCGGGGCAGATGGTCGAACCCATGCGACGGACTCCCTCTTCCTTTGCTCTCACACCGATGTCCGTCACAACAGAGGTCACGCGCTCAACATTCCCGGGGCGCGCCCGGGGTTCAGCGAAGTGACGTGGCCCACGTGGTGACTTCGGCGGCGATGAGGGCGAGGGTCTCGTCCTGGCCGACGGGGGCGCGCTTGGCGACGGCGAAGCCGTGATCGCCGTGCGGCACCTCGACGAGCGTGTACTCCCACCCGTCTCCGGCCACCACCCTCGCACCGGCGGACCGCGCGCGGCCCCCCTCGAACCCGGGGAACTCCTCGGGTCTGCCGAAGGGGTCGTTGCCGCCCTGGACGACGAGGGTGGGCAGGCCGGTGCCGAGGAGCTCCTCGGCGCGGGAGCGCTCGGGCTTGCCGGGTGGATGGAGGGGGAAGCTCAGCGCGAGTACGGCGGAGGCGCCCAGCTCCTTGGCGGTGCGGCAGGCGACCCGGGCCCCGGCGCTGCGTCCGCCTGCGATCACCGGCAGCCCCGGCTTCGCGAGCGCCGGCCAGATCCCGCGCCACCCGGTGTCCAGGGTCTTCGGCGCGGGCGCGAGCTTCTTCCCGGCGACCCGCCAGGGCTGTTCGACGAGCGCCACGGTCACCCCGTGGGCGGGCAGCGCCCCTGCCAGGGCCACCAGGTCCCGTGCCTCGATCCCGCCCCCGGCACCATGGCCGAGGGCGAGGACCGTCCAGGGCTTCTTCCCGGGGTGCCAGGTGATCCGCGCGTCCCCGGCCCCGGTCGATACGATCTCGCTCTTCGTCACGTCCCCATCCTGCCGCCCGGGGGCGCCGGGGCGTGGCAGCACGGGGTCGGAACAGCGTGCCGACACGCGCCGGGGCGGGGCAGCACGGGGTCGGAACAGCGTGCCGACACGCGCCGGGCGGGGCAGCACGGGGTCAGAACAGCGTGCCGACCTCCGGCCCCTCCAGCTCCTCCAAAAGCTCCGGCCCGTTGTTGCGGACGTTGCTGACCGCCGTCGCCACCGGGTACGCCCGCATCAGGCCCTCCGGCGGCGGTGCGAGGAGGGAGCGCAGCTCCTCCACGTCCGTCCGGCGCGGGTCCAGCCACGCGTCCCAGCGGTCCGGGGTCATCATCAGGGGCATCCGGGGGTGGATGTCGGCCAGTGAGCGGGGCCCCTCCGCCGGAGCGACGCCCAGCGGACCCTTCTCCGCCTCCGTGGTGATGACCGAGCACGTCACCCACCACGCCGCCGGGTGGTCGTCGGGCAGCGTCCGGTCCCGCCAGAACTCGTAGAGCCCGGCCATCGCGAACACCGAGCCGTCCGCCGGGGTGACGAAGTACGGCTGCTTCCGCGGCCGCTTCTTCTTCCCCTCGACCTCCAGCTCCCGCTCGCCGGACCCGGTCACCCACTCGTAATAACCGTCGGCCGGCAGGAGGCACCGGCGTGCGGAGAACGCCCGCTTGAACGACGGCTTGTCGTGCACCGTCTCCGCCCGCGCGTTGATCATCCGGGCGGCGCCCTCCGGCGTCTTCGACCAGGAGGGCACGAGGCCCCATTTCAGCGTGCGCAGCTGGCGAACCGGCCGGGGCGATTCCGCGTCTTTCAGAGGACGCTCCAGTACCGCGTAGACCTCCTTGGTCGGGGCCACGTTCCAGTCCGGAGCCAGGGTCTCCTCGGGCTCCCACTTCTCGACCTCGAAGAGACCGACCAGGTCCTCGGGCCGCCTGCTCGCCGCATACCTTCCGCACATACGTGCCACACTGCCACGATCCACGTCCGCTCCGAGGAGGCCGTCCAGAAAATGACCGAAGTCCTCGGCACCCAGCCCGCCCCCGAGCAGTGGCTGGTGATCGCCACCGCCCTGGCCGCGCTCGCCGTCGTCGTCCCCCGGATGGCCTGGCGGCTGTCACGCAACGCGATCACCATCGCCCACGAGGGCGGTCACGGTCTGATCGCCCTGGTCACCGGCCGCCGCCTCCAGTCCATCCGGCTGCACTCCGACACCAGCGGCCTGACCGTCTCCCGCGGCCGTCCCACCGGCATCGGGATGATCCTGACGGCGGCCGCGGGCTACATCGCCGCCCCGCTGCTCGGCCTCGGCGGCGCCTGGCTGCTCGCCGACCACCGGATCACCCTGCTGCTGTGGGTCGCGACCGCTCTCCTGCTCGCCCTGCTCGTGATGGTCCGCAACGCGTACGGGATCTTCACCGTCCTCCTCACGGGTGGGGCCTTCCTCCTGGTCTCCTGGCTGACCGGGCCGGACGTCCAGTCGGCGTTCGCGTACTCCGTCGTCTGGTTCCTGCTGCTCGGCGGGGTGCGGCCGGTCTTCGAGCTCCAGCGCAAGAGGCGCCACGGAGGCGCGCCGGACTCCGACGTCGACCAGCTCGCCCGCCTCACCCACGCGCACGCGGCGATATGGCTCTTCCTCTTCCACGCGGTCTCGATCTGCTCCCTGATCGGCGGAGGCCGCTGGCTGCTGGGGCTGTAGCCGGCGAGGGCCGCACTAAAGTGAGGGGCATGACCGAACGCTCCGCACCCTTCGAGCACGCCGACCCCTCTTCCGACCTCTGGCCCGCCCCGTACGCGAGCGGAGCAGTCGACGCGACCGTCACCGTGCCCGGGTCCAAGTCGGTCACCAACCGCGGCCTGGTCCTCGCCGCGCTCGCCGCCGAGCCGGGCTGGCTGCGCCGCCCGCTGCGCTCCCGCGACACGCTGCTGATGGCGGAGGCGCTGCGCACGCTCGGCGTGAAGATCGAGGAGGGCGTGGGCCCGGACGGCACGGGCGAGGCCTGGCGGATCATCCCGGCCGCGCTGCGCGGACCGGCGAGCGTGGACGTCGGCAACGCCGGCACGGTCATGCGCTTCCTGCCGCCGGTCGCCGCCCTCGCCGACGGGCCGGTGCACTTCGACGGCGACGCCCGTTCGCACGAGCGGCCGCTGCACGGCGTGATCGACGCGCTGCGGGTGCTGGGCGCCCGGGTCGAGGACGACGGGCGCGGCGCGCTGCCGATGACCGTGCACGGCGGTGGCGCCCTGGAGGGCGGCCCGGTGGAGATCGACGCCTCCTCGTCCTCGCAGTTCGTCAGCGCCCTGCTGCTCTCGGCGCCCCGCTTCAACCAGGGGGTGGAGGTACGCCATGTCGGCACGAAGCTGCCCTCCCTCCCGCACATCCGGATGACCGTCGACATGCTGCGGCTGGTCGGCGCCCAGGTCGACGAGCCGGAGACGGGCGGCGAGCCGAACGTCTGGCGGGTCTCCCCCTCGGCGCTGCTCGGCCGTGACCTGACGGTCGAGCCGGACCTGTCCAACGCCCAGCCGTTCCTGGCCGCGGCCCTGGTCACCGGCGGCCGGGTCACCGTCCCGGACTGGCCGGCCCGCACCACCCAGCCCGGTGACGCGCTGCGTGAGATCTTCACCGAGATGGGTGGCTCCTGCGAGCTGACCGACGCCGGGCTGACCTTCACCGGCACCGGCCGGATCCACGGCATCGACGTCGACCTGAGCGAGGTCGGCGAGCTGACTCCCGGCATCGCGGCGGTCGCGGCGCTGGCCGACTCCCCGTCCACGCTGCGCGGCGTCGCCCATCTGCGGCTCCACGAGACGGACCGTCTGGCGGCGCTCACCAAGGAGATCAACGAGCTCGGCGGCGATGTGACGGAGACCGAGGACGGTCTGCGCATCCGCCCGCGCCCCCTGCACGGCGGTGTCTTCCACACGTACCACGACCACCGCATGGCGACGGCGGGCGCGATCATCGGCCTCGCGGTCGAGGGCGTGGAGATCGAGAACGTGGCGACGACGGCCAAGACGTTGCCGGACTTCCCGACGATGTGGACCGAAATGCTCGGAGTCTGAGCCATGCGGCGTTACGGGAAGCACACCGACGAGGACGACATCCGCCAGCGGCCCAACCGCAAGGGCAACCGTCCGCGCACCAGCATCCGCCCGAAGCACGAGGACGCGGTCGAGGGCATGGTCCTCACCGTCGACCGGGGCCGGCTCACCGTTCTGGTGGACGACCGGGTCGTCATGGCGATGAAGGCGCGCGAGCTCGGCCGCAAGGCCGCGGTCGTCGGGGACCGGGTCTCCCTGGTGGGCGATCTGTCCGGCGAGAAGGACACGCTGGCCCGGATCGTCCGGATCGGTGAGCGCAGCTCCGTCCTGCGCCGTACGGCCGACGACGACGATCCTTTCGAGCGGGTGGTGGTCGCCAACGCGGACCAGCTGGCGATCGTCACCGCGCTGGCCGACCCCGAGCCGCGGCCGCGGTTGATCGACCGCTGTCTGGTCGCCGCGTACGACGGCGGGCTCACCCCGCTCCTCGTGCTGACGAAGTCGGATCTGGCGAAGCCGGACGAGCTTCTGGAGATGTACGGCGCGCTCGGTGTGCCGTACGTGGTGACCACGCGCGACGAGTTCGTGGACGGGGTCGCGGCGGAGCGGGTCCACGAGCACCTCAAGGGCCGGACCACGGCGTTCGTCGGACATTCGGGCGTCGGAAAGACGACGCTGGTCAACGCCCTGGTGCCGGAGGACAGGCGCCGGTCGACGGGCCATGTCAACGCGGTCACGGGCCGTGGCCGGCACACCACCACCTCGGCGCTCGCGCTGCCGCTGGACGACCCGGCCGGTGGCTGGGTGATCGACACTCCGGGCGTGCGTTCCTTCGGGCTGAACCATGTGGACCCGTCCCGGGTGATCCTCGCCTTCCCCGATCTCGTGCCGGGTACGGAGAACTGCCCGCGGGCCTGCAGCCATGACGAGCCGGACTGCGCGCTGGACGCGTGGGCCGCGGAGGGGCACGCGGATCCGGCGCGGCTGTACTCACTGCGACGGCTGCTCGCCACCCGCGAGCGACGCGAGGGCGACTGAGTCGCGCACGTTCGCCGTCGACCGCGCAGGGTAAGTGCATAATCGCACCGAGTGGGCCGAAGCAGTCACCGACGGCGTGGGAGGCACTGACGATGGCGTGGCTGCTGGTGGTGCTCGCCGGTCTCCTGGAGACGGGGTTCGCGGTCTGCCTGAAGCTGTCGCACGGTTTCACCCGGCTCTGGCCGACCCTCGCCTTCGCGGTGTTCGCCCTGGGCAGCTTCGGTCTGCTGACCCTCTCACTGAAGAAGCTGGACGTCGGTCCCGCGTACGCGGTGTGGACCGGGATCGGCGCGGCCGGTACCGCGATCTACGGAATGATCTTCCTGGGGGACGTCGTCTCCACCCTCAAGATCGTCTCGATCACGCTGGTGATCTGTGGCGTCATCGGTCTCCAGCTCTCGGGTTCGTCCCACTGAGGGAGTGCCGCACCCGCATCCGGGCCAGCTCCTCCCGGACCAGGAAGAGGGGATCGGCCGGATACCCGGGCGCGACGACGCTCGACAGGGTGAGACGCAGGACGATCTCGCAGGAGCGCAGCGTCTCGGCCTCGTCCGCGGTCGGCCACGCCGTGCGCAGCGCGGCGGCGGCCCGGTCCCTCGCCTGCCCGAGCAGCTCCGCGGGGGACGGCGTGCCCGCGTCGGCGCGCCGCTGGGCGGGGACGACGGCGGACCGGGAGCGGGCTCTCGCCGGGCGGGGCACGGGGAGGCGTTCGCCCCAGCAGCCGGTGAGCAGCGCGCGCAGCAGCGGACGGGACCGGGCCTGGGTCAGGGTCCACTCGGCGACGGTGGCGAGGGTCCGCTCGGGAGGCGCCGGTGCGGCGAGCAGCCGCTCGACGCCCTGGAGGTACGCGTCGGCCTCGCGTCGCACGAGGGCGCGGGCGAGACCCTCCTTGCTGCCGAACTCGTTGTAGAGCGTCTGCCGGGAGACCCCGGCGGCCGAGGCGACGTCGACCATGCGGACGGCGGACCAGGGCAGCGTCGAGAGGGCCGTGAGCGCGGCGCCGAGCAGGGCCTCACGGGCAGTCGGCATCGTCGCCTCCCGGCCAGAACGGTTCTGCGCTCAGCGTTGACGGGCGACCACGCACTGTCAAGGGCTCTCGTGTGACCACGTCTCTTCGGGGGATAGAGTTTCGACCATGGCCGATTACCACGATGATCTGCGTCTCGCCCACGTTCTCGCGGATGCCGCCGACGCGGCCACCATGGACCGGTTCAAGGCGCTCGACCTCAAGGTCGAGACCAAGCCGGACATGACGCCGGTGAGCGAGGCGGACAAGGCCGCGGAGGAGCTGATCCGCGGCCAGCTGCAGCGGGCCCGGCCGCGCGACGCGATCCTGGGCGAGGAGTACGGCGTGGAGGGCACGGGCCCCCGCCGCTGGGTGATCGACCCGATCGACGGCACCAAGAACTACGTCCGCGGGGTACCTGTCTGGGCGACGCTGATCGCGCTGATGGAGGCCGGCGACACCGGTTTCCAGCCGGTGGTGGGCGTGGTCTCCGCCCCGGCGCTCGGCCGTCGCTGGTGGGCCGCGAAGGGCGCGGGCGCGTACACCGGCCGCAGTCTGACGTCGGCGACCCGTATGCACGTCTCGAAGGTCGGGGAGCTGGCGGACGCCTCCTTCGCGTACTCCTCGCTGAGCGGCTGGGAGGAGCGGGGCCGGCTGGGCGGCTTCCTCGACCTCACGCGCGCGTGCTGGCGGACCCGGGCGTACGGCGACTTCTGGCCGTACATGATGGTCGCCGAGGGGTCGGTGGACATCTGCGCGGAGCCGGAGCTGTCCCTCTGGGACATGGCGGCGACGGCGATCGTGGTGCAGGAGGCGGGTGGCACCTTCACCGGCCTGGACGGTCAGCACGGTCCGCACAGCGGCAACGCGGCGGCGTCGAACGGACTGCTCCACGGCGAGCTGCTGAGTTATCTGAACCAGAAGGGCTGATCGCCTCGGGCGCCCCCACGAACGCCTTGCACGCCCCCTTGTTGGGTACGTCCCCCGGTGCCACTCTGAGAGTCCCCCCACTTGTGAACTTGTGAATTCGTTCTCGTTGAAGGCGGGAACGGTTCACCGAGGAGGTGGCTCCCTTCATGCTCGTCCGTGACGCCATGAGTACGGTGGTTCTCACCATCGGACCCGCCCACACCCTCCGGCAGGCGGCCCGGCTGATGTCGGCCCGCCGCGTCGGCGCGGCCGTCGTTCTGGACACCGACACCTGCGGCCTCGGCATCCTCACCGAGCGCGACATCCTCAACTCGATCGGCGCGGACCAGAATCCCGACCACGAGACCGCAGGCGCCCACACCACCAACAACGTCGTCTTCGCCGCACCGACCTGGACCCTGGAGGACGCCGCGGAGGCCATGACGCACGGCGGCTTCCGCCATCTCGTCGTACTCGACGGGACGGGGCCGGTCGGCATCGTTTCGGTGCGCGACATCATCCGATGCTGGACCCCCGCGCTCCGGCGCCCGCACTCGCTGGCCGGATAGCGCCCGGACAGCGCGAGAGGGCCGGACTCCCGTACGGGAGTCCGGCCCTCTGTCTACGACAAGCGCCCTCAGCCGCGCAGGGCCTGGACCGCGGCCTCGAGCCGCTTGCCGAAGTCGCCGTCCGCCTGGCGGAAGTTGTTGATCGCCCGGTCGGCGATGTCGTCACGCGACACCTTGGCGATGAAGCCCGCCAGGTTGTCGATGAGACGACCCTTCTCGTCCTCGGACATCAGGCGGTACAGGTTGCCCGCCTGGACGAAGTCGTTGTCCTCGGAGTGGACCGGAGCGGCGTGGTCGCCGGTCACACCCGTCACCGGGACCGGCTGCCACAGCGGGCGGTCGATCTGGTGCGGGCCGCCGAAGGAGTTCGGCTCGTAGTTCTTCGCACCCTTGTGGCGACCGTCGTACAGGAAGCCGTCACGGGAGTTGGTGCGCGCCTCGGTGGCGTGCGGGCGGTTCACCGGCAGGTGGTCGGCGTTGATGCCGACGCGGTAGCGGTGGGCGTCGCCGTAGGCGAAGAGACGGCCCTGGAGCATCTTGTCCGGGGAGGGGCCGATGCCCGGCACGAAGTGCGCGGGGCTGAAGATCGACTGCTCGACCTCGGCGAAGATGTTCTCCGGGTTGCGGTTGAGCTCCAGCTTGCCGATCTCGATCGGCGGGTAGTCCTCGTGCGGCCACACCTTGGTGAGGTCGAACGGGTTGAAGCGGTAGGTGGCCGCCTCGGCCGCCGGCATGATCTGGACCTGCACGGTCCAGCTCGGGAAGTCACCGCGCTCGATGGCCTCGCGCAGGTCGCGCTGGTGGCTGTCCGGGTCCTCACCGGCGAGCTTGTTGGCCTCGTCCTGGGTGAGGTTCTTGATGCCCTGGTCGGTCTTGAAGTGGTACTTGACCCAGAAGACCTCGCCGGCCTCGTTGTTCCACTGGTACGTGTGCGAGCCGTAGCCGTTCATGTGGCGGTACGAGGCGGGGATGCCACGGTCACCGAAGAGCCAGGTGACCTGGTGGGTCGACTCCGGGGACAGGCCCCAGAAGTCCCAGACGTTGTCCGCCTCCTGCGAGCCCGTGTACGGGTCGCGCTTCTGGGTGTGGATGAAGTCCGGGAACTTGATGGCGTCCTTGACGAAGAACACCGGGGTGTTGTTGCCGACGAGGTCGTAGTTGCCCTCTTCGGTGTAGAACTTCAGCGCCCAGCCGCGCGGGTCGCGCACCGCGTCGGCCGCGCCGAGGTTGCCGGCGACGGTGGAGAAGCGCAGGAACGTCTCGGTCTGCTTGCCGACCTCGGAGAGGAACTTGGCACGCGTCCACTGGGAGACGTCACGGGTGAGCGTGAAGGTGCCGTAGGCGCCCGCACCGCGCGCGTGGACGACGCGCTCCGGGATGCGCTCACGGTTGAAGTGGGCGAGCTTCTCGAGGAGGAGCTGGTCCTGGACGAGGACGGGACCGCCGACGCCCGCCGTCTCGCTGTTCTGATTGTCGGCGACCGGCGCTCCGGCCTCCGTGGTGAGCGGTCCCTGCGTCACGTGCGCCTCCTGCGTCAATTCCTGCAAGTCCTGTCCTTCGGCCGACTGCCCCGGTCACACGCCCCGGGGAAACACTTGGCCAATGCCGGGTTCGATCCTACGATAGACAATGTCTAAGTCAAGTGAACTTCCAAAGTCACACCCATTCGGGACGCGGATCCCATGACTGTTAGGCTGGTCCTATGAGTGACCTGTTGGAACGACTGCGCGGCCGCGGCTGGCGGATGACCGCGCAGCGCCGCGTCGTGGCCGAGGTCCTCGACGGGGATCATGTACACCTGACCGCCGACGAGGTCCACGCGCGCGCCGTGGAGAGGCTGCCGGAGATCTCGCGGGCGACCGTGTACAACACGCTGGGCGAGATGGTCACGCTCGGCGAGGTCATGGAGGTCGCGACGGACGGCCGCGCCAAGCGGTACGACCCGAACGCGCACCGTCCGCACCAGCACCTGGTCTGCGGCCGCTGCGGCGCGATCCGTGACGTGCACCCGGCGGGCAACCCGCTGGCGGACCTCCCGGACACGGAGCGCTTCGGCTTCACGATCTCCGACGTCGAGGTCACGTACCGGGGCGTCTGCCCGAACTGCGCCGCCTCGGCCTGAGACGACGAGAAGCCCCCACTTCGGTGGGGGCTTCTTCCATGTCCGGACCCGGTCGCGTGCCCCTATCGGGTCACGGACCGCACGCACGCATGACGAAGGCCCGGATCCATGCATCGGATCCGGGCCTTCGTTTTCAGTAGCGGGGACAGGATTTGAACCTGCGACCTCTGGGTTATGAGCCCAGCGAGCTACCGAGCTGCTCCACCCCGCGTCGGTGAACCCAACCTTACGGGACGCCCACGACCAGCGCAAATCCCTTGCGCGCCGGCCTACGCGGTCAGCTCCTGGTGCAACGCCTCGCTCAGGCGTGCGGCCCGCTCGGCCACCTCCGCGGGGCCCAGCTCGACCGCACGGGCGCACCAGCGCCGCCCCTCGGTCAGCTCGCCCCGCCGCGCCGCGAGCAGCGCGAGCCGCAGGGCGGCGCGGCCGTGTCCGGCGCGGGCCGCTCGGGTCCACCACAGGGCCGCCTCGCGCTCGCTGCCCTCGCGGGCGAGGAGCAGACCGAGGTTGAAGGCGCCGTTGCGGCTGCCGGCCTCCGCCGCCTCGCGGTACCAGTGCGCCGCCTCCGCCACGTCACCGCGCGCGGCGGCGAGCATGCCGACCCGGACCTGGGCGCGCCGGTGTCCCTGCTGGGCGGCCCGCTCGTACCACTCCTCGCACTCGGTCTTCTCCTCGCGCGGGGCGCCGAGCGCGGGCGGTCCCGGCTCCGGCCGGCGCGCGTCGAGGACGGTGGCGAGCCGGAACGCGGCTTCGGGGCTGCCCCCGCCCGCCGCGCACCGCAGGTACCGCTCGGCGGACTGCTCGTCGCCGTCGCGCAGGCAGGCGATGCCGACCTGGAGGGCGGCTTCGGTGTGCCCCGCGGCGGCGGCTCGTTCGTACCACCGCAGCGCCGTACGGTCGTCGTCGCGACCCGCGTAGAGGATGCCGAGGTTGAAGGCGGCGTCGACGCTGCCCGCCTCGGCCGCCTTGGAGAACCAGGGCTCGGCACCACCGGCGTCGCCGGCCTGCAGGAGCAGCACCGCGAGGGCGTTGGCGGCCTCGCGATGGCCCGCGTAGGCGGCGCGGCGGTACCACTGCTCGGCCTGCTGGGTGCGGTCCTGGGCGGCGCAGAGCAGCCCGAGGTTGTACGCCCCGTTCACATCGCCGGCGTCCATCGCGGCGCGGTACCAACGCTCGGCCGTCTGCTGCTCGCCCCGGGCGGCGTGCAGGGCGCCCAGCGCGTTGGCGGCGTTGCCGTCGCCGTCCTGGGCGGCGCGCAACCACCACACGGCGGCGCTCTCCTCGTCACCGGCGTCCCGCAGCAGGAACCCGAGCGCGCAGGCGGCCTTGGCCTCGCCCGCCTTGGCGGAGCTGAGGTACCAGCGGCCGGCCTCCTTGAGCTCGCCCCGCTTCTCCAGGATCGCGCCGAGGTGGAGCGCGGCCCGCCGGTGACCGCGCGCGGCGGCCTGCCGGAACCACTGCTCGGCCTCGGCCAGGTCGCCCCCGGGCGGCACGGTGCCGGCGGCACCGGCGCCGGCAGGCGCACCGGGGCGGGCGGCCTCGTCCGGGCGCTCGCCGATGATGGCGTGCGGGCCCGTGCCGGTCGCGGCGTGCGGGCCCGCGCCGGCGCCCGCGTCCGCGTGGCGGTCGGTGCCGACTCCCGCGCCGATGCCGTGCGGGGCCGTGGCCGCCCCCGTGACGGGGCCCCCCGTCGCGCCGGTGGCGCGGCGCTCCAGGGTGCGGGCGAGCCGGTAGGCGGCCTCGCGGTGCCCCCGCTCGGCGGCGGCGCGGAGCCAGCGCTCGGCCCCGACGTCGCTGCGGTGCTCCAGGAGGTCGGCGAGGGCGTACGCGCCCAGGGCGTGGCCCTGCTCGGCGGCCTGGCGCAGCCAGTACTCGGCGGCCGGTTCGTCCCCGCGCTCGCGGTGGTGGCGGCCGAGGGCGTGGGCGGCGGCCGCGGAGCCCGCCACGGCGGCGACCCGCCACCAGCCGGCGGCCTCGTCCGGGTACCCGCGCTGGTGCAGCAGCACCCCCAGGTTGTTCGCCGCGGCACGGTCCCCCTCGGCCGTGGCCCCGCGCAGATACGGCTCGGCGCCGTCCAGGTCCCCGCGGCGCAGCAGCAGCGCGCCGAGCACGCTCATCGACGCGGCGTCGCCGTTCTCGGCGGCGCGCCGGTGACGCGCCTCGGTTTCGGTCTCGGTCTCGGCGGTGGTGTCGACGGCCGCATCGACGGCCCCCGCGGCCTCGATGATGTCATCCGCGGCATTCTTGGCGTGCCGCTGCACAAACCGCCCTGTCTCCAACAGAGTTGCCCTGTCCCCCATAAATCCCATCGTCGCACCACCCGCAACGCGCGTACACCTGGTATACCGCAGCCAGTGAGGTCACTTCAGCGTTTTGTCGACATGCCCACAGAGAGATAAGTCAAACACGTCTCGTCCCAACTCGCCCCATCCCGCGCGCCCTTCGGGGCGCGTGGCGGCCACCGGAACATGACGAGGGCCCGGATCCTGATGGATCCGGGCCCTCGTCTTCAGTAGCGGGGACAGGATTTGAACCTGCGACCTCTGGGTTATGAGCCCAGCGA
>NZ_JBEXOT010000038.1:0-73661 GCF_040611675.1 Streptomyces sp. NPDC006551
GCCCGGTTACATTCCGAACCCGGAAGCTAAGCCTTTCAGCGCCGATGGTACTGCAGGGGGGACCCTGTGGGAGAGTAGGACGCCGCCGAACAATCTTTCAGGACCCTTGGTCCCAGCGTTCACGCTGGGACCAAGGGTCCTTTTTGTTGTCTTGTATTTTCCGAAGCGCGCCGGTGTGCCGGCTGCGCGAGAATGACTGCAGTACCCGAAGACAGGAGTCACGCCGATGTCCACCAACTCTCCCGACGACCGTCCGGAGCGCGAGCCGCGCCGTAAGGACGGTGGCGAGCGGGGCGGCTTCCGTGGCCCGCGTCGTGACGACAACCGTGGTGGCGACACCCGCGGTGGCGGCGGCTTCCGCCGCGACGATCGCGGCGGTGACAACCGCGGCGGCGGCTTCCGCGGGAATGACGCCCGTGGTGGTGGGGGCTTCCGTCGCGATGACCGTGGCGGCGACAACCGTGGTGGTGGCGGCGGTTTCCGTCGTGACGACAACCGTGGTGGCGACCGTCCCCCGTTCCGTCGCGATGACCGTGGTGGGGACAACCGTGGCGGCGGTTTCCGTCGCGACGATCGTGGCGGTGACCGCCCCGCGTTCCGTCGTGACGACCGGCGTGATGACAACCGTGGCGGCGGCGGTGGCGGCGGTTTCCGTCGCGACGATCGTGGCGGCGACCGTCCCCCGTTCCGTCGTGACGACCGGCGTGATGACAACCGTGGCGGCGGCGGTGGCGGCGGTTTCCGTCGCGACGATCGTGGTGGCGACCGTCCCCCGTTCCGTCGTGACGACCGGCGTGATGACAACCGTGGTGGCGACCGGCCGGCCTTCCGTCGCGACGACCGCCGTGATGACCGTGGTGGGGACAACCGTGGTGGTGGCGGCGGCTTCCGTCGCGATGACCGTGGTGGCGATCGCCCCGCGTTCCGTCGTGACGACCGTGGCGGCGACAACCGTGGTGGTGGCGGCTTCCGCCGTGACGACCGCCGTGATGACAACCGTGGCGGTTACCAGCGAGACGACCGTCCCTCCTTCCGTCGGGACGACCGTGGTGGAGAGCGGCCGGCCTTCCGTCGTGACGACCGGCGCGACGACCGTCGGGAGGACAACCGCGGCGGTGGCGGCGGATTCCGCCGTGATGACCGTGGCGGTGACCGCCCTGCGTTCCGTCGGGACGACCGGCGTGATGACAACCGCGGCGGTGGCTTCCGTCGCGATGACCGTCGCGATGACCGTGGCGGTGACAACCGTGGCGGTGACCGCCCCGCGTTCCGTCGGGACGACCGTGGTGGCGACCGCCCGGCGTTCCGTCGTGACGACCGTCGGGACGATCGACGTGATGACAACCGCGGCGGTGGCTTCCGTCGGGACGACCGTCGTGACGACCGGCGTGATGACAACCGCGGTGGCTACCGTGGCCGGGACGACCGGGGTGGCTACGGCCGTCGGGACGACCGTGACCGGGACCGTCCGGACCGGGCGCCCATCAAGCGGCTGCCGATCCCGGACGACGTCACCGGTGACGAGATCGACCAGGACGTGCGGCAGGAGCTCATGAGCCTGCCCAAGGGGCTCGCCGACGACGTCGCGCGCAACCTCGTCATGGTCGCCAACCTCATCGACGAGGACCCGGAGAAGGCGTACGAGTACTCCCGTATCGCCCTGCGGCTGGCGTCCCGCGTCGCCGCCGTCCGTGAGGCGGCGGGCTTCGCCGCGTACGCGACGCAGAAGTACTCCGAGGCGCTGGCCGAGTTCCGGGCCGCCCGGCGGATGACCGGTGGTGTCGAGCTGTGGCCCGTCATGGCCGACTGCGAGCGCGGCATGGGCCGGCCCGAGCGGGCGCTGGCCATGGCCGGCGAGTCCGAGGTGCAGAAGCTGGACAAGGCCGGACAGGTCGAGATGCGGCTCGTCGCCGCCGGTGCCCGCCGCGACATGGGGCAGCTCGACGCGGCCATCGTGACCCTGCAGAGCCCCGAGCTCGCGTCGACCGCCGTGCACCCGTGGACCGCCCGTCTGCGGTACGCCTACGCCGACGCGCTGCTGGCGGCCGGGCGCGAGGGTGACGCCCGCGAGTGGTTCGCCAAGGCGCTGGAGGCCGACAAGGACGGCGCCACGGACGCGTCCGACCGGCTCGCCGAGCTGGACGGCGTGGAGTTCGTCGACGCCATCGACGAGTCCGAGCCGGTCGACGACAACGACTCCGAGTCCGTGGATGAGGACGAGGACGAGGACGACGAGCACAAGGACTGACGTCGTGTGAAAGAGGGCGGCACCCCTTCCGGGGTGCCGCCCTCTTTCTCGTTCTCGTGCGCTCAGTCCAGGGCCAGGCTCCTGAGCACCAGGCCCGTCGCCGGCTTCGGGCCGAAGGACGTCGACTTGCGGGGCATCGTGACGCCCTGACGTGCCAGGTCCCGTACGACCTCTTCGCGCACCGGATGCATGAGCACGGCCGTACCGCCCCGGCGTTCGGCCTGGGCGACGGCGGCCTCGCTGTCGTGGATGTAGCTGATGTCCTCGGGAGCGTCCGGGATGCGCCAGACGTGGTCGAGGAGCGTGGCGTGCAGGACCGTGGCGTCCAGGGTGCGCCACGCCTCGGGGCGGTCCGCGCGGATCGTGCGCGCAAGCAGCTCAGGCGTGGGCCGGTCGACCAGATGGAAGGCCCCGTCACCGGCCAGGAGGAAGGCGTTGCCTTCGGCGGCCGCGGCCGAAAGGGACTCGAGGGCGGCCGGCAGCGGGCCCTCGACGCGGCGGACGCGGAAGTCGTCGCCGAGCGCCGCGAGCGCCTCGGCCACCGGGAGGCGGTTGAGAAGGCGGTGGATGGCCCGGACCCGGAGCGGATAGCGGGCGGTGTCGATGAGCAGCACCAGACCGTAGTTCCACGGGCTCGGGGAGGCGTGCTCCTCGCGCAGCCTGAGGTACGTCGCCCAGCGGTGGTGGCCGTCGGCGATGAGCGCCTGGTGCTCGGCCAGGCCGGCGGAGACCGCCGCGAGTTCGGCCGGGTCGGTGATGGACCAGAGGCGGTGGCTGAAGCCGTCCTCCGTGGTAGTGGAGAGCAGGGGCTCGCGCTGGACGGCACGCTCGATGACGTCCGCGGCTCCGTCGCCGTCGCCGCGGTACGTGAGGAGCAGGGGCTCCAGATTGGCGGCCGTGGTCCGCATCAGCGCGGCGCGGTCCTCGACGATGTGCGGCATCACGTCCTCGTGCGGGAGCACGATGCCCTCGGCCGGGGTGGACAGTTCCAGGGCGCCGATGAGGCCGCGTTGGAGGATGCCGTCGCCGTGCTGCTCGTACACGTACAGGGCGGGCTCGGGGTCCGGGGCCAGGACGCCGTCCGCGAGCCAGCGGTCCAGGGTGACGGCGGCCTTGCGGTGGCGGGTGCCGGCGGTGATGGCCTGCGGAAGGATCAGCCGGACGATGTTGTGCGGATCGGCGGACTCGAGGTGGTGCAGCCCGTCGGGCCGTACGACGACGTCGTACGGCGGAGAGGTCACGGCGGCCAGGCTTCCGACCCGTTCGGGGACGTAACGGAGCCCCCGGAACGGGACCAGGTGCAGACCGTCGGCGCGGACGTCGTCGGCCGCGAGACCTGAGGTGTTCATTGCGCAATCGTAAGTGTGTGGTGGCTATGAGCGATGATCGGGGGGAGCGGGGGAGTTCCGTGCGGCGATGTGAGGAGTACGAGGTCATGGGCGACGGCGGCGGCGGTCAGGGGCGGCAGGGCAGGAACCGGCCCGGGGCGAGCGCGCGGGCGCTGAGCGAGGTGTACGACACGGCGCTGCTGGATCTGGACGGCGTGGTCTACGCGGGCGGGGAGGCGATCCCGTACGCGGTGGAGGCGCTGGGCTCGGCGCGGGCCGGCGGTATGCACCTCGCGTACGTCACCAACAACGCGCTGCGGACTCCGGACGCGGTGGCGGCGCATCTGACGGAGCTGGGGGTGCCGGCGGAGGCGGGAGACGTCATCACCTCCGCGCAGGCGGTGGCCCGGCTGATCGCCGACGAAGTGCCCGTCGGGGCCAAGGTGTTGGTGATCGGCGGCGAGGGGCTGCGGGTGGCGCTGCGCGAGCGGGGCCTGGAGCCGGTGGAGTCCGCGGACGAGGACGGTCTGGCGGCGGTGGTGCAGGGGTACGGGGGGCCCGAGCTGCCGTGGGGCCGGTTCGCGGAGGCGAGTTACGCGGTGGCGCGGGGCGTGCCGTGGTACGCGTCGAACACGGACCTGACGATTCCGGGGGCGCGGGGGATCGCGCCGGGGAACGGGGCGGCGGTGGAGGTCGTACGGATCGCCACGGGCGCCGAGCCGAAGGTGGCGGGGAAGCCGCTGCCTCCGATGCACCGGGAGACGGTGCTGCGGACGGGAGCACGGCGGCCGCTGGTCGTGGGGGACCGGCTGGACACCGACATCGAGGGAGCGTTCAACGGGGGCGTGGACTCGCTGCTGGTGCTGACCGGGGTGACGGATGTGGCACAGCTCCTGGCGGCGGTGCCGGAGCATCGGCCGACGTATGTGGCGGCGGATCTGCGGGGGTTGCTGGCAGGGCAGCCGGAGGTCGTCGAGGCGGCCGGGGGCGCGTTCGCCTGTGGGGGATGGACCGCGACGGTGAGTGGGGGAGCGCTGGTGCTCGAGGGGGAGGGCCCTGACGTGCTGGACGGCGTGCGGGCCTTGTGCGGGGCGGCGTGGTCGGAGGCGGGGGCCGGGGCGTGCGGGCTGGACGCGGGGAAGGCGGTGGGGAGGCTCGGGTGGTGAGGCTCCGCGTGGTGAGCTCCACCCGGGGGGCGCGTTCCACCAGGTGTAGGCCTTCCACCGGGAGCGAGTGTTCCACCAGATCAGGTGCTCCACCGGGTGAGGGTCGCTTTGCGAGGGTAGGCTAACCTAACTCCGTGTTGGTCGAGAGTCCTTCCCTCGCGAGCGCGGAGTCGACGGCTCCCGCCCAGACGCCGACGCGCCGGCATTCCGTGCGCGCCGTCGGGCTGGTCGTGGCCGTCGGGATCCTGCTGCTGGTCTGTGTCCTGAGCATCATGATCGGTGCCAAACCGGTGCCGCTCGGCGATGTGTGGCACGGGCTGTTCCAGAACAGCGGTACCGGAAACGACGTCATCATCCACGACGTACGCGTTCCCCGGACCCTGCTCGGGCTGCTCGTCGGCGTCGCGCTCGGGCTCTCCGGAGCCGTGATGCAGGGCCTCACCCGCAACCCGCTCGCCGAGCCCGGTCTCCTCGGCGTCAACGCCGGTGCCGCGGCCGCCGTCGTCTCCGCGATCGCGTTCCTCGGAGTCACCGAGGTCACCGACTACGTCTGGTTCGCCTTCATCGGCGCGGCCGTCGTGTCCGTCGTCGTGTACGTCCTCGGTGGCAGCCGCAGCGCCACCCCCGTACGCCTCGCGCTCGCCGGCACCGCCGCCACCGCCGCGCTCTACGGCTATGTCAACGCCGTACAGCTGCTGAACTCCGCGGCCCTCGACCGGCTGCGCTTCTGGACCGTCGGATCGCTCGCCTCCGCCGACATGGAGACGGTGCGCCGGGTCGCCCCCTTCATCCTCGTCGGCGTCGTCCTCGCCCTCCTCATCTCCCGGCCCCTGAACGCCATGGAGATGGGCGACGACACCGCCCGCGCCCTCGGTGCCCACCTCAACCGGACCCGCGTCATCGCCATGGTCTCCGTGACCCTGATGTGCGGCGCCGCGACCGCCGCCTGCGGTCCGATCGTGTTCCTCGGGCTGATGGTCCCGTACATGGTGCGGGCCATCACCGGCCCCGACATGCGCTGGATCCTGCCGTACGCCGCCGTCCTGGCGCCCGTCCTCCTCCTCGGCTCCGATGTGATCGGCCGGCTCGTCGCCCGCCCCGCCGAGCTCCAGGTCGGCATCGTCACCGCGCTCGTCGGCGGACCCGTCTTCATCCGACTCGTACGCCGCAAGAGGATGGCCCAGCTGTGACCACCAAGTCGATACGGTCCGGCGGCGGGCTCTCCGTACGCTACGAGCCCCGTGCCGCCCTCTCCGTCCTCGCGCTGCTCGTCCTCACCCTCGGCGCCGCCGTCGTCCTCATCGGCAACGGAGACTTCCCCATCGCCCCCGGCGACGTGGTCGCCACCCTTCTCGGCGACGGCACCGCCGTCCAGGAGTTCGCGGTGATGGAGCTGCGGCTGCCGCGCGTCCTCGTCGCCGTCTTCGTCGGCACCGCGCTCGGTATCGGTGGCGCGGTCTTCCAGTCGATCTCCCGCAACCCGCTCGGCAGCCCCGACGTCATCGGCTTCGGCCAGGGCGCCACCGTCGGCGCGCTCGCCGTCATCGTCCTCTTCCAGGGCGGCGCCCTCGCCGCCGCGGCCGGAGCCGTCGTCGGTGGCCTGGTCACCGGCGTCGTGATCTACCTGCTCGCCTGGAAGCGAGGGGTGCACGGTTACCGTCTCGTCCTCGTCGGCATCGGCTCCGCCGCCATGCTCACCGCCGTCATCCACTACCTCATCACCAAGGCCAACCTGGTCGACGCCACCCGCGCCGTGGTGTGGATGACCGGCTCCCTCGACGGACGTGACTGGACGCAGTTCTGGCCGCTGTTCGCGGTCAGCTGTCTGCTGCTGCCTCTGGTCCTCGGCCACGGGCGGTCGCTGCGCATGCTGGAGATGGGCGACGACGCCGCGTTCGCGCTCGGGGTGCGGGTCGAGCGGACCCGCATCGTGCTGATGGGCTCCGCCGTCCTGCTCGTCGCCGTCGCCACGGCCGCGGCCGGCCCGATCGTCTTCGTCTCCCTCAGCGCCCCCCAGCTGGCCCGCCGGCTGACCCGCTCTCCCGGCCCCAACCTGGCGGCCTCCGCCCTCATGGGCTCGGCGCTGCTGCTCGTCGCCGACTGGACCGCCACCAACGCCTTCGGCGACCGCCAGCTGCCGGTCGGCGTCGTGACCGGTGTCCTCGGCGGCTGCTACCTCCTCTGGCTGCTCGTCACCGAGCGCAAGGCCGGCCGGATATGAACGAGACGAACCTCAGGAGCAACCCCATGGACGGTCAGACCCAGCGGCTCAGCGCGGAGTCGGTCACCCTCGCCTACGACCAGCGGATCATCGCCCGTGACCTGTCCGTCGCGATCCCCGACAACTCCTTCACCGTCATCGTGGGGCCCAACGCCTGCGGCAAGTCGACCCTGCTGCGCGCGCTCTCGCGGATGCTGAAGCCCAGCCAGGGGCGGGTGCTGCTCGACGGACAGACGATCCACTCGATGCCCGCCAAGAAGGTCGCCAAGACCCTCGGTCTGCTGCCCCAGTCCTCCATCGCCCCCGACGGCATCACCGTCGCCGACCTGGTGGCCCGGGGCCGCTACCCGCACCAGGGGCTGCTGCGCCAGTGGTCCCCCGAGGACGAGCGGATCGTCCAGGAGTCGATGGCCGCGACCGGCGTCGCCGAGCTGGGGGAACGGTACGTCGACGAGCTGTCCGGCGGTCAGCGTCAGAGGGTGTGGATCGCGATGGCGCTCGCCCAGCAGACCCCCCTGCTGCTGCTCGACGAGCCGACCACCTTCCTCGACATCCAGCACCAGATCGACGTCCTCGACCTCTGCGCCGAGCTGCACGAGACCCAGGGCCGGACCCTGGTCGCCGTTCTGCACGACCTGAACCACGCCGCTCGGTACGCCACCCACCTCATCGCCGTCCGCGGCGGCGAGGTCGTCGCCGAGGGCCCGCCGTCCGAGGTCGTGACCGCCGAGCTGGTCGAGCGGGTCTTCGGACTGCGCTGCCAGGTCATCGACGACCCGGAGACCGGGACGCCGCTGGTCGTGCCGGCGGGGCGGAAGGCCAGGACCAGGGGCAGGGACCAGGAGCCCGCGCTGCGGACGTGAGCGCCGCAGCCGCAGCTACAGCTACAGAAGTCGCGCTGCCGCCGCGGTTGCAGAAACCGCGACCGCAGCGGCTACAGAAGTGACCGCAGCCGCAGCAGGTCGCGGAAGCCGGCCTCCAGCCTGACGCGGCCGGAGGCCCAGGCCTTGGCGAAGTTCAGCTCGCCGTCCACCATCGCCACGAGGTCGTCGCCCGTCATCGCCAGGCGGATCTGCGCCTTGGCCGGCGGCGGGCCCGCCACCGTGTCGTGGACCTCGATCCGGCCGCCCTCGAGGCGGCCGGTGAACGTCGTGTCCAGGTCCGTGATGTGGCAGCTCAGGGTGCGGTCGAGCGCGGCGGCACCGCGGACCTCGCCGTCCGCCCGGGTGAGATTGTCCGAAAGTCTGTCGAGTGCGCTGCGGCACTCCGTGATCGTGGCCATTGTGATCGACCGTACCCCAGGGCTTCGCGGTAGCGTCGGGGGATGAACGACGTGATGCCGGAGCCGGGGCGGAAACCGGAGCCGGAACCCGAGCGGCCGCAGGAGCAGCGGCAGGAGCGGCAGCCGGATCCCGAGCAGCCGCAGGAGCGCCGACCCGAGACCGTGACCGAGGCCGGGGCCGGGGTTGTGACCGAGGCCGGGGCCGACCCGGACGCCGGCCTCGAGCCCGCCGCGCCCGCGCCCCTCGGCGTGGAGCGCCCTCCCACCGGCCACCCCGCCGTGGACGCCCTCCTCGGCCGTCTCGCCGACGCCGACCACCTCCCTGCGGACGGACACCTGGAGGTGTACGAGGATGTACACCGTGGGCTGCGCCACGAGCTGACCGCGCTCGACACCGCGCGCCCCGGACCGACACCGACAACGCAGTACGACCACAGGAGCTGAACCCAACGTGGCAGGAGTGGCACGCCGCCGTCTCGACGCCGAGCTGGTACGGCGCAAGCTCGCGCGCTCGCGCGAGCACGCGAGCCAGCTGATCGCCGCGGGCCGGGTGACCGTCGGCAAGACCGTCGCGACCAAGCCCGCCACGCAGGTCGAGACCGCCGCGGCCATCGTCGTGGCCCAGGACGACGACGATCCCGACTACGTCTCGCGCGGCGGCCACAAGCTGGCCGGCGCCTTCGCCGCCTTCGTACCGCGGGGGCTGAAGGTCGAAGGCCGGCGGGCGCTGGACGCGGGAGCGTCGACCGGCGGTTTCACCGACGTCCTGCTGAGGGCCGGCGCCGCGCACGTCGTCGCCGTCGACGTCGGCTACGGCCAGCTCGCCTGGTCGCTGCAGAGCGACGAACGGGTCACCGTGAAGGACCGCACGAACGTACGGGAACTGACCCTCGACGCGATCGACGGAACACCGGTCGACCTCGTCGTCGGCGACCTCTCCTTCATCCCGCTCGGGCTCGTGCTCCCCGCCCTCGTGTCCTGCACGGCCCCCGACGCGGACCTCGTCCTGATGGTCAAGCCGCAGTTCGAGGTGGGCAAGGAGCGGCTCGGTACCGGCGGTGTCGTACGCAGCCCCGAACTGCGGGCCGACGCGGTACGGAACGTGGCACGCCGGGCCGGCGAGCTCGGGCTCGGTGTCCTCGGCGTCACGGCCAGCCCCCTGCCCGGCCCTTCGGGCAACGTCGAGTACTTTCTGTGGCTGCGGGCGGGTGCGCCCGCGCTGGATCCGGCGGATGTCGAGCGCGCCGTGGCGGAGGGACCTCGTTGAGCACAGGTACGCGTACCGTCTTCCTGCTCGCGCACACCGGCCGGCCGGCCGCCGTGCGCAGCGCCGAACTCGTCGTCCTGGGGCTGCTGCGCAGCGGGATCGGGGTGCGCGTACTGGAGGCGGAGGCGGCCGACCTGCCGCTGCCGCCGTCCGTCGAGATGGTGCCGGAGGCCCGCCCCGACGCCCTCGACGGCTGTGAGCTGCTCGTCGTCCTCGGCGGCGACGGGACACTGCTGCGCGGGGCGGAGTTCTCGCGGGCTTCCGGTGTGCCGATGCTCGGCGTGAACCTGGGGCGGGTCGGCTTCCTCGCCGAGGCCGAGCGCGACGACCTCGACAGGGTCGTGGACCGGGTGGTCACGCGGGCGTACGAGGTCGAGGAGCGGATGACCCTCGACGTCGTCGTGTACGAGAACGGTGACGTGCTGCACCGGGACTGGGCGCTCAACGAGGCGGCCGTCCAGAAGGTGTCCCCGGAGCGGATGCTGGAGGTCGTCCTCGCGATCGACGGGCGCCCGGTGACGGGGTTCGGCTGCGACGGCGTGATCTGCGCGACTCCGACGGGCTCGACGGCGTACGCCTTCTCGGCGGGCGGACCGGTGATCTGGCCGGAGGTCGAGGCGCTGCTGATGGTCCCGATCGGGGCGCACGCGCTGTTCGCGAAGCCGCTCGTGACGACGCCGGAGTCGGTGCTCGCCGTGGAGGTGGAGCCGCACACGCCGCACGGCGTGCTGTGGTGCGACGGCCGGCGGACGGTCGAACTCCCGTCCGGTGCGCGGGTGGAGGTACGGCGGGGGGCGGTGCCGGTACGCCTCGCCCGGCTGCACCACGCGTCGTTCACGGACCGGCTGGTGGCGAAGTTCGCCCTCCCGGTCTCGGGCTGGCGCGGCGCCCCGCACTGAGGCACACCGGCCACGGGCCCCCGGCCGAGGGGCACCGGCCGACGGCCACCCCCACGGGTGACAGGCACGGCGGCGACCTGCGAGTTCGAGGTGTTCGGGCAGGGGTCGTCGCACAGCGGGGGCCGGACCTCGTAAGGTCTTCCCCGTGTTGGAGGAGATGCGGATACGGTCGCTCGGGGTCATCGACGACGCAGTGGTCGAGCTGTCGCCCGGCTTCACAGCGGTGACCGGTGAGACCGGCGCGGGCAAGACCATGGTCGTCACCAGCCTGGGGCTGCTGCTCGGCGGGCGGGCCGACCCCGCCCTGGTGCGGATCGGCGCGGCGTCCGCCGTCGTCGAGGGGCGGATCAGTGTGCCGCCGGGCGCCACCGCCGCCGTACGGGCCGAGGAGGCGGGCGCCGAGCTGGACGACGGCGTGCTGCTCGTCAGCCGCACGGTCTCGGCCGAGGGGCGCTCACGGGCCCATCTCGGCGGGCGCTCCGTGCCCGTCGGCCTGCTCGCCGAGCTCGCCGACGAACTCGTCGCCGTCCACGGCCAGACCGACCAGCAGGGCCTGCTCAAGCCGGCCCGCCAGCGCGGGGCCCTCGACCGGTACGCGGGCGACGCCGTCGCCGTACCGCTGGCCGCGTACGGGGAGGCGTACCGGCGGCTGCGCGCCGTCGTCGCCGAGCTGGACGAGATCACGACGCGCGCGCGGGAGCGGGCGCAGGAGGCCGACCTGCTGCGCTTCGGTCTCGGCGAGATCGAGGCCGTCGAGCCGCGGGCAGGCGAGGACGTCGAGCTCGCCGCCGAGGCAGAACGGCTCGGCCACGCCGAAGCCCTCGCCTCCGCCGCGGCGCTGGCGCACGGCGCGCTCGCCGGGAACCCCGAGGACCCGGAGGCCGTCGACGCGACCACCCTGGTCGCCGGTGCCGGGCGCGCGCTCGAAGCCGTCCGGTCGCACGACCCGGCGCTCGCCGCGCTCGCGGACCGGATGGGCGAGATCTCCATCCTGCTCGCCGACGTGGCCGGGGAACTGGCCGGGTACGCGGACAACCTGGACGCCGACCCGCTCCGGCTCGCGGCCGTCGAGGAGCGGCGCGCGGCGCTCACCCAGCTCACCCGGAAGTACGGCGAGGACGTCACCGCAGTCCTGGCATGGGCACAGGAGAGCGCGGCCCGGCTCACCGAGCTGGAGGGCGACGACGACCGGATCGGCGAGCTCACGGCCGAACGGGACGCCCTGCGCGCCGAGCTGTCGGTCCTCGCGCAGGCGCTCACCGACGCTCGTACGGAGGCCGCCGCCCGGTTCGCCGACGCCGTCACCGCCGAACTGGCCTCGCTCGCCATGCCCCACGCGCGCGTGTCCTTCGACATCCGCCAGACCGAGGATCCCGAGGGGGTCGACGTCGGCGGCCGGACCGTGGCGTACGGGCCGTCCGGCGCCGACGAGGTCGAGCTGCTCCTCGCCCCGCACCCGGGCGCCCCGCCGCGGCCGATCGCCAAGGGCGCGTCGGGCGGTGAGCTGTCTCGCGTCATGCTCGCGGTCGAGGTCGTCTTCGCCGGTACGGACCCGGTGCCGACCTATCTCTTCGACGAGGTCGACGCGGGCGTCGGCGGCAAGGCGGCCGTGGAGATCGGCCGTCGCCTCGCCAAGCTCGCCAAGTCGGCACAGGTCGTGGTCGTGACCCACCTCCCGCAGGTGGCGGCCTTCGCCGACCGCCAGCTGCTGGTGGAGAAGACCAACGACGGGTCGGTGACCCGGTCCGGCGTCACCGTCCTGGAGGGCGAGGACCGGGTCCGGGAACTGTCGCGGATGCTGGCCGGCCAGGAGGACTCCGAGACGGCACGGGCGCACGCGGAGGAGCTGCTGGCGACGGCGCGGGCGGACGCCTGAGGCTCGTACCGTCGGCGCTCGCGCGTGTTTGAGGGTCGCACCGTCGGCGCTCGCGGGCAGGCGGTCGGGCGGTCGGGCTTTCCGGCGGGCGGTAGGGGGCTCGGGTCGACGGTCGGGCTCTCTGGTCGGGCGGTAGGGGGCTCGGGTCGACGGTCGGGCTCTCCGGTCGGTCCTCGGCTGCCCCTGGCGCGGTGTTTCGGTGCCCTCGTGGGCGGCGCTCGGGGCGGTGGCCGGCGTCCGTCGCGCCGCGCGTAGGGTGGTGATCATGATCGGCAGAGTCGGGCGGACAGCCCTCGCCTTCGGGCTCGCCGCCGGGGTGACCCGCGCGGTGTACACGGGCCTGCGGAGGCGTCGGCGTCCAGCGGGCGAGGAGCGGACGCGCTGGGAGCGGACGAACCACGCCGGCCGGACCGTCGACCTGTACGCCGGACCCGCCACCGTCCTGGGCGCGGCCGCCGGAATCGGCGGAGGACCCGCCGCGTTCGCCGTGCTCGCGGCCGGCGCCTGCGGCGCGTACGACGACTTCGCGGGTGCCGGCGACGCACGGCGCGGATTCCGGGCGCACCTGACGGCGCTGCGGGACGGCGAGGTCACCAGCGGGACCGTGAAACTCGTCGGAATCGGCGCCGCCGCCCTGGCGGCGGGGGCGCTGCTGAAGGAGCGGCCGGTCGACAAGGTGCTGGCCGGGGTCGTGATCGCCGGGACCGCGCACCTCGTCAACCTCGTGGACGTCGCGCCCGGACGGGCCGTCGTCACGGTCCTGGGCCTCGGCGCGCCCGGCCTGCTGCGCGGGACGCTCGCGGCCGCGCCGATGGGCGCCGCGGTCGCCGTCCTCGCCCATGACCTCGGCGAGCGCACCATGATCGGCGACATGGGCGCACACGCGCTCGGCGCGGCGGTCGGCAGCGCGATCGCGGCCGGGAACGGGCGGTTCGGACTCGCCGTCCACGCGGCCGGACTCATCGCCGCGGCGGTGCGCGGAGACAAGGTCAGCGACCTCGCGCGCTCACCCATGTGAGTGATCCGGTCGGGCGATTCGACGCGTCGGGCACGGGAACGACACGGGAACGACACGGCAGCGAACCGCCTTCGGTGCCGGAACGTGCGTACGGGCTGGCATCCTTGGGCGCGTGACACAGCTCCGTACGGTCCAAGTGCTGGGCGGCGGCAGCGCGGGCAGCAGCGCTCACGTCAGATCACTTGCCTCGGGGCTGGTGGCGAGGGGCGTGCGGGTGACCGTGTGCGCCCCGGCCGAACTCGACCGCGTCTATGACTTCGTCGGTGCAGGCGCGCGCTTCGTGCACGTGCCGCGCCGCAACGACCCCGCGACGGTCGCGACACTCCGCAACGCCTGCATCGGCGCGGACGTCGTGCACGCGCACGGGCTGCACGCCTCGGTACGGGCGACACTGGCGCTGTCGGGTGCCGGGGCGCGGACCACGCCGCCGTTGGTGACGACGTGGCACACCCGCAACCACGTGGAGGGGGCGCGGGGCGGGGTGCTGCGGCTCCTCGAGCGAAGGACCGTGCGGGCGGCGGCCGTTGTCCTCGGGACCTCGTCGGAGCTGGTCGACCGGGCACGGCGACGGGGCGCGCGGGACGCGCGGCTCGCACCGGTGACCGTGCCGGCGTCGCGGGCGCCGGTCTGCCTGCACGACGGGAAGGCGCGGGCGGAGCTGGGGGCGGTGGACCGGCCGTTGCTGATGGCGGTCGGCGCGCTGGAGCCCGAGCGAGGGTACGGGATGCTGCTGGACGCGGCCCGGGTGTGGCGGGACCTCGACCCGCAGCCGCTGCTCGTGATCGCGGGGGAGGGGCGGGAACGCGCGGCGCTGCAACGGCGGATCGAGGCGGAGAGGCTCGCGGTGCGGCTCATCGGCCGCCGGGACGATGTGGCGGAGCTGCTGGCGGCGGCGGACGTGGCGGTCCTGCCGTCGCGGTGGGAGGCCCGCTCCCTGCTGGCCCAGGAGGCGCTGCGGCTGGGCGTGCCGCTGGTGGCGACGGCGGTGGGCGGCGTGCCGGAACTGGTCGGGGACGCCGCGGAGTTGGTGCCGTGGGGGGACGCGGCGGCACTGGCGGCGGCGGTGCGGGGGCTGCTGGAGGACACGGACCGACGGATGGACCTGGCGGCGGCGGGACGGGTGCAGGCGAGGACGTGGCCGACGGAGGACGAGACGATCGCGCACGTCCTGAGCGTCTACGACGAACTGTCGGCCCGCTGAGCGCGCTACGCCGCGCCGGACGTCGCGGGCTGGGGGCATCCCCCAGGCGCAGCTCCGGGGGAGAGACCCTACGAACACGGTCTCAAGACGTGTGGCGCCTCGCGCGGAGTGCCAGGGAGAGGGCCAGGACCGTCTGCGGGTCGTCCAGATCCGTGCCGAGGAGTTCGGAGATGCGCGCCAGACGGTTGTAGAGCGTCTGGCGGTTGAGGTGGAGTTCCCGGGCCGTTTCCGCCTTGCGGCCCGCGTGGGCCAGGTACGTCTCCAGGGTCGGGAGCAGCGGCGGGCGTGAGGTCCGGTCGTGGTCGCGGAGTGGGCCGATCGCGCGGTCCACGAAGGCCGCGAGGTCCGGGTGTTCGCGCAGCCGCCAGAGCAGCAGGTCGATGTCCAGGCGCCGGGCGTCGTACCAGGGGCGGTCCGAGAGGCCCTGGGCCGCCGTCGCCGTCTCCGCCGCGTGGCGCAGGCTCGCCGACGCCGCCGCCCAGCCCCCGGCGATGCCGACCACGACCACCGGCGGGTGCGCGCCGGCGCTTCCCCAGCCGCCGCCAGGGGCCGCCCCCACCAGGCCCGCCCGTTCCACGCCCGCCCGCAGCGCCGCCGCGACCCGGTCCGCCACCGCCGTACGCTCCGACTCCGAACGCAGTCCGAGCAGGAGCGGGACACGGCCCTCCACCGGGCGGACGCCCAGCAGGACCGGCACCCCGACCGACGCCAGCTCCTCCAGGACCGCCCGCGCGAGCAGCGCCCAGTTGCCGGAGGGGGAGAGCTCGGGGGCCAGGCGCATCACCACGGGCAGCAGCGGGCCGTCCCCCGGCTTGAAGCCGAGCACCCGTGCCTGCGCCGGGGCGTCCTCCGCGGTGATCCGGCCCTCCGCGAGATCCGTCAGGAAGTCGCCCCTGCCCCGCGCCGCCAGCTCCTCCTCCTGACGTGCCTGCATGAGGACGACCGCCAGCAGGCCCGCCGCCCGCTCCGCCGCCATCCGGTGCACCAGGGAGAGCGGGCCGGAGACGGCGAGCAGGACGAGCCGCGCGCGGACCGAGCCGGTGCCCGGGCCGCCGCCGCCCGGCACGTCCACCAGGACCGCCCCCGTCGGCGGCCCCGACTCCCGCGCCGCCCGCTGCCCCCGCAGCCCGTCCCAGACCTGGAGCGGGTCCGCCGGAGCCGACTCGGTCCCCGCCGCGTACAGCAACTGGCCGTCCGCCGTCTCCAGGAAGACCGGGTTGGCCGTGAAGTCGGCCAGGATCCGCAGCACCTGCGGCACCCCGCCGCCACCGAGCAGCGCGTCCGTGCACCACCGGTGCACCTCCTCCGCCTGACGGAGGAGCGCGTAGTGCCCGTTCACGATCTCGGTGTGGATCTCCTCCGTGACCGCCACGAACGGCACCTCGCGGTGCAGCTGCACCAGCGGCAGGCCCGCCGCCCGCGCCGTCTCCACGATCGTGGCCGGGAGCCGTGAGAAGCGCGGGCCCAGCTCCACCACCAGCGCCGCGATGCCCCGGTCCGCCAGCCTCCGTACGAACGCGCGCTGCTCCGCCGGGCGCGTACCGAGCCCCAGTCCCGTGGTCAGCAGCAGCTCACCGCCCTTGAGCAGCGACGCGATGTTCGGCACCTCGCCGGCGTGCACCCAGCGCACCGTGCGGTGCAGCCGGTCCGCGCCGGCGACGACCTCCGGGAGTCCGCCGCGGAGTCCGGGCAGCTCCAGAGCCCGCTGCACGGTGATCCCGCCCTGATTGTCCATGGCGGGACGCTACCTGGCGGCGATGTTTCGGCGACATCACCCGGCGGTCACGGGATCGGACAGATCGTCCGTCCCGTTGACAACTCGTCGTCCCGATCGGCCAATTGTGCGACCGCATGTCGATTGTGGCGTACGTCACTACGGAGGATGCTCTCCCGCCATGGCAGAGAACTCCACCCCTGGCTCCACGCCGGGTTCCACCCCAGGCTCCGCTCCTGAGGTGCACCGGCTCAAGGCGAACTCGGTCGGGCTCGTCGGCGTCGTCTTCATGGCCGTCGCCACCGCCGCCCCGATCACGGCGATGACCGGCAACCTTCCCATCGCCGTCGGATTCGGCAACGGCACCGGCGCCCCCGCCGGCTATCTCTTCGCGACGCTCGTCCTGACCGTCTTCTCGGTCGGCTATGTCGCCATGGCCAAGCGGATCACCGCCGCCGGCGCCTTCTACGGCTACATCTCGCACGGCCTCGGCCGGATCGCCGGCATGGCCTCGGGCATGCTCGCCGTCCTCGCGTACATCGTCTTCGAGGCCTCGATCGTGGGCGTGTTCGCCTACTTCACCCAGACGACCGTCGCCGATCAGCTCGGTGTGGACCTGCCGTGGATCGTCTACGCGGCGGGCATGCTCGCCGTCACCGCCGTCCTCGCGTACTTCGACATCAACCTGACCGCCAAGGCGCTCGGCGTGATGCTCATCGCCGAGATCGCGGTGCTGTTCGCCGTCGCCACCGCCGTCCTGATCGCCGGCGGCGGCCCCGACGGCATCCCCGTCGAACCCATCAACCCCGCCAACGCCTTCACCGGCGCCTCCGCCGGGCTCGGACTCTTCTTCGCCTTCTGGTCCTGGGTCGGCTTCGAGTCGACCGCGATGTACGGCGAGGAGTCCCGCGACCCCAAGCGCGTCATCCCGCGCGCCACCCTCGTCTCCGTCGTCGGTGTCGGCCTCTTCTACATCTACGTCTCCTGGATGACGATCGCCGGCAACGGGCTCTCCGGCTCCGTGAAGCTGTCGTCATCCGCCACGCCCCTCGACCTCTTCTTCGCCCCGACCCAGTCCTTCATCGGCGCCTGGGCCGTCGACGCCTTCCAGTGGCTGCTGCTCACCGGCTCCTTCGCCTGCGGCATGGCCTTCCACCAGTGCGCCTCGCGGTATCTCTACGCCATCGGCCGCGAGGGCTTCCTCCACCCGGCCCTCGGCCGGACGCACGCCAGGCACGGCTCGCCGTACATCGCCTCCTACGTCCAGAGCGCCATCGCCGTCGCCCTCGTCGGCGCGTTCTGGCTCACCGGCCAGGACCCGTACATCCACCTCTACACGCTGCTCGCGATCCTCGGCACGATGGCGATCCTGATCGTCCAGACCCTCTGCTCCTTCGCCGTCATCGGGTACTTCCGCAAGAACCACCCCGAGGACCGGCACTGGTTCAAGACCCTCACCGCGCCGCTGCTCGGCGGCGTCGGGATGACCGCCGTCGTCGTACTGCTGATCATCAACATGGAGACCGCGGCGGGTCTCGCCGCCGACTCGCTCTTCTTCGAGGCGATCCCGTGGATCGTCGGAGCGGTCTTCTTCGGCGGCCTCGGCCTCGGCCTCTACCTCAAGGCCAAGCAGCCCGAGCGCTACGAGATCATCGGCCGGATCGTCCTGGAGGACGCCGCCGAGCGAGCCGACGAGCCCGAGCGGCCGGCCACCGCACCCGCCACCGTCACCACCAAGAGTTGATCCCTCCCACCCTCTCCAGGAGCGCCCCATGGCACGCACCAACCCGATGCACCTCCTGAAGCGCCTCGCCGCCGAGCACGCCGACGCCCGACGGCTGAACGTCCCCGTCGACGAATTGCGGGGGATGAGAGCCGACGCGCTCGGCCGCCGGTCCCTCCTCAAGTACGCCGCCGCGGCCGGACTCGTGGCCGGCGTGGGCGTCTCGGGCCTCCCCGCCACCGCCCACGCCGCCGCCCCCGACCCCATGGCCAAGGGCACCGCCCGGATCGCCGTCGTCGGCGCCGGCATCTCCGGCCTCACCGCCGCCCTCACCCTCCAGGACGCGGGACTGGCCCCCGCGCTCTACGAGGCCCACCCCTCCCGGGTCGGCGGCCGGATGTGGACCCAGCGGAACCACTGGGCGTACGGCCAGACCTCCGAGATCGGCGGCGAGCTGATCGACACCGGCCACAAGAAGATCCTGGAGCTCTGCCGCCGCTTCGACCTCCCCGTGGAGGACTTCCTCGGCGGCGGACCGGCCGGCGCCGAGGAAGTCCTCTGGTTCAACGGCACCTACTACCCGCGCCACCAGGCCGACGAGGACTTCAAGGACGTCTACCAGTCGCTGCGCCGCGACCTGTCCGAGGCGGGGGAGGTCATGTGGAACCAGACCACCCCGACCGGCACCGCACTCGACAACATGTCCATATACGAATGGATCGAGTCCCGGGTCCCCGGCGGGCACTCCTCGCCTCTGGGGCGATTCATCGACGTCGCCTACAACGTCGAGTACGGCGCCGACACCACCGAACAGTCCTCGCTCGCCCTGGTCCTGCTCATGGGCTACCAGACCAATCCGGGCCACTTCAACGTCTGGGGGTTGTCCAACGAGCGCTACCACATCACCGGCGGGAACGACCGGCTCCCGAACGCCATCGCCGGGGCCCTCGCCCCCGGCACCCTGCGCCCGGGCTGGTCCCTGACCGCCGTACGGGCCAACGCGGACGGCACCCAGACGCTCACCTTCACCGAGGCCGGCGCCACCCGGACGGTCACCGCCGACCACACGATCCTCTGCGTCCCCCTGCCGATCCTCAAGCAACTCGACCTCACCCAGGCCGGGTTCGACCCCCTGATGAAGAACCTGCTGCGGGACGCGCGCATGGGCCAATGCACCAAGCTCAACATGCAGTTCGCCACCCGGCCCTGGCGCGGCACCGGCGCCTGGCCGGGCGTCTCGGCCGGCGACTGCTTCACCGACACCGACGTCCAGCAGACCTGGGACACCACCAAGATCCAGGGCGGGACGGGCGGCATCCTCATCCAGTACGGCGGCGGCAGCCTCGCCGAGGCCCTCACCCCGGCCGGGCCCTTCTCCACCGAGTCGGACCCGTACGTACGCGATCTGGTGTCCCGACACCTCAAGGGCATCGACGCCTTCTTCCCGGGCACCTCCAAGGCGTACACGGGCCGCGCCCAGCTCTCCGCCTGGCACCGCAACCCCTACACGCTCGGCGCGTACTCCTGCTGGCCGGTCGGCTATCTGCACCGGTACGCCGGGTACGAGGGCACCGCCCAGGGCAACGTCCACATCGGCGGCGAGCACTGCAGCTACGACTTCCAGGGCTTCATGGAAGGCGGCGCCACCGAGGGCGAACGGGCCGCTCGGGAGGTGATCGACGCCCTGAGGTGACCGGGCGTCAGGCGGCCGCGGCGGCCGGTGCGATGTTGTGGTTGAGGCGGAAGACGTTGTCGGGGTCGTACGCGGCCTTGACGGCGGCCAGCCGGCGGTAGTTCTCGGCGCCGAAGCCGGAGACGACCCGCCGCTCGCCCTCGGCGCCGATGAAATTGAGATACACGGCGCCGAGCGACCACGGCCTCGCATCGGCCCGCACGTCCCGGACCCACTGCCGGACGCGCGTGTCGTCCGCCGGGTCCGTCCAGGTGGCGAAGGGATGGACGGCCCAGGGCGCGGTCCGCCACGGCAGCGGGTACTCGGAGGGTCCGGCCGCCACCGCGCCTCCCATCGGGAACAGCACGTGCTGGGTGGTGGTGGGCATCGGGATCTTCGCCGCGCGGGAACAGAACACGTCCAGGGCGTCGTCCGGGAACGCGCGCAGGTACTCCGCCGACCAGTAGTTCCGCAGCCCTGGAGGGTCGTCGATCATGCACTGGAGGTCCGCGTACGGGATGTCCGTGACGACCTCGGCCTCGCGGTCGAGCGCGAGCAGGGGCGCGGCGAGTTCGCGGAGCTCGTCGACCGGACCGGCGTACGTGATCAGCGCCACGCAGACGAGCCTGCCGACCAGATGCTCGGGGATGAAGGGTTCGGGCGGCGCGGGGAAGTAGATGACCCCGCCGCCCGCCGCGTCCGGGGCGGACTCGATCAGATCCCGGAAGGCGCGCACCACCTCCGGCCCGGACTCCGGCAGGTGGATGAGCATCGCGAAGCTCATCGCCGGCAGCGCGTGGAGCCGCAGGGTGAGCGAGGTCGCCACGCCGAAGTTGCCGCCGCCGCCGTGCAGCGCCCAGAACAGCTCGGGGTTGTCGTCCGCGCTCGCCACGGCGTGCCGGCCCTCCGCCGTGATCAGCTCGGCGGCGAGCAGGTTGTCGCAGGCGAGCCCGAACTTCCGCTCCAGCCAGCCCGATCCGCCGCCCAGCGTGAAACCGCCGACCCCCGTGGTCGACACCCGTCCGCCGGTGGTGGCCAGCCCGAACGGCTGGGTCGCCCGGTCCAGATGGCTCATGGTCGCACCGCCGCCGACCCGTACCGTCATCGCCTCCGGGTCGACGACCGCCGCGTTCATCCGGCGAAGATCGACGACCAGGCCGTCGTCGATGACACAGGTTCCGGCGACGCTGTGCCCGCCGCCGCGCACCGCGATCGGTAGCTCCGTCTCACGCCCGAAGAGGACCGCGCGGGAGACGTCCGCCTCCGTCTCACACTGGGCGATGACCGCGGGACGGCGGTCGATCATGCCGTTGTGGATCGTCCGGGCCTCGTCGTAGTCCGGGTCGTCCGGGGCGACGACCCGACCGGTCAACTCCTTACGGAGCTTGCTCAGGGCGCTTTCCGGAACGCTGCGGGGAATGCTGTCGCGGGGAGCCACGGGACGCCCCCCTTTCCGCGGGGGGACAGGACCCTCTCATCGTATTCCCGGGAACCGTCCCCCGCGCCTCAGCCTCCGTACGCCCCGCTCGCCGTCAGCCGCAGCGCGGTGTCGATCAGGGGAACGTGGCTGAACGCCTGCGGGAAGTTCCCCACCTGGCGCTGGAGCCGCGGGTCCCACTCCTCCGCGAGGAGGCCCAGGTCGTTGCGGAGCGAGAGCAGCTTCTCGAACAGCTTGCGCGCCTCGTCCACCCGGCCGATCATCGCCAGGTCGTCCGCGAGCCAGAACGAGCAGGCGAGGAACGCGCCCTCGTCGCCCTCCAGGCCGTCGACGCCCGCCTCCTCGCCGGCGGTCGGGTAGCGCAGCACGAAGCCGTCCTCCGTGGACAGCTCCCGCTGGATCGCCTCGATCGTGCCGATGACCCGCTTGTCGTCCGGCGGCAGGAAGCCCATCTGCGGAATCAGCAGCAGCGAGGCGTCCAGCTCCTTGGAGCCGTACGACTGCGTGAACGTGTTGCGCTCCGGGTCGTAGCCCTTCTCGCAGACGTCGCGGTGGATGTCGTCGCGCAGCTCGCGCCAGCGCTCCAGCGGGCCGTCGGCGTCGCCGGACTCGATCAGCTTGATCGTGCGGTCGACCGCCACCCAGGCCATCACCTTGGAGTGCACGAAGTGACGGCGCGGGCCGCGCACCTCCCAGATGCCCTCGTCGGGCTGGTCCCAGTGCGTCTCCAGGTAGCGGATCAGCTTCAGCTGGAGCAGGGAGGCGTAGTCGTTGCGCGAGAGTCCCGTCATGTGGGCCAGATGCAGGGCCTCGGTGACCTCGCCGTACACATCCAGCTGGAGCTGGTTGGCCGCCCCGTTGCCGACCCGGACGGGTCCGGAGTTCTCGTACCCGGGCAGCCAGTCCAGCTCCGCCTCGCCGAGCTCGCGCTCGCCCGCGATGCCGTACATGATCTGCAGGTTCTCCGGGTCGCCGGCGACCGCGCGCAGCAGCCAGTCCCGCCAGGCGCGGGCCTCCTCGCGGTAACCGGTGCGCAGCATCGACGACAGGGTGATCGCCGCGTCGCGCAGCCAGGTGTAGCGGTAGTCCCAGTTGCGGACGCCACCGATCTCCTCCGGAAGGGAGGTGGTCGGCGCGGCGACGATCCCGCCGGTCGGCGCGTACGTCAGCGCCTTCAGCGTGATCAGCGAGCGGACCACCGCCTCGCGGTAGGGGCCGTGGTACGTGCAGTGCGCGACCCACTCGCGCCAGAAGTCGACCGTCGCCTCCAGCGAACCCTCCGGGTCCGGCAGGGCGGGCGGCTCCTTGTGCGAGGGCTGCCAGCTGATCGTGAAGGTGATCCGCTCGCCGGCCGTGACGGTGAAGTCGGAGTACGTGGTCAGATCCTTGCCGTGGGTCTCGATCTCGGTGTCGAGCCACACCGAGTCGGGACCGGCGACGGCGACCGTACGGTCTCCGACCTTGTGCACCCACGGCACCACGCGTCCGTAGCTGAACCGCATCCGCAGCGCGGAGTGCATCGGCACCCGTCCGGTGACGCCCTCCACCACCCGGATCAGCTGGGGCGCCCCGTCACGCGGCGGCATGAAATCGGTCACCCTGACCGTGCCACGCGGCGTGTCCCACTCGGATTCCAGGATGAGCGAGTCTCCGCGGTAACGGCGCCGGTCGGCCGGCGGCGGCGTGCCGCCGTCCGGAACGGCGGGTGCGACCCGCCAGAAACCGTGCTCCTCCGTCCCGAGAAGGCCCGCGAAGACGGCATGCGAGTCGAAGCGTGGGAGGCAGAGCCAGTCGACGCTGCCGTCCCGGCAGACCAGTGCCGCGGTCTGCATGTCTCCGATGAGTGCGTAATCCTCGATGCGCCCGGCCACGTGCTATCTCCAGTCGAACGGCCACGTCCGCCCCGCGGGGCGCTTCCTACAGATGGTGCCAGCAGTCAAGGGATCGTTGACGAGCTCTTGCTTCCCGGTTGACTGGCGGGGGTGCTGCCGATGGCCGGTCCGGCTCGGCAGGGAGTGTCCGAGCAGGATACGACGCACCCTGGGCAGCCACGGATACGTACTGGTAACGGCGCTGCGCTGAATGGGTGAGGGTACCGTGACCTGTGGTGTAGCCGTCCGTGTGCACCCGACTGCCCCGTGTGGCCGGAAGCGGTCTCCCTTCGTCGCTGATACCCTGGTACCCCGTGGACCGGTGGGAAACGGTGAAAGCCGAGGCCCCCGAAACCGCAGCGACGGCACCCCCCGATTCTTCCGGAGGGGACGCCGGAACGCACCTTCAGAACGCGACCACGGGAGCCCCCTCTTGGCGATGCCGCCCAAAACCACGACGACCAAGCACATCTTCGTCACCGGGGGTGTCGCGTCCTCCCTCGGCAAGGGCCTGACCGCCTCCAGCCTGGGTGCGCTCCTCAAGGCGCGCGGCCTTCGGGTCACGATGCAGAAGCTCGACCCGTACCTGAACGTCGACCCCGGCACGATGAACCCCTTCCAGCACGGCGAGGTGTTCGTCACCAACGACGGCGCCGAGACCGACCTGGACATCGGCCACTACGAGCGCTTCCTCGACGTCGATCTCGACGGTTCGGCCAACGTCACCACCGGCCAGGTCTACTCCCAGGTCATCGCCAAGGAGCGGCGCGGCGAGTACCTCGGCGACACCGTCCAGGTCATCCCGCACATCACCAACGAGATCAAGTCCCGGATCCGCCGGATGGCGACCGACGACGTGGACGTCGTCATCACCGAGGTCGGCGGCACGGTCGGCGACATCGAGTCGCTGCCGTTCCTGGAGACCGTCCGCCAGGTCCGCCACGAGGTCGGCCGCGACAACGTCTTCGTCGTGCACATCTCGCTGCTGCCGTACATCGGCCCCTCCGGCGAGCTGAAGACCAAGCCGACCCAGCACTCGGTCGCCGCGCTGCGCAACATCGGTATCCAGCCGGACGCGATCGTGCTGCGCGCCGACCGCGACGTCCCCACCGCCATCAAGCGCAAGATCTCGCTGATGTGCGACGTGGACGAGGCCGCCGTCGTCGCCGCCATCGACGCCAAGTCGATCTACGACATCCCGAAGGTGCTGCACACCGAGGGCCTGGACGCCTACGTCGTCCGCAAGCTCGACCTGCCGTTCCGTGACGTGGACTGGACCGTCTGGGAGGACCTCCTGGACCGCGTCCACAACCCGGAGCACGAGGTCACCGTCGCGCTCGTCGGCAAGTACATCGACCTGCCCGACGCGTACCTCTCCGTCACCGAGGCCATGCGGGCCGGCGGCTTCGCGAACAAGGCCCGGGTCAAGGTCAAGTGGGTCACCTCCGACGACTGCAAGACCCCGGCGGGCGCGCAGAAGCAGCTCGGCGACGTCGACGCGATCCTGATCCCCGGCGGCTTCGGCGACCGCGGTGTGAGCGGCAAGGTCGGCGCGATCCAGTACGCCCGTGAGAACAAGGTGCCGCTGCTCGGCATCTGCCTGGGCCTGCAGTGCATCGTGATCGAGGCCGCGCGGAACCTGGCCGACATCCCCGAGGCCAACTCGACCGAGTTCGACCCGGCGACCGCCCACCCCGTCGTCTCGACGATGGAGGAGCAGCTCGCGTACGTCGAGGGCGCCGGCGACCTGGGCGGAACGATGCGCCTGGGCCTCTACCCGGCGAAGCTCGCCGAGGGCTCCATCGTGCGCGAGGTCTACGCCGACCAGCCGTACGTCGAGGAGCGCCACCGCCACCGCTACGAGGTGAACAACGCCTACCGCGCGGAGCTGGAGAAGAAGGCGGGTCTCGTCTTCTCGGGGACCTCCCCGGACAACAAGCTCGTCGAGTACGTCGAGTACCCGCGCGAGGTGCACCCCTACCTGGTCGCCACGCAGGCCCACCCGGAGCTGCGCTCGCGCCCGACGCGTCCGCACCCGCTCTTCGCCGGCCTGGTCAAGGCGGCCGTCGAACGCCAGCGGGACGCGCGCGAGACGGGCGAGTGAGCAGAACCGGTTAACGTTGCCGGGGTACGGACCCTTCGGGATTCCGTACCCCGGTTTTCGTGTGTGGGAGGACTCAGATGGAGTTGCTGGACACCCCGGAGGAGTGGCAGGTCGTCGGGACGACGACCCCCTTCCAGGGCAACAAGACGAGTGTCCGGGCGGACGACGTGGTCATGCCGAACGGTACGGTCGCGCGCCGCGACTACCAGGTCCACCCCGGTTCGGTCGCGGTCGTCGCCCTGGACGAGCGGGACCGCGTCCTGGTGCTGAAGCAGTACCGGCATCCGGTGCGGATGAAGCTGTGGGAGATCCCCGCCGGCCTCCTCGACGTGCCGGGGGAGAACCCGCTGCACGCGGCGCAGCGTGAGCTGTACGAGGAGGCGCACGTCAAGGCCGAGGACTGGCGGGTCCTGACCGACGTCTACACGACGCCGGGCGGTTGTGACGAGGCGGTACGGATCTTCCTGGCGCGGGAGCTCTCGGAGGCGGAAGGCGAGCGCTTCGAGGTCGCCGAGGAGGAGGCCGACATGGAGCTGGCGCGGGTCCCGCTGGACGAACTGGTCCGCGGTGTCCTCGCCGGGGAGCTGCACAACAACTGCCTGGTGGTCGGCGTGCTCTCGGTGCTGGCCGCCCGCACGGGCGAGGGTTTCGACGCCCTGCGCCCGGCGGAGTCCCCCTGGCCCGCCCGCCCCTTCGAGGCGTAGCCCTCCTGGCGGCCGGTCTGACGATCGGCTGATCCGATCGGGGGATTTGTCCGCCGCGCTCCGCCGGGTAGGGACCATGCCCTGAACTACGCTCGGGATCGCCCGTGCGGAGACCCCCGCGGGATCGGCTCGTGCGCAGGTGGACGGGAGCGTGGCCCGTGACGGATCAGGCGGTGACAGCGGGCGGGGTACGGCAGTTCTTCGGGCGGCAGCGGGAGTTGAAGGCCCTGCGCGCCGACATCGAACGGACCGGGCTCGACACCCTCGCCGGCCGCAAAGCCCCCCGCGCGCGCGTGCTCCTCATCGCCGGGCGACCCGGCTCCGGCCGGACCTCCCTCGCCGAGGAGCTCGTCGCCGGGCTCGGCGACCGGTACCCCGACGGGGTGTTCCGCGCCCGGCTCACCGAGCCGGGCGGCGAACCCGTCCCCACCGCGCGGGTGGCGCGTGGTCTGCTCCAGGACCTGGGGGTCGACGAGCCCCCCGGTGCCGCCGAGGACGAACTGACCGAACTGGTCCGGAAGGCCCTCGCCGGCCGGCGCACCGTCCTCGTCCTCGACGACGCCGTCGACGCCGCGCAGGTCGACCCGCTGATCCCGGACAACCCCGACGCCCTCGTCGTCGCCGTCGCCAAGGGGCCCCTCACCGGAATCCCGGACGTCCGCCCCTGCACGCTCGGCGGCCTCGACCCCAGGTCCTCCATCGAGCTGATCACCACCTTCACCGGCTCGGTCCGGGTCACCGTCGACCCGCAGGCCGCCGAGACCCTCGCCGAGGAGTGCGGCGGTCTGCCCGCCGCCGTGGTGCTCGCCGGCGGCTGGCTCGCCGCGCGCCCCAAGGCGTCCGTCGCCGATCTCGCCAAGCGGCTGCGGGCCGTCTCCGGCGACCCGCTCACCCGCGCCTTCCGCCTGGTGCACGATTCCCTGCCCCAGCCGGCCGCGCGGACACTGCGACTTCTCTGCCTCGCCCCCCTCGGCCGCGCCGACGCCCACACCGCCTCCGCGCTGGCCGGCTGCTCGATCCCCGCCGCCGCGGCCACGCTCGCCGACTTCGTCGCCCTGGGTCTCGTCACGGAGGGAGAGGACGGGCAGTACGAGGTCCCCGGGCATCTCGTGCCCCTTCTGCGCGCCGAGACGGAGGAGCGCGACCGGCCCGCCGAGGTGGAGCTGGCCCGGGCCAGGATGCTGGAGCGGACCGTACGGCTTCTCCAGTCCTGCCGGGCCGTCACCGAGCCCGAGGGCTCCGCCGCCCGCAAGAAGCTCGCCGGGCTGCCGCGCGCCCTGCGCTTCCCGAACGTGGCCGCCGCCGCCGAGTGGCTGGACCGCCGCCGGCCCGTCCTGCTCGCCTCCGCCCGCCTCGCGGTCGCCGACGGAGAGCTCGACACGCTGGCCCGCCGACTGGTGGCCGCCCTGGTCAAGGCGGAGACGGCGCACCGGGGGGCCGAGGCGGCGGCGCCCGATCTGTACGGACTGCATCAGCTGGTCCTGGACGTGGCCGAGCGGCGCGGATTGCACCGGGAGCGGGCCGCCGCCCTGCTGAATCTGGCCGATCTCGACGCCAGGACCGGCCGGACCCGGGACGCGCTGGCCCGCTACCGGGCCGCGCTGGACGCCGGACGGGCCGCGAACGACCCGTACGCGATCGGCCGCGCGATGGAATCCGTAGGCGGTTCCTACCAGGAGCTGGGGGACTGGCAGCGGGCCGGCGACTGGTACGGACGGGCCCTCGCCCAGCGCCTCGCCCGCGACGAGCGGGCCGACCAGGCACGGCTGTACGCGCGGCTCGGCGCGGTGCACACCTACGCGGGCCGCTACGGCGAGGCCCTGCGGAACTGGCGCGCCGCCGCCGCGGGCTACCGCCGCCAGGCCGATCTCCCCGGTTACGCGCGGGCGTTGAGCGAGGCGGCCCGGGTCCAGGAGTACGCCGGACGGCCCCAGGAATCCCTGCGGACCTGCGAGGCGGCGGTGGAGTGGGCCCGGCGCGCGCAGGACGTACGCCTCCAGGCGGCGCTGCAGCTGCGGCTGGCCGACACCCTCGACCGGCTCGGCGACCCCGCCGCCGCCCGCCTGCACCGCTCAGCGGCCGAAAGACTCCTTGGAACCGAGGCTTCCGCCTGCGAAATCCGCAGTGCTTCTCTCGAAGATTAATGCTTTGCAAGGCTAGACAGCGGGAACTCCTTCATTAGACTGGGTGCGCCGCGTTCGATCGCGGTCTGTCCCGGTGCGCCGTAGTGCAGCCGGGTATGTATCGCATTGCCCCCAGTTATCCCCCTGATTCAAGGACCGTGATCGACGATGAAGGTCGGCATCCCCCGCGAGGTCAAGAACAACGAGTTCCGCGTGGCCATCACCCCTGCCGGTGTCCACGAGCTCGTCCGCAACGGCCACCAGGTCTTCGTCGAGCAGAACGCCGGTGTCGGCTCCTCGATCACGGACGAGGAGTACGTCTCGGCCGGGGCGCAGATCCTGCCCACCGCCGACGAGGTCTGGGCCACGGCCGACCTGCTGCTCAAGGTCAAGGAGCCCATCGCGGAGGAGTACCACCGCCTCCGCAAGGACCAGACCCTCTTCACCTACCTGCACCTCGCCGCCTCCCGCGAGTGCACGGACGCCCTGCTCGCCTCCGGCACCACCGCGATCGCGTACGAGACCGTCGAGACCGCGAACCGCGCGCTGCCGCTGCTCGCCCCGATGTCCGAGGTCGCGGGCCGCCTGGCCCCGCAGGTCGGCGCCTACCACCTGATGCGCTCGGTCGGCGGCCGCGGCGTCCTGCCCGGCGGCGTCCCCGGCACCCACGCCGGCGAGTGCGTCGTCATCGGTGGCGGCGTCTCCGGCTGGAACGCCACCCAGATCGCCGTCGGCATGGGCTTCCACGTGACCCTGCTCGACCGCGACATCAACAAGCTCCGCGAGGCCGACAAGATCTTCGGCACCAAGGTGAAGACGATCGTCTCCAACGCCTACGAGCTGGAGAAGGCCGTCGTCGAGGCCGACCTCGTCATCGGCGCCGTCCTCATCCCGGGCGCCAAGGCCCCGAAGCTGGTCACCAACGAGCTCGTCGCCAAGATGAAGCCCGGAAGTGTCCTTGTCGACATCGCGATCGACCAGGGCGGCTGCTTCGAGGACTCCCACCCGACCACCCACGCCGAGCCGACCTTCCAGGTCCACAACTCGGTGTTCTACTGCGTCGCCAACATGCCGGGCGCGGTGCCGAACACCTCCACGTACGCCCTCACCAACGCCACGCTTCCCTACATCGTGTCGCTGGCGAACAACGGCTGGGTCGAGGCGCTGCGCCGCGACTCCGCGCTCGCCCTGGGCCTCAACACCCATGACGGCAAGGTCGTTTACAAGGAGGTCGCCGAGGCCCACGGCCTCGAGCACCTCGAGCTGAGCAGCCTGCTGGGCTGACCCCCGTAGGGGCGCCGTCAATGCGCGCCGTCAATCTCACGCATCCGGCCGGACCTTGTGCACCAGGGTCCGGCCGGATGTGTGTCCGGCCACTTCGAGGTCCCTGTTCAACTCGCCTCGAACGTAACCCTTTAACCGTTTCGCACACCCCCGAAACGTGTGGATGCGTGGCTGCGCGCCCTTGACAGAGGGGTGTTCGGTTGCCGACACATCGGGGCGGGTCCGGCGGATTGTGTTGCTGCGGAGCGGTGACACGCCATAGAGTCGCCAACCGTCGGCATGGTGCCACGCTGACCTATCGATAAATGTTCCTGGTCACATCCAAGGAGGTAAGACGACTTGTGAATGAGTCGACATTTACTCCCGGGGGTGGACAGCCAGGAAACCCTGTCGGCTCCGTCGCTGTCCGAACTTTCGCGACACATCAGCCCATGACGACAGCCCACACGATGAAGATGATGGACGGCCTACACGTGAACGCCACGGCCGGCAACGAGAGTGGCCGAGAGTCCACCCACTTCGCCGCCTACGACGAGGTGCCCGAGGGGCACTTCTACGACCCCGACGCCGAGTACGAGCCCGACCCGGAGTACGCGGCCACCCTCGCACCCGACGCTGCCCGGCAGCGCCGCGAGCGGATCGGCCCCACCGGACGGCCCCTGCCGTACTTCCCGATCCCGGGCCCGTTGACCGATCACGGACCCGCGAAGATCATCGCGATGTGCAACCAGAAGGGCGGCGTCGGCAAGACCACGTCGACCATCAACCTGGGCGCCGCGCTCGCGGAGTACGGACGACGGGTGCTGCTCGTCGACTTCGACCCGCAGGGAGCCCTGTCGGTCGGTCTCGGCGTGAACCCGATGGAGCTCGACCTCACCGTCTACAACCTGCTCATGGAGCGGGGCATGTCGGCGGACGAGGTGCTGCTCAAGACCGCCGTGCCCAACATGGACCTGCTGCCCAGCAATATCGATTTGTCTGCGGCCGAGGTGCAGTTGGTCAGCGAGGTCGCGCGCGAGTCCACGCTCCAGCGCGCCCTGAAGCCGCTGATGAACGACTACGACTACATCGTGATCGACTGTCAGCCGTCGCTCGGTCTGCTGACCGTGAACGCGCTGACGGCGGCTCACAAGGTCATCGTGCCGCTGGAATGCGAGTTCTTCGCGCTCCGCGGTGTGGCCCTGCTGACCGAGACGATCGAGAAGGTCCAGGAGCGGCTCAACCCCGAGCTGGAGCTCGACGGCATCCTCGCCACGATGTACGACTCCCGGACCGTGCACAGCCGTGAGGTGCTCGCGCGCGTCGTCGAGGCCTTCGACGACCACGTGTACCACACGGTGATCGGCCGGACCGTGCGCTTCCCGGAGACCACGGTCGCCGGCGAGCCGATCACGACGTACGCCTCGAACTCCGTGGGCGCCGCCGCCTACCGCCAGCTCGCCAGGGAGGTGCTCGCCCGGTGTCACGCCGAGTGAGTCTGCCCGGCGCCGACGAACTGTTCCGTACGACCGGGGGGATGGCGCTCCAGGCGTCGTCGCCGCGCAGGGGCGAGGCCCGGGTGCCGGCGCCGGCGGGCGAGAGCGACACGGGGGCGGCGGAGGGCTCCGCGGAGCACACGGCGGCGTCCTCTGAGACGGCGGAGCCGCGGGCCCGGACGGCGGAGCCCTCGGAACCCGCACCGCCGGTGAAGTCCGCGGCGCCGGTCGCGCCGGCGGCTCGCCGTCGGGGCCGTTCGCCGAACCGGCGGCCGAGCGGGCGTGAGCGGCACGACGAGAAGATCACGGTCTACGTCTCCGCCGAGGAGCTGATGGACCTGGAACACGCGCGTCTGGTGCTCCGGGGTGAGCACGGCCTCGCCGTGGACCGGGGCCGGATCGTCCGTGAGGCGGTCGCGGTGGTCCTGGCGGATCTGGAGTCCCGGGGCGACGCGAGCATCCTCGTGCGCCGCCTGCGCGGCCGCTGAGGGTAGCCTGCGGGCCTGCCGCACCCCCGCTCCTCCCTGGACCCCGATGCCCCCGCCCCCCGCCGAAACGTCCCGCCCGCCCCGCCGCACCCTGGGGCGCGGCCCCGGGGTGCCTCCCGGAGGCGCGTCGGACCGGACCTCCGAGGTCACGCCCGAGCCTCCGCCCGGCCCCGCCGACAGCCGGACCGGGGAGGCGACGGGCACGGCCTCGGAGGGCCCCCCGCCCGCCCACGACGAGACCGCGGCGGCAGTGGGGGCGGAGCCCGAGGGATCGGCCCCCGACGCTCCGGTGGATTCCGCCGAGGACGCTGCCGTGCCCGACGGATCGACCGAGGACGTCTTCGGCGCTCGCGAACCGGCCGGGAGCGCACCCGGCGCCGATGCTCTGGTGGATTCCGCCGAGGACGCTGCCGTGCCCGACGGATCGACCGAGGACGTCTTCGGCGCTCGCGAACCGGCCGGGAGCGCACCCGGCGCCGACGCTCCGGTGGATTCCGCCGACGACGCTGCCGTTACCGGCGGACCTGCCGAGCGCGCGCCCGGCGCCGACGGGCCGGCCGAGGACGCCCCCGTTCCCGACGGGCCGCCCGAGGGCGGCCCCGCCCTCGACGCTCCGGCCGACTCCGCCCAGGGCGCCCCCCGCGCCCCCGCGGACCCGGCCGAGGACGCCCCCGTTCCCGACGGTGGCCGGTTCACCGTCAGGCTGGCGAATTTCGAGGGGCCCTTCGACCTCCTCCTTCAGCTCATCTCCAAGCACAAGCTCGACGTCACCGAGGTCGCCCTCTCCAAGGTCACCGACGAGTTCATGGCGCACATCCGGGCCATGGGGCCCGACTGGGACCTCGACCAGACCACCGAGTTCCTCGTCGTCGCCGCCACGCTGCTCGATCTCAAGGCCGCCCGGCTGCTGCCCGCCGCCGAGGTCGAGGACGAGGCCGACCTCGCCCTCCTGGAGGCACGGGACCTGCTCTTCGCCAGGCTCCTGCAGTACCGCGCGTACAAACAGATCGCCGAGATCTTCGCCGAGCGGTGGGAGGACGAGGGCAGGCGCCACCCCCGTACCGTCGGCCTGGAGCCGCACCACGCCGAGCTGCTCCCCGAGGTCGTCATCAGCATCGGCGCCGAGGGCTTCGCCAAGCTCGCCGTCAAGGCCATGCAGCCCAGGGCCAAGCCCCAGGTGTACGTCGACCACATCCACGCCCCCCTCGTCAGCGTCCGCGAACAGGCCGAGGTCGTCGTCGCCCTCCTCAAGGAGCGCGGCACCGTCAGCTTCCGGGAGCTCGCCCAGGGCGCCGAGGACACCCTGACCGTGGTCGCCCGCTTCCTCGCCCTTCTGGAGCTGTACCGCGAGAGGGCCATCGCCCTCGAACAGGAGGACGCCCTCGGCGAACTCACCGTCACCTGGGCCGGTGCCGGTGAAGTCCGCGTCACCGACGAGTTCGATCAAGAAACGGAGGCCCCGGCGTGAGCGACCTCAAGCCCTCCCTCGAAGCCGTCCTCATGGTCGTCGACGAGCCCGCCACCGAGGAGCACCTCGCCAAGATCCTCGACGTGCCCCGCCGCGAGGTCGGCGACGCCCTGCGCGAACTCGCCGACGAGTACACCGCCCAGGGCCGCGGCTTCGAGCTGCGCCGGGTCGCCGGCGGCTGGCGGTTCTACACCCGGGCGGAGTACGCCGGCGCCGTCGAGGCCTTCGTCCTGGACGGCCAGCAGGCCCGGCTCACCCAGGCCGCCCTGGAGACCCTCGCCGTCGTCGCGTACCGCCAGCCGGTCAGCCGTTCCCGCGTCTCCGCGGTCCGCGGGGTCAACTGTGACGGGGTCATGCGGACCCTCCTCCAGCGCGGTCTGGTGGAGGAGGCGGGCGCGGAACCCGAAACAGGTGCGATCCTGTACAGGACGACGAACTACTTTCTGGAGCGGATGGGCCTGCGCGGCCTGGACGAGCTCCCGGAGCTCGCGCCCTTCCTCCCCGAGGCGGACGCGATCGAGGCGGAGACGCTGGAAGGGGTTCCGTCGTTCGACCCGGACGCAGACGACAAGACGGAAGACTGATGCGAAGCAGCAGCGGCAGGAACAGCAGCGGAAACAACGGCGGGAGCCGTGGTGGCAACAGCGGCGGCCGCGGCGGCAGCAGCGGCGGCAGCGGCGGCGGACGCGGTAACTACCGCGGCGCCGGCAACAGCCGCGACGACAAGCCGGGCGGCGGCCGCCCGCGCAACCCGCGCCCCGAGGAGCGCCGCTACGACGTGGGCGGCACCGGCGGCCCGTCCGACGCCCCGAAGAAGGGCCGCGGCGCCGCGGCCCGCGGGGGCGCCAAGGGCGGCCCGAAGGCCCCCCAGGGCGGCACCGCGCCCCGGCGCGGCCCGCACGGGCAGCGGCAGGCCCCGGCTCGCTCGCGCGAGCTCGACGCCAAGATCGAGCAGCGCAACCGCGACCGGTACGCGGACCGGCCCGAGATCAAGACCCCGAAGACCTTCCCGGGCGCCGAGCAGGAGGGCGAGCGGCTGCAGAAGGTGCTCGCCCGCGCCGGCATGGGCTCCCGCCGTGCCTGCGAGGAGCTGATCGAGCAGGCCCGCGTCGAGGTCAACGGCGAGATCGTCCTGGAGCAGGGCAAGCGCGTCGACCCGGAGAAGGACGAGATCAAGGTCGACGGTCTGACCGTCGCGACCCAGTCGTACCTCTTCTTCGCCCTGAACAAGCCCGCCGGTGTCGTCTCCACCATGGAGGACCCCGACGGCCGTCAGTGCCTCGGCGACTACGTCACCAACCGTGAGACCCGGCTCTTCCACGTCGGCCGGCTCGACACCGAGACCGAGGGCATCATCCTGCTCACCAACCACGGTGAGCTGGCCCACCGCCTCACGCACCCGAAGTACGGCGTGAAGAAGACCTACCTGGCCGCCATCACGGGCCCGCTGCCGCGCGAGGTCGGCAAGCGGCTCAAGGAGGGCATCCCGCTGGAGGACGGCTACGCCCGCGCGGACCACTTCCGCGTGGTGGAGCAGACCGGCAAGAACTACCTGGTCGAGGTCACCCTGCACGAGGGCCGCAAGCACATCGTGCGCCGCATGCTGGCCGAGGCGGGCTTCCCGGTGGAGAAGCTGGTCCGTACGGCCTTCGGCCCGATCGGGCTCGGTGACCAGAAGTCGGGCTGGCTGCGCCGGCTGACCAACACCGAGGTCGGCATGCTGATGAAGGAAGTCGGTATGTAGCCGCGTCGCCCCGCGACGAGAAGAAGCCCGTGACCGCATGGCGGTCACGGGCTTCCGCGTTGCCTTCGTCGCCCGTTCGCACTTGTGGGCGAAGCTCGCCCCCCTTTATAGTCAACATGACTCTTAAGGAGGCGGGCGTGAGCCTCGCAAGCATTCTCGAACCCCTGCAGCAGCCGCTCGTCACCGTCCTGGACACCCCGGTGAGCTGGACCGAGGTCCTCGGCTTCGGCAGTGGAGCGCTCTGCGTCTGGCTCGTCGCCCGCCAGCACATCGCCAACTGGCCCATCGGCATCGCCAACAACCTCTTCTTCATCCTGCTCTTCGCGCAGGCGGGGCTCTATGCCGACGCCGGCCTCCAGATCGTCTTCATCACCCTCGCCGTGTACGGCTGGTGGACCTGGACCCACGGGGGTGGACCAGGTTCCGACGCCCTCCCGGTGCGCCGCACCTCGCGCACCGAGTGGACGTGGCTGATCACGGCGGGGGTGGTGGGGACCCTCGGCCTCACCCTGCTGCTCGACCGCGCCACCGACTCGACCGTCCCCTTCTGGGACGCCCTGACGACCGCGCTCTCCCTGACGGCCACCTACGGCCAGTGCCGGAAGCGGCTGGAGTCCTGGTGGCTCTGGATCGCCGCCGACGTGGTCTACGTGCCCTTGTACGCCTACAAGGAGCTCTATCTGACCTCCCTGCTGTACATCGGCTTCATGGCGCTCTGCGTCCTCGGCCTGCGCAACTGGAGCCGCGACCTCGCCGCACAGCGCGCCCTCCCGGCGGAGGCGGTGGCATGAGGCGCTACGGCCACGGCCTGGTCCTCGGCAAGTTCTACCCGCCGCACGCCGGCCACCACCATCTGATCCGCACCGCGCGCGACGGCTGCGAACGCCTCACCGTCCTCGTCTGCGCCTCGTCCGTGGAGACGCTCTCCCTGGAGGACCGGGTCGACTGGATGCGCGAGATCCACCCCGACGTCCTCGTCGTCGGCGCCGTCGACGACATCCCCGTCGACCTCCACGACCCCGACGTGTGGGCGGCCCACATGGCCGTCTTCCGGGCCGCGGTGCCCGAACGCGTCGACGCCGTCTTCACCTCGGAGCCGTACGGGGAGGAGCTCGGCCGCCGCTTCGGCGCCGCGTCCGTGTGCGTCGACCCGGACCGCACCCTCTTCCCCGTCTCCGGCACCGCCGTCCGCAAGGACCCCGCCGGCTGCTGGGACTTCCTCGAACCGCCCGTACGGGCCGCGCTCACCCGGCGCGTGGTCGTCCTCGGCGCCGAGTCCACCGGCACCACCACCATGGCCCTCGCCCTGGCCGACCACTACCGGCGGCGCGGCGGAGTGTGGTCCCGCACCCGCTGCGTACCGGAGTACGGACGCGAGTACAGCGAGCTGAAACTCGCCGAACTGCGCGCCGAACGCCCCGGCGCCGACTGGACGGACGTCACCTTCCGGTCCAGCGACTTCCCCGTCATCGCCCAGCGCCAGGCCGAACTGGAGGAGGAGGCCGCGCGGGCCGGATCGCCGGTGCTCATCTGCGACACCGACGCCTTCGCCACCACCATCTGGCACGAGCGGTACATGGGCACCACGAGCCCGGCCACCGGCGAGATCGCCGCCCGCGGTCGGCAGCACCTCTGGCTGCTCACCGACCACCACGGCGTCGCGTTCGAGGACGACGGACTGCGCGACGGGGAGCATCTGCGGCCCTGGATGACCGCCCGCTTCGTCGCCCAGCTCGCCCACACCGGCCGCCGTACCGCCGTCCTCACCGGACCGCACGAGGAGCGGCTCGCGGCCGCCGTCGCCGCCGTGGACGAACTGCTCGCCGAGGGCTGGCACCTCGCCGATCCCCTGCCGGAGCGCCGATGAGCCGAGCCCGGGCCCCCGAGGACTACGACCGGTACGCCTTCGAGCCGTTCGCCGTCACCGCCGACCTCGCCGTCTTCACCCTCCGCGAAGGGCGCCTCCACGTCCTGCTCGTCGAACGCGGCCAGGAGCCGTACGCCGGAGCCTGTGCCCTGCCCGGCGGCTTCGTGCTGCCCCACGAGTCCGCCGAGCAGGCCGCGCGCCGTGAACTCGCCGAGGAGACCGGCCTGTCCGAGACGACGGTCGCCGGACTCCACCTCGAACAGCTGCGTACCTACAGCGAACCGGACCGCGACCCCAGGATGCGGGTCGTCTCGGTCGCCTACACCGCGCTCGTACCGGACCCCCCCGAGCCGCGCGGCGGCGGCGACGCGGCGTGGGCCCGGTGGACGCCGTACGGGACGCACGGGCCGCTCGCCTTCGACCACGACCGGATCCTTGCCGACGCCCGTGAACGGATCGGCGCCAAGCTGGAGTACACCTGTCTCGCCACCGCCTTCTGCCCGCCCGAGTTCACGATCGGCGAGCTGCGGCAGGTGTACGAGACGGTCTGGGGCGTCGAGCTCGACCGCCCCAACTTCCGGCGCAAGGTCCTCGCCACGCCCGGCTTCGTCCAGGCCGTGGAGGGACCGCCGCGCCTCACCGGCGGACGGGGGAAACCGGCCGCTCTCTACCGGGCGGGGGAGGCCACGGCCCTCCACCCGCCGCTGCTGCGACCGGAAGGAAGGTCCACATGACCAAGCAGACCGCCACGGGGGCGCTGATCGGTCTGGCGCTGGGCGACGCGCTCGGCTTCCCGACCGAGTTCAACGACGTGCCCTCGATCCTCGCCAAGTTCGGCCCGTGGCGGGGGATGGAACTCCCGGTGAGCCGGAACGGCACGGCGTACGTCACCGACGACACCCAGATGACGCTCGCCCTCGCCCGGGGCATCCGCACAGCCATGGACCGGGGCGCGCTCGCCCCGCTGCGGCTGGCCCGGCCGGTCCGGGAGGAGTTCGTCGACTGGTACCACTCACCGGAGAACAACCGGGCTCCGGGCCGCACGTGCATGGTCGCCTGCCGGCTCCTCGACAGCGACCGGCCCTGGCAGCAGGCCAGCCAGACCGGCTCCAAGGGGTGCGGCGCCAACATGCGGGTCGCGCCGATCGGGCTCGTCCCCGGCCTGAGCGACGAGCAGCGCGCGGGCGCGGCCCAGCTCCAGTCGGCGCTCACCCACGGCCACCCCACGGCGCTCGCCGCCTCCGACCTGACCGCCCGTGCGGTCCGTCTGCTCGCCCGGGGCGTCGACCCGGCCGGACTGGTCGGCCACCTGCGCTCGTACGCGTACGAGAACCGCTCCCGCTACCACGAGGAGTGGCTCGGCGACCTCTGGGCGCACGCCCAGGACCCCACGCCCCGGCACTTCATCGAGCGCGGCTGGGACGAGTGCCTCGCCGTCCTGGAGAAGCTGGACGCCGTCCAGCGCACGGCCGACCCGGAACTCGACCCCTGCGAGTACACCGGCGACGGCTGGATCGCCGAAGAGGCCCTCGCCACCGCCCTCCTGTGCTTCCTCCTCTTCCCCGAGGCCCCCCTCACCGCCCTGCGCCGCGCCGCCTGCACCCGCGGTGACTCTGACTCGATCGCCTCCCTGACGGGCGCCTTCGCGGGGGCGCACCTGGGCGCCGGAGCCTGGCCGAAGGAGTGGGCGGAGCGGATCGAGTACCGCGACGAACTGCTGTCGTTCGGCGCGCTCTGGGACGCTTGATCCATGACCGTCGAGGCGACGGCCGACGGCGACCGTAGCCCTCACCCCGAAGCCGGGCCGGTCTGCCCACCCCCCGGACGAGGTGGCGGAGGCCCCTGCGGGGTGGCTCGGTCAGGCCTCTTGGGCGAGCTCGGGGGGCAGGACGCCCTGCACGACCTCGTGGTCCGGGTTCGGATGGAGTACGCGCAGGGCTGAGGCGCGGCGGGCGCGCAGCAGGAAGTCCTCCACGCGCGCGTGGTCCGGGGACGTGGGGAGTGGGCTCGTGGTGGAGGCGCGGTCGGCCTCCTCCGTGAGGCGGCCCATCCACGACTCGACCTCGGGCCACGGCACCTCGCCGCGCTTCACCGCGAGGAGCCGGTCCCGCTCGTCGCCCACGTGGATGGTCAGTTCGCCGGTCCGCAGCAGATCGCGGCAGCTCATCAGCAGCCGCAGCAGATGCATCGCGTGCTTCCAGCGCGGCTCCCCGTACTGGCGGACGTCGGCGTCGAGCTTCTTGCGCTGGCCGACCGCGTACCGGACGAACGTCTGGTGCGCCTGACGGGAGAGAAACGCCCCGCGCAGCGCGACCAGTTCGCGGCCGGTGTCGTCGATCTGCTCGACCACGGGGGAGTGCAGGCACTCCAGGACGTTGGGGTTGGCCCGCAGGGCCAGCTCGCAGAAGCGCTCCAGCTCCCAGCTGAACTGCTCCTCGCCCGGCCCTTCCACGTGCGCCGGCGGCTTCTCGAAGCGCCAGAAGAGCGGGGTCGGGGCGAGGAAAACGCCCCGGCGGTCGGTGTCGCTCCCCTCGGTGGCCAGACCGAAGGCGCGCGACCCCATGACACAGGAGTAGATCGTGTGGTCGCGCACCAGTTCTACCGGAGTCATGGGCGACAGATTACGTCAGGGTGATGTTGTCCCCCGACACGGTGATCCGCTCGGCCGGGAGGGGGCGCGTGGCCGGCCCCGCGGCCACCGCCCCGTCGGCGATACGGAACTTGGAGCCGTGGCAGGGACAGTCGATGGTGCCGTTCTCGACCTTGCCGACCGTGCAGCCCTGGTGGGTGCAGACCGCCGAGAACGCCTTGAAGTCGCCCGCCGTCGGCTGGGTGACGACGACCTTCTCCTCCTTGAAGACGGTGCCGCCGCCGACCGGGATCTCGGAGGTACGGGCGAGCGCCGCACCGGCGGGCGGAGAGCCGGCGGGCGTGGTCGTGGCGGGACCCGTGGTGGCCGGGCCGGTGGTGCCCGCGGTCGGAGTGGCGGTCGGGCCGTCCGTCGTACCCCCGCCCCCGTCACCGTCCGAGCCGCAGCCGGTGGCCAGCGCGGCGACCGAACCCGCGCCCGCCAGGAGCACGGTACGGCGGGGCGTGGCGTCTGGAGCTTCTGGATTCATGCCCTCCAGCTTGGCGGCGCGCCCGAGCCCACGGTTGGCAACACGCCTAGGAGGCCAGCTCCCTCGCACGGCCGTCCGGGTCCCGGCGCACCTCCAGGACGTCGACCACGGACCCCCGCTCGATCGGCCCGTACACATGCGGGAACAGCGTGCCCTTCGACTCCTCCCAGCGGACCTCGGCGGTCAGCCGGGTCTCGTCGATGACCAGGACCAGGAGCGGCCCGGGGACCTCCCGGTAACGGGCGTCGGCGACGGCGAGGGCCGCCGTCTCGTCCGCCGAGCAGTGGACGAAACCCTCGGCCGCAAGGGAGGCGGGCGCGTACGGGAGACCGGGATCGGCGGACCACGCCGCCGCCGGTACGACGTGCAGAAGCATCCGACAGTTGTACCTCCCGTCCGGCCGCCCGCGCCGAGTGGCGGCGCTGACGGGCTGGGGTGACATTGGCCGTCTCGGAGGACGGTCGCCGCGGCTGCGCGCCGGTACGGCTGACTAGGGTGATCGGAGCACTGATCGCATTTCGAAGGAGCACGACGTGGCGGTACGAGCGGTCCGAGGCGCCGTCCAGCTGGAACGGGACGAGGCCGGACACATGCACGAGCAGGTCGAGGAGCTGCTCACCGCCGTCCTGGAGCGCAACGGGCTCACCGCCGACGACCTGATCAGCATCTGGTTCACGGCCACGCCCGATCTGCACAGCGACTTCCCCGCCGCGGCGGCGCGCCGCATCGGGATCGTCGACGTTCCGCTGATCTGCGCGCAGGAACTGGACATCGAGGGAGCCATGCCGAGGGTCGTACGGCTCCTCGCGCACGTCGAGTCGGACCTGCCCAAGGCGGAGATCGCCCACGTCTACCTCGGCGCGGCGGCCACCCTGCGTAAGGACATCGCCCAGTGAGGACCGCGCTCGTCATCGGAACCGGTCTGATCGGCACCTCCGCCGCCCTCGCCCTCGCCGGGCGGGGCATCGCCGTCCACCTCCGCGACCACGACCCGGCACGCGCGCGTACGGCGGCGGCGCTCGGCGCCGGTACGGACGAGCCGCCCGAGGGCCCCGTCGACCTCGCGATCATCGCCGTACCCCCGGCGCACGTGGCGGCCACCCTCGCCGCGGCCATGCGGGAGGGCCTGGCGCGCGGCTACCTCGACGTGGCCAGCGTCAAGGGCGGACCGAGGCGGGAGCTGGAGGAGCTGGGGGCCGACCTCACCGCGTACATCGGAACGCACCCGATGTCGGGCAAGGAGCGCTCCGGCCCGCTGGCGGCGACGGCGGACCTCTTCGAGGGGCGGCCGTGGGTGCTCACGCCGACCCGGGACACCGACACGGAGGTCCTGAACCTGGCCCTGGAGCTGGTGGCGCTCTGCCGCGCGGTGCCCGTGGTCATGGACGCGGACGCCCACGACCGGGCGGTCGCGCTCGTCTCGCACACCCCTCAGCTGGTGTCGTCGATGGTGGCCGCGCGTCTTGAGGAGGCGGACGAGACGGCGGTACGGCTGTGCGGCCAGGGCATCCGCGACGTCACCCGGATCGCGGCCTCCGACCCGCGCATGTGGATCGACATCCTCTCGGCGAACCCCGGCCCGGTCGCGGACGTCCTCGCGGGCGTCGCGGCGGACCTGGACGAGACGGTCCGGGCGCTGCGCTCCCTCCAGTCCACCGACGAGGACGAGCGCCGCGGCGGCGCCTCCGGAGTCGAGGACGTCCTGCGCCGCGGCAACGCGGGCCGCGCGCGCGTCCCCGGCAAGCACGGCGCGGCCCCGACGCAGTACGAGACCGTCGCGGTCCTCATCAGCGACCAGCCCGGCGAGCTGGCCCGCATCTTCGCGGACGCGGGCCGGGCGGGCGTCAACATCGAGGACGTCCGCATCGAGCACGCGACCGGTCAGCAGGCGGGCCTGGTCCAGCTGATGGTGGAGCCCTCGGCGGCGCCGGTCCTGGGCGCGGCGCTCAAGGAACGGGGCTGGGCGCTGCGGACGGGGTGAGCCGGGAGGCGGCCGGGGGCGAGCCGGAGGGCCGGGCGGGGCGCCGGAAGGGGCTTCGCCCACCCGCTGGGCCGAATGGGTGCGCGGGAATCGGTAACCTTGGGGTGGCCCCCTGCATTCGGTGGGCCTCACCGCGTACCCCCAGGAAGGTGTTCCCCACCGTGGAAACCGTGATCGTCGCCATCGACGGGCCCTCCGGCACGGGCAAGTCGAGCACCTCGAAGGCGGTTGCCGCCAAGCTGGGGCTGAGCTACCTGGACACCGGTGCGCAGTACCGCGCCATCACCTGGTGGATGATCAGCAACGGCGTCGACGTCAGCGACGCCGAGGCCGTCGCCAACGCCGCCGCCAAGCCCGTCATCGTCTCCGGAACCGACCCGGCCCGCCCGACGATCACCGTCGACGGGGCCGACGCCGCCGGGCCCATCCGTACCGAAGAGGTCACCTCCAAGGTCAGCGCCGTCAGCGCCGTCCCCGAGGTGCGGGCCCTCATCACCGAGCTGCAGCGGACCATCGCCAGGAGCGCGCAGGGCGGCATCGTCGTCGAGGGGCGTGACATCGGTACGACGGTGCTCCCCGACGCCGACCTCAAGATCTTCCTCACCGCGTCGCCCGAGGCCCGCGCCGCCCGCCGCTCGGGCGAGCTCAAGGGCGTCGACGTGGCCGCCACCCGGCAGGCCCTGATCAAGCGGGACACGGCCGACTCCAGCCGCAAGACGTCCCCGCTCGCCAAGGCCGGCGACGCCGTCGAGGTCGACACCACGGACCTGACCCTGGACCAGGTCATCGAGTGCGTCGTCACCCTCGTCGAAGAGCGGCGTACCGAGAAGCGGGCGGCCGCCCGGTGACCCTGCCCTCCGAGAAGGGCGCCGCCGTCGGGCGTGGCATCGGCATCGGGCTGATGTACGGCCTGTGGAAGCCGCGCGTCCTCGGCGCCTGGCGGGTGCCGGCCTCCGGCCCCCTCATCCTCGCCGTCAACCACGCGCACAACATCGACGGACCCATGCTCATGGGCACCGCCCCCCGGCCGGTGCACTTCCTCATCAAGAAGGAAGCCTTCGTCGGGCCCCTCGGGCCCTTCCTGGAGGGCATCGGGCAGCTCAAGGTCGACCGGGACAGCACCGACCGGAACGCGATAGGCAACGCCCTCGCGGTCCTGGAGCACGGCGGCGTCCTCGGGATCTTCCCCGAGGGCACCCGCGGCGAGGGCGACTTCGCCTCCCTGCGCGCCGGCCTCGCCTACTTCGCCGTCCGCAGCGGGGCGCCGATCGTCCCGGTGGCCGTCCTGGGAAGTTCTGACCGCCCGGGACGGTTGATCAAGGCGCTGCCCCCGCTGCGCAGCCGCGTCGACGTCGTCTTCGGCGACGCCTTCGAGGCAGGCGACGGAAGCGGCCGCCGCACGCGCAAGGCGCTGGACGACGCCACCGTACGCATCCAGGAGCGGCTCACCGCCCACCTGAAAAACGCCAGGCGCCTCACCGGGCGCTGAGTGAGACTCTGAGTAGTGGGTTCGCACCCACCGACCACGAATGATCAAGGAACGGACTTCATGAACGACCAGCACGACCACGGGGCACTTGGCGACGCCGAGTACGCGGAGTTCATGGAGCTCGCCGCGGAAGAGGGCTTCGACATCGAGGAGGTCGAAGGCGCGATCGAGGAGGCCGGGCACGGCCCGCTCCCCGTCCTCGCCGTCGTCGGCCGCCCCAATGTCGGCAAGTCGACCCTGGTGAACCGGATCATCGGCCGCCGCGAGGCCGTCGTCGAGGACAAGCCCGGCGTCACGCGTGACCGCGTCACCTACGAGGCCGAGTGGGCCGGCCGCCGCTTCAAGGTCGTCGACACCGGCGGCTGGGAGCAGGACGTCCTCGGGATCGACGCCTCCGTCGCCGCCCAGGCCGAGTACGCCATCGAGGCCGCCGACGCCTGTGTCTTCGTCGTGGACGCCACCGTCGGCGCCACCGACACCGACGAGGCCGTCGTCAAGCTGTTGCGCCGCGCCGGCAAGCCCGTCGTCCTCTGCGCCAACAAGGTCGACGGCCCCTCCGGCGAGGCCGACGCCACCGCCCTGTGGTCGCTCGGCCTCGGCGAGCCGCACCCGGTCTCCTCGCTGCACGGCCGTGGCACCGGCGACATGCTCGACGCCGTCCTGGAGGCGCTGCCCGAGGCGCCCGCGCAGACCTTCGGCACCGCCCTCGGCGGCCCGCGCCGCATCGCGCTCATCGGCCGCCCGAACGTCGGCAAGTCCTCGCTCCTGAACAAGGTCGCCGGCGAGGACCGCGTGGTCGTCAACGAGCTGGCCGGCACCACCCGCGACCCGGTCGACGAGCTGATCGAGCTCGGTGGCAAGACGTGGAAGTTCGTGGACACCGCCGGTATCCGCAAGAAGGTCCACCTCCAGGAGGGCGCGGACTACTACGCCTCCCTGCGGACCGCCGCCGCGGTCGAGAAGGCCGAGGTCGCCGTCGTCCTGATCGACACCACCGACAACATCTCGGTCCAGGACCAGCGCATCATCACCATGGCGGTGGAGTCCGGGCGCGCGCTCGTCATCGCGTACAACAAGTGGGACGAGCTGGACGAGGAGCGGCGCTACTACCTCGAGCGCGAGATCGAGACCGAGATGCAGCAGGTCGCCTGGGCGCCCCGCGTCAACGTCTCCGCCAAGACCGGCCGCCACATGGAGAAGCTGGTCCCGGCGATCGAGACCGCGCTCGCCGGCTGGGAGACCCGTGTCCCCACCGGCCGTCTGAACGCCTTCCTCGGCGAGCTGGTCGCCGCCCACCCGCACCCGATCCGCGGCGGCAAGCAGCCCCGCATCCTCTTCGGTACGCAGGCGGGCACCAAGCCGCCCCGGTTCGTGCTCTTCGCCTCCGGCTTCCTGGAGCACGGCTACCGCCGCTTCGTCGAGCGTCGCCTGCGCGAGGAGTTCGGCTTCGAGGGCACCCCGATCCACATCTCCGTGCGCGTGCGCGAGAAGCGCGGCCGCAAGAAGTGAGCAGGGACCGACAACGGCTGAGGGCCGGGGCGGACGCCCCGGCCCTCAGCCGTTGTCGCGGGTCCTACAGGCCCCTGCGGGGCCCCGGCGGAAGCGCCGCCGGGGTGGAGTGGTGCTGCGCCGACCACGCCGTCGGCTGCGCCGTCTGCCGGTAGCCGTGGTGCCCGTACAGGCCCGTGCCCACCGGTGTCCCGAAGGCCCGGAAGCCGAGATCCTCCTCGCCGCTGCGGTCGCCCGGCAGCGCGCGGAACGACCGGCGGTACTCCGAGTACAGAGCGTCGTAGATCGGCGTCGCCGACTCGCCCGTCGTGACGTCATGGGCCGGACGCATCGAGGGAATCTGACTCGGACGGGGCTGGCGGAGTGGGTCGTATGAGTGCACGTATGTGCCAACGACACCGTCGTCCGTCGGATGCGGGCGGCTCTCCGAAAGAGGCGCCCGCCGGGGGCGAGGGACGCTCGCCGTCCCGTGGTGGTGCGCCGAGGGGCCTATGCCCGGACGCCCGTGCTCCCTCACGTGCCGGCCAGCGGCATCGCGGCGGCCACCAGGCAGCCGTTGGCCGCCGCCTTCTCCAGCGCGTCGCGCAGCAGGTCCTCGCGCGGCTGCTGGCCGATCGAGCCCACCGGCGCGGCGAAGACGAGGACCATGTGCGACTTGTTCGCGGCCGCCCGCCAGCCCTCGGTGACCTGGAGCGGCTGGTGGGCCTGCCACCAGGCGACCTGGCCGCTGCCGCCCGTACCGGGCTGCAGCACGGAGTGCAGCTGTCCCATGGCCACCAGCACCGACCAGCCCGGCAGCATGCCCGGCTTCCGGTTCACGTCGGACACCGGCGCGAAGCCCTGCTCGATCAGCAGCGGAAGGAACTCGTCGCTCAGCCCGTCCGACCCCGGCCGGGCGACCGGCGCGGTCGGCTCGACGACCAGCGCGGGGTGCAGCTCCCCCTCGATCAGGACGAGCCCGCTGGTGACTCCGAGGACGGCCTGCTCCGGGTGGGCGGCGGTGAGCGCGTCGACCGCGTCCGTCGCGGCGATGGAGCGGACGGCGCCCTGGAGCTGCTCCTCGGCGACCTGGACGACCTGGGACGGGATGCAGCTGGCGTGGGCGAACGCCAGCACGGCGGTCTCCTCGCCGACGAACAGCACGGTGCTCGTGCGCTCCTGCTCGGAGTCGCCCGGAGTGCGGCAGGAGGTGCAGTCGTAGCTGCCCGGGGCATTGTCGCCGGCGAGCAGCCGGTCGGCTTCTTCGTCGCCGATCTCGGCGCGTACGTCCTCGCTGACGTCGAGCATGCGCGGCACGGGGGGCTCCCTGGACTCGGTACGTGCGACACCGGGCGGTTCCCGGCTCGTCTCATGAAGAGTTCAACGGGAGAGCCTCGGCCGGGGTCACGCGTCGCGGTGCGGCAAGTTGTACGACCGCCCGATGACTCCGACCGGGTGGGGGACGGATGCCGTGCCGCGCGGCACGACGCCGGGGCGCGGACCGGGCGCCTAGCCTGCCTCGATGTCGAAGATCCGATTTCTTAGGGCCGCCGGTGTGTGTGCCGCCGCGTTGATCGCCCTGGTTCCGGGACCGGCCCGTGCGGACGAGCCCGAGCCTCCCCCAGGGACATGGGGAGCCCCGGGAGCCCCGTGGGACCCCGGAGCCCCGTGGGATGACGGCGGCCCGTGGGATTCCGACGGTCCCTGGGATTCCGTCGGCCCGTGGGATTCCGGCGCCGCGTCGTGCGCCCAGGACCAGTGGCCGTGGGGCTGCGTCGCCGAGTGCGAGAGCAGCGGCCGCTGGGACGCCAACACGGGCAACGGCTACTACGGCGGACTCCAGTTCGCGCAGTCGACCTGGGTCGAGTTCGGCGGACTGCGCCACGCCCCGCGCGCCGACCTGGCGACCCGCAAGCAGCAGATCACCGTCGCCGAGGACGTCCTGCGGGTCCAGGGCTGGGGCGCCTGGCCGGTCTGCTCGAAGCGGTACGGGCTGAGCGGCCGGGCTCATGTGGTCCAGCCGGGGGACACCCTCAGCTCGATCGCCCGGCGCTTCAAGATCCGGGGCGGCTGGCAGGCGCTGTACGAGGCGAACCGCGCCCTGATCGGCCCGGACCCGAACCGGATCGTCACCGGCACGATGCTGCGGATCGCGCCGCTCTAGGGCTCGTGGGGCGTGCTCACCGCAGCTCGGCGGCCTCCCCGCTGAACGCGAGCGAGCCGCGCCGCAGTTCGTGCACCAGGGTGCCCGGTGGCAGGCCGGGCGGGAGGCGCTGTTCGGCGAGCACGAGGGCGGCGCCGCCCTCCTCGGCGAGGGCCGCGAGCAGGCGGTACGTACGGGAGGAGACGTCCGGGGACATGCCGAGGGCGGGCTCGTCGACCAGCACCACGCGGGCGGGGGACGCCACGGCGCGGGAGAGCGCGAGCATCCGGCGCTCGCCGCCGGAGAGGGTGCCGGCGGGGCGGGCGAGGAGCGGGGCGAGTTCCGGGTACGCGTCCAGGGCCTTGGCGCGGTCGCCGGTGACCAGGTCGAGGTTCTCTGCGACGGTCAGGGTCGCGTACACGGCCCGCAGATCCGGTACGAAGCACAGCCCGCGGCGCGCCCGGTCGTGGGCGTGCAGCCGGGTCACGTCGGCGCCGCGCCACAGAACGCGTCCGGAGGCGAGCCGCACGGTGCCGGCGAGGGCGCGCAAGGCGGTGGTCCGGCCGGAGCCGTTGCGCCCGAGGAGGACGGTCACCGCCCCGGTCGGCAGGGGCAGGTCGAGGCCGTGGAGGGCTTCCAGGGGGCCGTAGCGGACGCGGGCGGCGCTCAGGGCGATCTCGACGCTCATGACACGATCCGACCGCCTTCCATGGTGTGGACCGTGTGGGCGATGCCGGCGACGAGGTCCGGGTCGTGCTCGACGACCAGCACGGTGAGCCCGTCGGCGGCCAGCGCGGCGAGGACGCGGGCGAGGGCGGCGGTCTCGGCGGCGTCCAGGCCCGCGGCGGGCTCGTCGACGAGGAGGGTGTGCGGGCGGCCGGCGAGGGCGCGGGCGAGTTCGACGCGGCGCAGGGTCCCGGTGGGGAGGCCGGCGGCGGGGCGGTGGCGGACGGGACCGGCCAGACCGAGGAGGCGCAGGGCCCGTTCCGTCGCGGCGGGGTCGCGGAGGTGGCCCTGCTCGGCGCCGAGTCGGACGTTCTCCTCGACGGTGAGGGAGGGGAAGACGGCGAGCTGCTGGAAGGTCCGGGCGATGCCGAGGCGGGTGCGGGCGTGGGCGGCACGTCCGGTGATGTCGGTGCCGTCGAGGACGACGCGGCCGTGGGTGGGCCGGAGGGTCCCCGCGAGGCAGTCGAAGAGGGTGCTCTTACCGGCGCCGTTGGGCCCGACGAGTGCGGTGACGCGGCCGGGGGCGAGGGAGAGGGTGACGTGGGCGAGGGCGGTGAGGCCGCCGGGATAGGTGAGGCTCAGCGCGTGCGCACGGAGCCGCGCGGGGGGCGGGGGTTGGGGCTCCCGTGTGGGCGGCTGTGCGGGGCCGGTCGTGCCGGGAGGTTCGTCTCCCCCCGCCGGCCGGCGTGCGGGGCCGGTGGTGCCGGGTGGGGCGACGCGCGGGTGTTCGGGCACCTGGGTGGGCGGCTGTGCGGGGCCGGTCGTGCCGGGACGGTCACCCCCCACCGGCCGCCGTGCCGGTTCGGGCGTGCCCGGAGGTTCGGTGCGCGGGCGACGGCGGGTCTGCGGGGGCGGCGCCGCGTGCGAGAGCCAGGACGTCAAGGGCGGGACGCGGCCCACCAGTGCGGCGAGGGCGCCCACCGCCGCCGCTGCCACGCCGCCCCTCGTGCCCGCGTCCAGGCCGACCAGGAGGGCCGCGGCGGCCAGGGGGGAGAGGAGGCTGTCCGCGCCGAGGACGAGGATCGCGGCGAACCACAGGAGACCGCGGACCGGATCGTAGGCCTCCGGGTCGAAGGCGCGCAGCCCCATGCCCAGCAGGCCGCCGCCCAGGGCCGCCAGCGCCGCGCCCAGGACGAAGGCCACGAGCTTGAGACCGGCCACCCGTACCCCGGCCGCCTCCGCGCCCGGCTCGTGGTCCCGCAGCGCCGCGAGCGCCCGGCCCGTGCGGCCCCGGCGCAGCGCCGCGACCAGGGCCAGGCAGCAGGCGAGGACGGCCAGCTCGAGGACGTAGTACAGGCGGTCGTCCCCGAAACCGGCCGGGCGGCGGAGGACCAGGCCGGCCGTCGCGTACGGCTGCGCGAAGACGAACCGGCTCACCGCCACCCCGACCGCCAGCGTCGCGAGCGCCAGCGCGAGACCGTGCCGCCGGATCGCCGGCCACCCCGTCAGCAGACCCAGCGGGGCCACCAGGAGCACCGAGACCGCCAGGGCCACCAGCTCCGGCAGCCCTCCTGCCGCCAGCAGTGCCGTGAACAGCGCGCCCAGACCCGCGTACGCCGCCTGCCCCAGCGCGATCTGCCCGGCCCGGCCCGTCACCACCACGAGGGAGAGCAGCACGATCGCCAGCGCCGGCACCTGGACCGAGGTGTGCAGGTCCGAGCCCGCGAATCCCAGGGGGAGCAGGAACAGGACGCCGGCCGTCACCCAGGCACCCCCCGGCACCCGGCCGGTACCGGCCGGCGGCGGCAGCACGTCCTGACCCCGGCCGCCCACACCGGGCAGGGCCAGCGCCGCCACGATCAGCGCCACCACGAACAGGTTCGCGCCCACCGCCTGGACCAGCGGCCCCGCCCACCCCTCCGGGTGCAGCCGGGTCAGCTGCGCCTGCGCGACTCCCAGTGCCAGGGCCGTCACGATCGCGACCGGCAGGCTCCGCATCCGCGCCACCACCGCGACCGCGATCACCTCGACGACGAGCAGCGGCATCCCGTACGGGTCGAGCCGTACGTACGGGGCGAGCAGCACCCCGGTGAGTCCGGCGGTGAAGGATCCGAACGCCCAGCCCACCGCCGACACCCGGTCCGCGTCGATCCCGCCGAGCATCGCCAGCGGCCGGTTGTCGACCACCGCCCGCAGCTCCCGGCCGAACCGGGTCCACCGCGTCACCGCCCCCACCAGACAGGCGAGGAGGACCACCGCCGCGAGCTGCGTCCACGGGTCGTCGCCGAGCAGCACCGGGGCATCGGACCGCGCCCCCGAACCCCACACCAGCGCCGCCCCGCCGACGAGCAGCACGAAGACGCCGATCGAGGCCACCAGCGTCTGCGCGGGATTCGAGCCGAGAAGCGCCGCCGGACGGAAGACCCCGCGGTCCAGGACCAGGCCGACGCCGGGCGCCACCACGAGCAGGGTGACGAGGGCTCCGAGCGGCAGCGGCCAGCCCCACTCCACCACCAGCTGCCGCAGCAGATACGCGCAGACCATCGCGATCGCGCCGTGCGCCAGGTTGAGCACACCGGTCGCGCGGTACGTGACGATCAGCCCGATCCCGGTGAGCGCGGCGGCACTGCCCACCGCGAGGCCGGCCAGGGTGAGGTCGTACGTCAGCGAGGCCACGGCTCACACACCGGACAGGGGGCGAGCTCCGCGTCCCCCGCCGGCAGGGCGTCGTCCCGGCCGGCCACCAGCGGGCAGTCGGGCCGGTGCGCGAGGGTCCCTCCGGGCACCCGGACCGGCGGAGCCTCGGAGGAGGGCGCGAGGGCCTCCTCCGGTTCGGCGGCCGGTCCGCCCGCCCGCTCCGTCGCGGTACGGACCGGACCGCGGCCCGCCGGCGCGGTCCCGACCAGCACCGCGCCCGCCACGATCAGCGCCGCGCCCGGGATCGTGCACGAGGCCAGGTAGGGCAGCTGCCGCTCCGCGAACCGCTCGCCGGAGACGCCGTACCAGCCAAGGACGCACAGCACCGCGCCCACGGCGGCGGCCGTGAGGCCGCTCCACAGCGGCGCCCGGGATGTCGGCACGGGAGCCTCCCTCGCCTCTTTTTTGCGGTATCCCGCGATACGGAACACCCTGGAATCATCAGGCCGCCCGGCCTGAACAGACATCCGGTGGTGAGCCAGATGGTTCTCAGTCGACTCGGTGGACGTTCCCGTATCGCGGCCCTGGCAGCCGTGGCGGCCCTCGCCATCGGCCCGGCGCTCGTCGGCTGCGCGGACGATGAGTCCCCCTCGAGCGAGGTCACGCCGGTGGTGCCGCCGGTGCCGACGTCGCCGACCGGGACGGCGACGGACCAGCCCGCCGACCCGGACGCGGCGAAGGCCGAGATCACCAAGAACTGGACCGCCTTCTTCGACCCGAGGACGCCGACGGACGAGAAGGTCAAGCTGCTGGAGAACGGCGAGCGGATGCGGGCCGTCCTCGGCGCCTTCGAGGGGGACAAGAACGCGGCCATGACCTCGGCGAAGGTCAAGGGCATCGCGTTCACCTCGCCCAACGACGCCGACGTGACCTACGACCTGCTCGTCGGCGGAAACCCGGCCCTGCCCGACTCCAAGGGCACCTCCGTCCACCAGGGCGACGTGTGGAAGGTGTCCCAGAAGACCCTCTGCGGTCTGGTGCAGCTCAGCGGTGCGACCGTTCCGGGCTGCTGAGGCGGGGACGGCGGGAGCGGCGCTGCTGCTCGCCGCGCTGCTCGCCCTGGTCACGGCGTGCGGCAGCCGGCTGCCGGAGCGCGCGTTCGAGACGCGGCCCACCGCCCACCCCTCCGGCGGTGAGCCGCTCCGCGTCGGCATCATCTCCAGCGCCACCAGCCCCGTCGGCGGCGACGCGTTCACCGGGCCGCGCGACGGCGCCCGTGCCTGGTTCGACGCCCTCAACGCGCGCGGTGGCCTGAACGGACGCCGGGTGGAGGTCCTCACCTGCGACGACGGCGGCAGCGGAGTCGGCAACAACGCGTGCGTGCACCGGCTGGTCGACGAACGCAAGGTGTTCGCCCTGGTCGCCACGACCGCGCTCGAGTACGCCGGGGCGCCCCAGGTCGCGAAGGCCGGTGTTCCCGACATCGGAGGCCAGCCCCTCACCCCGGCGTACGACACCTATCCGCATCTGTACGGGATCTACGGCAGCTCCGCCCCGCGCACCGGCGCGTCCCCCGGCTGGGGCGGGGTCCTGTACGGCGGCACCGAGGTCTACCGCTGGTTCAGGAGCGAGCACGGCGCCCGTACCGCCGCGGTCGTCGCCTACAACCAGGCCGCCTCCGCCGCGTACGCCCGGCTGATCGCCGGCGGACTGCGGGCCGAGGGCTACCGGGTCGTCCACGAGCAGGTCGACTTCGCCCTGCCCAACTTCCGGGCCGTCGCCGCCGATCTGAAGGCACAGCGCGCCGACCTCGTCTTCGACGCCCTGGACACGCACGGCAACGCCCGGCTGTGCGAGGCGATGGACGCCGTCGGGGCCAGGGTCACCGCCAAGGTGACGAACGTGCAGAACTGGTCCTCCTCCGTGCCCCGCGACTACGCGAAGTCCCCGGTCTGCCGGGAGGCCCTGTTCGTGACGGGCTCCAGCCGCAACCACGAGGACACCGGCCATCCGGCGGTCCGTGACTTCCGGGCGGCGATGGGGGACCGGCCGCTGTCCCAATGGCAGTTGGAGGGGTGGGCGGCGGCCATGTGGTTCACCGACGCGGCACGCTCCTGTCTCACCGGCGGCGGTCTCACGCGCGCGTGCGTCGAGGAGTTCGTGAACCGGCCCGAGCCGTACACCGCCCGGGGCCTGCTGCTGCCCGTCCGGTTCGAGAAGCTCGCCGAGCCCCCGAAGACCCGTCACACCTGTCTGTCCGTGGCGCGTTGGCGGGACGGGCGGGGCTGGGTCACCCAGGGGGACATGAACACCAACTGCGCCACCGTTCCCCAGCTCGGCTACCGACCGTGAAACGGCGTGCCGGGTACGCAGTACAGTCGCCCCCGACGACCACTTGACCGGGGGGACCGGCAGCGCGATGCGTATCTCCTTTCTGCTTCACAACGGCTACCACATCGGGGGCACGATCCGGACGACGTTCACGCTCGCTCAGGAGCTGGCCGAGCGTCATGAGGTGGAGATCGTCTCCGTCTTCCGCCATCGCGACGAGCCGATCCTGGGCGTTCCGGCCGGGGTGACCCTGCGTCACCTGGTCGACCTGCGCAAGAAGAGCGCCGGTTACGACGGCGAGCACCCGGACTTCGCCCGGCCCGCCCGGGTCTTCCCGCGCGGCGACGGCCGGTGGAAGCAGTACAGCGCGCTGACCGACGCCCGGATCGGCGAGTATCTGAGCACCGTCGAGGCCGACGTGCTGGTCGCCACGCGCCCCGGGCTCAACGTGCAGCTGGCCAAGCAGGCCCGGCGCGGACCCGTCCTGGTCGGACAGGAGCATCTGATCCTGGACAGCCACAGCTACCGGCTCCGCCGGGAGATCGGCCATCAGTACGCGCTCCTGGACGCCGTCACCACCGTCACCGAGGCCGACGCCCGCTCCTACCGGAAGCTCGCGCTTCCGGGCGTACGGATCGACGCGGTGCCCAACAGCGTGCCCGCGCCGAGCGTGCCGCCGGCCGACGCCACCGCGAAGATCGTCGTCGCGGCGGGCCGGCTGACCCCGGTCAAGCGGTACGACGTGCTCATCGACGCCTTCGCCGAGGTGGCGGCGGCCCGCCCCGACTGGAAGCTGCGGATCTACGGCACCGGTGACGCCTCCGACAACCTGAGAACGGCGCTTGCCCGGCAGATCGAGCGGCGCGGCCTCGGCGAGAACGTCTTCCTCATGGGCACCGCCAACCCGATGGAGCCGGAGTGGGCGAAGGGCTCGCTCGCCGCCGTCACCTCGCGGCAGGAGTCCTTCGGGATGACCATCGTCGAGGCGATGCGCTGCGGACTGCCGGTCGTCTCCACCGACTGCCCGCACGGGCCCCGCGAGATCATCGAGGACGGGGTCGACGGCCGTCTGGTGCCCGTCGACGACGTGGCCGCGATCGCCCGGGCCCTGCTCGAACTCATCAACGACGACGAGCTGCGCGCCAAGACCGCACGCGCGGCCCTGGCGGCGTCCGAGCGCTTCGACCCGGCCCGCATCGCCGTCCGGCACGAGGAGATCTGGTCGGCCCTCGTCGCCCGGGGCGCGAGCGCCCGCACCCACGGACGCGTCGGGGAGGCCCTGCACCGCGGCGTCGGCACGGTCGTCGACGTCGTCTACACCCTGAAGGCGAAGGCGGGCGTACTGGTGCGCCGCTTCCGCTGACCTCCGGCCCCTACGGCCGTCCGGCCCCTCCGGCCCTCCGACCTCCGATCGGGACCGGGAGATCGAGGACCGGCGGACCTGGGACCGGGAGATCGAGGCCCTGCGAACCCGAGGACCGGCGGACCGAGAGGCGTGGGATCGAGGACCGTGGCTGTCCTCGACGGCTGGCAGACTCGGCCCCATGTTGGAGACCTCCGCACGACTGCTGCGCCTGCTCTCGCTGCTGCAGGCCCACCGCGAATGGTCCGGCGCCGATCTCGCCGAGCGGCTCGGCGTCACGCCGAGGACCGTACGGCGGGATGTCGACCGGCTGCGCGAGCTCGGCTATCCGGTCAACGCCAGCCCCGGTACCGGTGGCGGTTACCAGCTCGGCGCGGGAGCCGAACTGCCCCCGCTGCTCCTCGACGACGAGGAGGCCGTCGCGGTGGCCGTCGGGCTGCGCACGGCCGCCGGCCAGGGCATCGAGGGCATCGGCGAGACCTCCGTACGCGCCCTGGCCAAGCTGGAACAGGTCCTGCCCGGCCGGCTGCGGCGCCGGGTGAGCGCGCTGAACGCCTTCACCGTACCGATGCTGCGCACCCCGTCGACCCAGCTCGACCCGGCCGTCCTGACCGAACTCGTCAACGCCTGCCGGGACAGCGAGCGGCTGCGCTTCGAGTACCGCGACCACGGCGGCGTGGCCACCCGCCGCACCGTCGAGCCGCACCGCCTGGTGTGCACCGAGCGCCGCTGGTACCTGGTCGCCTGGGACGTGGACCGCGCCGACTGGCGTACCTTCCGGGTCGACCGGATCGAGCCCAAGCCGCCCCACGGTCCCCGGTTCCCGCCCCGTGAGCCACCGGCCGAGGATCTCGCCGCCTACGTCTCGCGGGGGATCTCCACCGGCGCCTACGCCACCGAGGCGACGATCCGGCTGCACGTCCCGCTCGCCGAGGCGGCCACGGTCGTCGGACCCATGGACGGTGTCCTGGAGGCGGACGGGGAGAGCACCTGTCTGCTGCGCACGGGCGCGGCGAGCCTCGACTACCTGCTCTTCCACGTCGTGATGACGGGGTTCGAGTTCGAGGTGATCGAGCCGCGGACGCTCGACGACCGGATGCGGGCGATCAGAGACCGGATCGATCGCGCCCTTCACCGCGCTCAGGAGCCGTCGCGGGCCTGAGCTGGTCCCGCTCGTAGGCGGCGAACTCCGGGTGGTGCAGGTCGAACGCCGGGGCCTCGGAGCGGATCTGGGGCACGGCTTCGAAGTTGTGGCGGGGCGGCGGGCAGGACGTCGCCCACTCCAGCGAACGGCCGAACCCCCACGGGTCGTCGACCTCGACCTTCGTCCCTTCCTTCGCCGTCCGCCAGACGTTGTAGAGGAACGGCAGCGTGGAGGCGCCCAGCAGCAGCGAGCCGATCGTCGAGACGGTGTTGAGCGCGGTGAAGCCGTCGGCGTCGAGGTAGTCGGCGTAGCGCCGCGGCATGCCTTCCGCGCCGAGCCAGTGCTGGACCAGGAACGTGGTGTGGAAGCCCACGAAGAGCGTCCAGAAGTGGATCTTGCCGAGCTGTTCGTCGAGGAGCCTGCCGGTGAACTTGGGCCACCAGAAGTAGAAGCCGGCGAAGGTCGCGAAGACGACGGTGCCGAAGACGGTGTAGTGGAAGTGGGCGACGACGAAGTACGAGTCGGTCACATGGAAGTCCATCGGTGGCGAGGCCAGCACGATCCCGGTCAGTCCGCCGAAGAGGAACGAGACCAGGAAGCCGACCGACCAGAGCATCGGGGTCTCGAAGGAGAGCGAGCCCTTGAGCATCGTCCCCGTCCAGTTGAAGAACTTCACCCCGGTCGGCACGGCGATGAGGAAGGACAGCATCGAGAAGAACGGCAGCAGCACCGCCCCCGTCGCGAACATGTGGTGCGCCCAGACGACCACCGAGAGCCCGGTGATCGCCATGGTGGCGGCGATGAGCGTGGTGTAGCCGAAGATCGGCTTGCGGGCGAAGACCGGGATGATCTCGCTGACGATGCCGAAGAACGGCAGGGCGATGATGTAGACCTCGGGATGGCCGAAGAACCAGAAGAGGTGCTGCCACAGCAGCGCCCCGCCGTTCTCGGACTGGAAGATCACCGAGCCGAAGCGCCGGTCCGACTCCAGCGCCAGCAGCGCGGCGGCCAGTACGGGGAAGGCCATCAGGACCAGGATCGCGGTGAAGAGCACGTTCCAGGTGAAGATCGGCATGCGGAACATGGTCATGCCCGGCGCCCGCATGCCGATGATCGTCGCCAGGAAGTTCACCGAGGTGAGGATCGTGCCGAAGCCGGAGAGCGCGAGACCCATGATCCACAGGTCGGGTCCGACACCGGGGGAGCGCTCCAGGCTGTTGAGCGGGGCGTAGGCCGTCCAGCCGAAGGCGGCCGGTCCGCTCGGCACGAGCAGCGAGCCGATGACCATCAGGCCGCCGAACAGGAACAGCCAGTACGAGAACATGTTCAGCCGCGGGAAGGCGACGTCGGGGGAGCCGATCTGGAGCGGCACCAGCTCGTTGGCGAAGCCGGCGAAGGTCGGTGTCGCGAAGAGCAGCAGCATGATCGTGCCGTGCAGCGTGAACGCCTGGTTGAACTGCTGGTTGTCCACCAGCTGGAGTCCGGGGCGGGCCAGCTCGGCCCGCATCAGCATCGCCATGAGACCGGCGGCCAGGAAGAAGAGGAACGACGTGACCAGGTAGAGGTGGCCGATCTTCTTGTGATCGGTGGTGGTGAGCCAGTCGATCAACACCCGCCCATGCCGCTCGCGCGCCGACTCGACGCCAGGGGCCGCGGTCTCGGTACCCATCGCTGCCTCCGGTGGTCCGATCGTCCGGACATGATGCTCGCGTCGGTGACGGGACGGCAGGAGGTGAACAGGACGGCCTTGGGCCGGTTGGCGGACAGCGTGTGAAACATGCGGGGAAAGCGTGAATGCGACCGGGCGGTGCGGCGGCCCGTCAATTCCCTTCAGCCGCGCCGGGAACGCAATTCCGAAGCGTCGGCGCGATCTGCCGGAAGCCGCCTGGAATTGCCGGGGAAACGGCTGGAAACTGCTCGATCGAGTGACGATGTTCGTGTCAAACATATGTCGAGAACCTGTGACACAAGCGTGACCGGTGGGGTACCTGAGCTTGCTGCGGCATCTCACCCGCTCTGCGCTTCCGTCACCGTCCGGCGCCGCCTAACGTGAGGCACATGACATCGAAGCCGACCTCTCCCGTACCGCCCGAAGACGGCTCCGCGGACTCCTATGTGGGGCTCGACGCGGAGCGCGCCGAGCAGCTCGCCAGGATCCGCGGCTGGAGCGTGGTGCGCTCCCTGCCCCCCGGTTCGATCATCACGATGGAGTACCTGGAGGGCCGCATCAACTTCGAGGTGGACCAGGGCACCGTCATCCGCTGCTGGCTCGGATAGCGCACGCGGACGGAGACGGACGGAGACGGGCGGAGACGGTCGCGGACGGTCGCGGACGGTCGCGGACATGGGGAAGGGCCCCGGCCGGAGCCGGGGCCCTTCCCCATGGGGTCGTGACGGGTGTTCAGCCGCCCGTGAGCGGCCGCGAATGCGACGGCCGACGGCTGCCCGCCGGGGTGACCGGGGTCCGCTCCGAACGCACGGCGTGCGCCCGGGAGGCGGTGAGCGGCGGAGCGAGCCGCCCGTCCCCGCGCCCGGCGGCCGGCCGGCCGGTCCTGGACCCGATGATCTCCCGTACCGGCTCCTCGGCGGCCGGCGGACGCCGCGGGTGCAGCACCGGGCGCGGACCGCCGGTCGCGACGGGCAGCGACGGCACCAGCCGGCGACGGGCCCGCAGCTGCTCGCGCAGCCGGTCCCGCAGGCTGAGGATCAGCGCCTCCGCCCTGGCGATCAGCGGCTCGCACCAGGGCAGCGCGAGCAGGATCAACAGGCCGGCGGCCCAGCCGAGCAGCACATCGCTCAGCCAGTGCGTACCGAGGTAGACGGTGGTGAGACCGACGCCCAGCGCGACCACGGCCGAGAGGGCCGACAGATAGCGTCTGGCCCGGGGAGTGGTCGCGAGATACGCCAGGATTCCCCAGGTCACGACCGCGTTGGCGGTGTGTCCGGACGGAAATATATCGCCGCCGGCGAACAGTTCGGCCGATCCGATCTGTGTCGCGTAGTGGGGACCGAGACGGCCGAGTCCAATCTTGACCGCGCCGACCGTGGTGTTGAGCAGCAGCAGTGCCGCGCCGAGGGTGAGCAGCGGCCGAAGGGTGTGCTGGCGCCATGAGCGCCAGCCCAGCCAGGCCGCCACCATCACGGCCGTCGGGCCGCGTTGACCGAGGACGACGTAGTAGTCCAGGAAGGCGTGCAGCTCCGGCCATTGCTGATAGGGCCGGAAGAGCATGATCTTCCAGTCGAGGGTCACCAACCAGGTCGACAGCAGTACGGCCACCACGATGGCGAGATAGAACGCCGACGTCCCGCCGAAGAGGGCGAGACGCGTGCGGGTCATCCGCGGGACCTCTATCTTCGGCGGTTCCGGCTCCCGGTCCAGCCGGGCAAAGATGTCGGTACGCACCCAATCGACGTTACAGGGAGTGAGTAGCGACCCTGGTCGATCCGGTCTCTTCGTGATGACGATGTGATGTGGAGTTGGTCTCAGTCGGGGGACAATTACCGGCCCCGGTCGGAGAATCCGATGACCTTCCGCCCTATTGCCGGTGCGCGACTTTCCGGAAGTCTGTTTGTACGCAACGGAAATGCCTCAAACGGTTGTCCGCACGGAATTCCATGCGACGCGTCGAGCGGACGGAGTGGCGTACGCCACACTCCCGGGCCCGCCGGGGTGAGAGCTGCACCACGCGCTCGGGACTTGAACTCGCGTACGCTGACGACTCACTCGCCCGTCGATGCCGGGCCGCCCCGAGGACACGCGCCCCGGCCGGCGCCCACCGAGCGCGAGGGATTCACTGGGAGGTACGGACATGCAGCGGACGATCACGGCCGGAGCACGGCTCCGCGCCGCCGACGGCGGTGCCAACCGCTGGGTCGTCCTCGTCGTTCTCTGCGTCAGCCTGCTGCTGGTCGCGCTGGACGCCACCGTGCTCCATGTCGCCGTCCCCTCTCTCACCGAGGATCTGCGCCCCAGCTCCACCGCGCTGCTCTGGATCGTCGACGCCTATCCGCTCATCTGCGCCTCGCTGCTGATCCTCTTCGGCACGCTCGGTGACCGGGTCGGCCGGCGCCGGGTGCTCCTGCTCGGTTACGCGCTGTTCGGGCTCGCCTCCGCGGTCGCCGCCATGGCCACCGTTCCCGAGGTGCTCATCGGGGCCCGCGCCCTGCTCGGCGTCGGCGGCGCGATGATCATGCCGGCCACCCTGTCGATCCTCCGTGCGGTCTTCCCCGACCGGCGGGAGCGCGCCACCGCCATCGGCATATGGACGGCGGTCGCCGCGGTCGGCGCCGCCACGGGACCGGTGCTCGGCGGCTTCCTGGTCGAGCACTACTGGTGGGGCTCGGTCTTCCTGATCAACATCCCGCTGATGGCGCTGATCCTGCCGGTCGGCCGTTGGCTGCTTCCCGAGTCGAAGGGCAGCGGCGACGGCCCCTGGGACGTGCTCGGCGCGCTGATGGCCGCGGCCGGTGTGCTCGGCGCCGTCCTCGGCGTGAAGCGGATCGGCGCCGGCGACCCCCTGCTCTCCCTCGCCACGGCGGGGCCCCTGCTGCTCGGGGTGGCGCTCCTGATCCTCTTCGTGCGCCGCCAGCGGCGGCGGGCGCACCCGCTGATCGACATGCGGCTGTTCTCCCGCGCCGCCTTCACCACCTCCGTCGGCTGCATCGTGCTCGCCATGCTGGCCCTGGTCGGCCTGGAGCTCATCGCCGTCCAGTACCTCCAGCTGGTCCTCGGGCTCAGCCCCCTGGAGACCGGGCTCCGGCTGCTGCCGCTCACCTTCGCCGCCATGGCGGCCGGCGCCACCGGTTCGTACACGCTGCGCCGGATCGGGCCGCGCCGCATGGTCGGCTGGGGCTTCGTGCTCACGGCCGCCGCCGTGCTGCTGCTGGTCCTGATGGGGCAGCACGACCGGCCGGTGCTGCTCACCGTCGGCTTCGTGCTGCTCGGCTTCGGACTGCAGACCACGCTCTTCTCGGCGTACGAGTCGATGCTCAGCGAGGCCCCGGCGGAGAGCGCGGGCGGGGCGGCGGCCATCGGCGAGACCTCGTACCAGCTCGGCGCGGGCATGGGCATCGCGCTGCTCGGCAGCGTGATGAACGCGGCGTACGCGCCCGGTCTCGCGGGCGTGCCCGGGGTCCCGGCCGAGGCGAGCCGGTCCGCGGCGAACTCGCTCGGCGAGGCGTACCAGGTCGCCGAGCATCTCGGCGGCGCGGCCGGTACGGCGCTGTACCACGCGGCCCGCCATGCCTTCGTCAACGGTCTGCACGTGACGCTCTTCGTCAGCGCGGGTCTTCTGCTGCTCGGCGCGCTGATGGCGCTGCGGCTGCCCCGGGTGATGGAGTGCCCGCCGGACGCGGAGGAGCCGGCCACCACCTTCGCCGGCGCCGCCGACTCCGGCGACACCGTGCGGGTGCCTGGCAGCCGGGAGCCGGTCACGTGTCCCGACCCCGTCGGCCGTGAGGCCGCCACCGCCGCCTGCAAGGCCGTCGGTCCCGAACCGGTCGAGCGGGCGGGCTCCGGGCGCTCGGCGCGCTGACCGGAGCGGAGGCTGCCGGGCGGGACGCTCGGCGGTCGGAAGACGATCCGGCCGGGGAGCGCCCCGCTCAGCTCTGGTTGAAGAAACCGTCCTGCGCAGCACGCCCCGCGGAGTCGCCGCTGACGATCTGGGTGTCGGCGGGGGTCAGCAGGAACACCCGGGTCGCCACGCGCTCGATCGATCCGCGCAGACCGAAGGCGAGGCCGGCGGCGAAGTCCACCACGCGCTTGGCGTCGGAGGGCTCCATCGCCGTGAGGTTCACGATGACCGGGACCCCGTCCCGGAACAGCTCACCGATGCCGCGGGCGTCGCGGAACCCGTCCGGGGAGACGGTCGCGATCCGGCGGCCCTGCTCCTGAGCGGAGTCGGACACCACCCGGACCCGCGGGTCCGTCACCCAGGCGTCGCCGTTCTCGGCACCCTCGGCGTACTCGTCGTCGTAGTACCGCTCGTCGTTGTCCTCGACGAGTCCCAGCCAGGCACTCGCCTTGCGCACCGATCCCATGGACGCCTCCTTTCAGCGCGGTCACTTGTGGTTCCGCAATACCCATCGTGGTCCATGATGCGGATCGCGCGCCAAGTGGATAGTCGCCGCGCAGGGGATTCGTGACGGTACTGGTGCAGAACGTGAGGCCCGTTTGCTGGCGAATCGTCAGGAAACTTGCGGTATGCGGGGCCTGACGGAGGATTGGACGGGCTGCGCAACTTAAAATATGAAAGTCGGGCCGGAAGGGTGACGTGGCGGGCGTACGGGTGAACGGTCCCGCTCGATACGATGCCTGCCGCACACGCGCACGACATGCGCGCACGGCTCACGGGGGAGTCTCTTGTTCGGAATCGTCAGGCCCTGCACCCACCGTCTCGGCGACGGTCTCAAGACGGAGTGGATGGCCCATCTCTGCGGCCTCTGCCTGGCACTTCGGGCCGATCACGGCCAGTTCGCCCGGATGGTCACCAACTACGACGGCCTGATCGTCTCGGTCCTGACGGAGGCTCAGACCGGCACCAGGGTCGGGGCCGTCCCGGGCGGCCGTCGCACAGCAGGGCCCTGTCCGCTGCGCCAGATGAAGAGCGCCCCGGTCGCCCAGGGCGAAGGAGCTCGGCTCGCGGCGACGGTGTCGCTGGTGCTCGCCTCGGCGAAGATACGGGACCACGTCGCCGACCGGGACGGGCTGTTGGCCCGCCGGCCGGTCGCCGCGGCGGCCCGCCGGGTCGCCAGGTCCTGGGACCGGGCAGGCGCGCGGACCGGGCGTGAGCTCGGCTTCGACACGGCGGTCCTGGTGGACGCGGTGGACCGGCAGGGCGGGATCGAGTCGCTGGCCGGGCCGGGTACGCCGCTCCTCGTCGTGACCGAGCCGACCGAGACGGCGACGGCCGCCGCGTTCGCGCACACCGCCGTCCTGGCCGGCCGGCCGGAGAACGCGGCGCCGCTGGAGGAGGCGGGACGGCTCTTCGGGCGCCTCGCGCATCTGCTGGACGCCGTGGAGGACCGGGAGGCCGACGCCGTGTCGGGCGCCTGGAACCCGCTCACGGCGACGGGCACCTCCCTGGAGGAGGCGCGACGGCTCGCGGACGACGCGCTGCACGGGATACGGCTGGCGCTGCGGGACGTGGAGTTCGTCAGCGGCGGACTGGCGCACCTGCTGCTCGCGCACGAACTGCGCAACTCGGTGGACCGGGCGTTCGGCACGACGACCTGTGCGCACGGGGCCTCCGGGGCGTCGCCGGGCAACCCCTACCAGGGCGGTGGCTCCGGCAACGACCGGGCGCAGAACCCGTACGGGGCGCAGAACCCGTACGGCGGTGCGCCAGCGTACGGCGGTGGGAATCCGTACGGCGGGGGCGGCCCCCACGGCGGTGGGGCGGGCGGGCCCGGTGGTCCCGGCGGGCTGCCGCCGCAGTTCGGCTCCGGGGGCCCGCAGCGGCCCAAGCCGCGCGGGTTCCTGGCCGGCTGCGCCGCCTTCACCTGGCTGTTCTGCACGTGCCAACTCTGCTGTGCGAAGGAGTACGAGGGCCCCTGGTCCCGCAAGAAGCGCAAGGGCTGCTGCCGGAACGAGGACGGCTGCGACTGCGCCTGCGACAGCTGCGAGTGCTGCTGCTGCGACGGCTGACGGTCCGTCGGCGCGGCCGGTGCCCGGGGAGCGCGCGCCCTTGACCGGCATGGCCTCCGGTGGGCCCGGCGTCTTCCGTCCGGGGTACTCCGGCGCGACGCCGCGGTCACCTCTCGGGCTTCCGGGGCCCGTATGGAAGGGTGGGACACCATGAGCACGGATCCTCAGCAGGACGCACAGCGGGCATGGCAGCACTGGCACGCGCAGCGCGTCGCCGCGGTCGCCTCGTCGTACGGCCCGCTCTCCCTCACCGGTACGTACTGGCTCTCCGACCACCCGGAGGGTCGAATTCCGGCCGTTCCCGGGCAGTGGCGGGAGGACGGCGACGAGGTGGTCCTCACGGCCGGCGCCGAGGACGCCATCACCGTCGACGGAAAGCCGCTGATCGGCAGCGTCCGGCTCACCGCCGACCACGCCCCGATCCATGAGTCCCGGGTCGAGTCGGCCGGCCGCCGTCTGGTCGTCATGCGCCGTGAAGGCGAGTGGGCGGTACGGGACTTCGACCCGGAGTCGCGGGCGCGCCGCACCTTCCGGGGCATCGAAGCCACCCCGTACGACGAGCGGTGGGTAGTGCCCGGCACCTTCCGCCCGTACGAGAGGACCCGCAGCGTCCGGGTGGAGAACGCGGACGGGAAGGAGCGCGGGCTCGGTCTGGCCGGCGAGCTCTCCTTCGAGCTCCACGGCGCCGAGCACACCCTCCAGGTCGCGGTCGAGGACGACGGCACGCTGTGGGCGGTCTTCGCGGACGCCACCAGCGGCCGGGACAGCTACCGCTTCCGCTTCCTGCGGCCGGCCGCCCCGGCGGAGGACGGATCGGTGACGGTCGACCTCAACCGTGCGCTGCTGCCTCCCTGCGCCTTCGTGGACCACTTCATCTGTCCGTTCCCGCCGCCGGGGAACACCCTCGACACGGCGGTGCCGGCGGGGGAGCGGCGCGTGATCGGGGCCTGACCCGGGCTTCGCTTCCGGGTGCGGGGTGCGGGGTGCGGGGTGCGGGGTGCGGGGTGCGACGGGCACCGACGGCGAGAGGTCCGCGGGCGCCCGTTCGGCATGCGGTCTTGTGCGTCCGCTCGCCGAGGGCCACTATCACTGGGCGTGCATGTCAGGGACACGACACCCTGACGGCGTCTCACGGGCCCGCCATCCACGGGCCTCTCCGTTTTCCCATGAGGAGACCAGTGAGCAGACCAGTGAGCAGACCAGTGAGGACCAAGCGCACCCGATCGCTCGCCGTCGCGGCGGCCCTCGCCGCCACGACCGCCGTCGCCCTGCCGGCCGCCCATGCGGCCCCCGCCCCGGCGCCCGCCGGAGCCGCTCAGCTCGCCCGTGCCGACGCCGCCGTCCTCAAGGCGGACGTCGGAGGCACCGCGTGGTACGTGGACCGGGCCTCCGGCCGGGTCGTCGTCACCGCCGACTCCACCGTCTCCGACGCCGGGATCGCCAAGATCCGGCAGACCGCAGGCCCCGACGCGGGCGCACTCACCATCGAGCGCACCCCCGGTGTCTTCAAGCCCCTGCTCGGACCCGGCGACGCCATCTACGGCAGCGGCTACCGCTGCTCCCTCGGCTTCAACGTCCGCAGCGGCAGCACGTACTACTTCCTCACCGCCGGTCACTGCGGCAACTCCGTCAAGACCTGGTACGCCAACTCCGCCCAGTCGACACTGATCGGCGCCACCGTCGGGTCCAGCTTCCCGGGCAACGACTACGCCCTGGTCCGCTACGACAACGCCTCGCTCAGCCACCCCGGCGGCTTCACCGCCGCCGACGCCTACGTCGGCGAGCCCGTCAAACGCTCAGGCTCCACCACCGGCACCCGCAGCGGCACCGTCACCGGCCTGAACGCCACCGTGCACTACTCCGGCGGCGGCACCGTGCGCGGCATGATCCAGACCAACGTCTGCGCCGAGCCGGGCGACTCCGGCGGCGCGCTCTACGACGGCACGAAGGCGCTCGGCCTCACCTCCGGCGGCAGCGGAAACTGCTCCACCGGCGGTACGACCTTCTACCAGCCGGTGCCCGAGGCCCTCGCCAAGTACAAGGTCAGTCTGTACTGAGCCATCGGACCGAACCTCTCAGGTCAGACCGGTAGTTGAGCGACGTACGGCCGAAAGGCCCTCTTGCGGCGCCGACCCGGGCGGGCCGAGACTCCCCCACAGCGCCGGCCCCCGGGCCGCGCCTCACGGGTCCGACACCCCACTGCGGGCCCCCGATTCCCCTCTGGAGGAACGAGAAGTGAGGATCAAGCGCACCACCCCCCGCAACGCCATCGCGAGACGCACCCGTCTCCTCGCCGTCACCACCGGGCTCGTCGCCGCGGCGGCACTCGCCGTCCCCACCGCGAACGCCGACACCGCCGGAACGTTCAGTGCGACGCAGCTCTCCGCCGCGAGCGACGCCGTCCTGGCCGCCGATGTGGCCGGCACCGCCTGGCACATCGACCAGGCGACCGACACCGTGGTCGTCACCGCCGACTCCACCGTCTCCCAGGCGGAGATAGCCGAGATCAAGCGCCAGGCGGGCGCCAACGCCGGGGCGATACGCGTCGAGCGCACCCCCGGGAAGTTCACCAAGCTGATCTCCGGCGGTGACGCCGTCTACGCCAGCAGCTGGCGCTGCTCGCTCGGCTTCAACGTCCGTGACAGCGCGGGCAACTCCTACTTCCTGACCGCCGGCCACTGCACCGACGGCGCGGGAACCTGGTACGCCAACTCCGGCCGGACGACCGTACTCGGCTCCACCTCGGGCTCCAGCTTCCCGAACAACGACTACGGCATCGTCCGGTACACCAACAGCTCCATCGCCAAGCCCGGCACGGTCGGCAGCGTGGACATCACCAGCGCGGCCAACGCCACCGTCGGGATGTCCGTGACCCGCCGCGGCTCCACCACCGGCACCCATAGCGGCTCGGTCACCGGCCTCAACGCCACGGTCAACTACGGCGGCGGCGACATCGTCTACGGCATGATCCGCACCAACGTGTGCGCCGAGCCGGGCGACTCGGGCGGCGCGCTCTACTCCGGCAGCCGCGCGATCGGCCTCACCTCCGGCGGCAGCGGCAACTGCTCCTCGGGCGGCACGACCTTCTTCCAGCCGGTCGTCGAGGCGCTGAACGCGTACGGGGTCAGCGTGTACTAGGCGAAGGCCGCACCTCCGCAGGACCATGATCCGAACGAAACATCAGGTCGTCCACCGGCCGGACGCGGCCGGGGGACGACCTGATGTCCTCGAGTATGTGGCGGCAGGCCTCACCGGAAAGGCGTTCCAGTGGGGCCTGCACAGCTGCCCGGCTTAGGCCTCGCCCTCTGGAGCCGCAAAGCCCACGTCAGCGGGGCGAATTCCTTGATGCGCGTCTGTAAGCCATGCGCACTGCAACGAGTCTCCTGACGCCGGCTTCTGGAACCTCGGCGTCCGGGACAGCGACTACGGATATCGAAGTTCGCCTGGCTGAGTTCCGCATTATTGATCTCGGACGCCTGGGCCCCTGCGGTTCATCGCAGTTGTGGACGAGGACCGGAGTCGGCACCGCCACCACGTTGTACGTATGGAGGTCGGAGACGGTCACACCTGGTGGAGCGGACGACGACCTCGGCAGCCGCGCGGTCCACACGACGGGCCGCCGCAGCTACCGCCAGGCGATGCGCCCCTCGACCGCCACGCAGCTCCAGCACCTGATGGTGAAGGCGGTCGAGGAGGCACGGGCACGAACGCGGCGATCCCGGGCGCGACGGTCGGCGGCAAAACGGGCACGGCCCAGCACGGCCTCGGCAACACGGGCACCCCCTACGCCTGGTTCATCGCCTGGGCCCAGGCCCCGGACTCGGCCCAGCCGGCGGTCGCGGTCGCGGTGGTCGTCGAGGACGCGGAGGCCCGGCGCACGGAGATCAGCGGGGGCGGGAGCGCGGCGCCGATCACGCGGGCGGTGATGAGGCTGGAGAGGGAGGGGCCGTGAGGGACGGGCACTTCCGTTCCGCACCCCGTCAGGCGAGTTTGAAGTCACTTTGGATGACGCCGTATTCAGCAGGCTCCACCCAACAAGAGTAGCGACGGCCGGGGAGGTCCGAAAGATGGATTCCCAGTTGTTCCGCCAGCCCGGCGGCACCGGTTTTGGAGGCCTCGGTGGGGTCATCGACCGCTTGATAGAGAGCAATCGCTCCACGCACCTCTACGACGACATATGTGACACGCTTTCCCTTTCGGGCAGATTGGCCGTCATCATGCTGCTGATGAGTGTCGTGGGCATTCAACGGCTGACCGCAGATTCCGCAACGCTCATCTTCTCGCAAAGTATCCATGGAGGGAATTGTACCGCCCGGGCCATCTGCCGGCGACGGAGTAAAAGGCAAGGCTCCCGCCGGTGCAGCCTCCACTGGAGGACCGCCCGACAGGAGCCTTGCGCGTCGGTCAGACGCAGGTGGCTTCCCGCGACACGCCGCGGGATCCGGTCAGAACTACCCTGACGCCGTCCACCTGTTCATTCCGCCATTTCCATCTGGCCAGAGATATTCAAACGTTGACGCCGTATCCTCCGCGGATAGCGTCATCTGCCTCTGACAGGTCCCACAAGGCGGCTTGGTGCCGGTAATCCTCACGAGCCCGCCTTCAGGAACAGGACTCGCCATGAAGAAGGGGTCGTTGGGAATGACCGTGTCCTTGATCATGGGGGCGCCGCCGGCTGCGCGTGCTGCCCGGTTCTCCGTGTGGACGGCCTGGCGTGCCCGCCCCACGCCGATGCTGGCCTCTTCCGGAGTCGTGGCACCGCTCCGGAGGGGATACGCGTCGATCTGGGTTCCGCCAGCGTCAAAGACTTCCACGTCGGCGAAATGGGTGTTCTCCGTGACCGGACCACAAACCTGCGGAAGATTGGCGTTGTGGACCAGGATCGGAGTGGCACCTGCCAGCACATAGTACGTGTGCAGGTCGGAGACGGTCAGGTTGTGGACCGTGGCGTCCTGCGCCGTCCACCGCTGGATCGCGGCGATCTGGACGTAAGTACCGGTGCTGGTCTGGAGCCACTGACCGGACTCGAGGTCGGTGGCGTCGATCCACTCGTCAAGCTCGGGCACCCAGAACGGGTGGCCTTCGGTCGCGGTGATTCGGGCCGTCTTCGAGCCGCTCTTGCCGTCGAGGTCGATCGTGACCTTGACCAGGTGCTTGAGACCCTCGCCCTTGATCTCGGCGGTGACCGTCTCGACGACGCCCTCACCGGTCTTCGGGTCGGTGGCGATGACCTTGTCGCCGGCCTTCACCTTCTCGATCGGCTTGGTGGAACCGTCGGCCATCAGGACCTTCGTGCCGGGCACAAAGCTGTTGACCGGACAGGAACCGCCGCCGTCAGCCTGGCCGGAGCCGCCGCTACCGCTGGTGCCGCCGTTGCTGCGTGAGGAGCCGCCGGACTTGCCGCTGCCTCCGCCGCCGGAGGCCTTGCCATCGCCGCGGGAGGTCTTGCCACCGCCGCTCTTGCCCCCACTCGGATGCGAGGAGGACTTGGGTGCCGCCTTGGCCTGTGACTTCTTGTGGACGGGGTTGCCCGTCTTCCGCTTCGCGGCGGCCGCCGCGTCTGCCTTTCTCTTCGCGGCCTCGGCGGCCTTCTTCTTGGCTCTTTGAGCGGCCTCCTTCTTGGCCTTCTCGATGGCGGCCTTCTTGGCCTTCAAGGCTGCTGCCTCGGCGGCCTTGGCCTTCTTGAGGACGATCTCGGCGGCAGCCTTCGCCTTCTTGAACGCCTGGATGGCGTCGATCGTGCGGCTGACGGCCTTGAGGACAGACGGGATCTTGAGGACCTTGCCCCAAGGAATCGCGTCCACGATCAGGCTTCCGCAGGACCACATGTCACCGCCGAAGCAGGCCATGGCGTCGTTGAGACCGATGAACTCGCTCAGGATGCCCCAGGCAGCGGCCAGGATCACCGAGGTGAGCGACCTGCCCATAGTGGCCTGCGCCTGCGCGACCTGTGCCGCGGACAGACCCGCGCCGGCCAGGGCCGCTGCCTTCTCCGAAGCGGTCAGGCTGATCGCGAGACCGGTCGGGTCGGAGTAGGAGACCGGGTTGTTCTGCGCGTACGCGTATCCGTTGGACTGCAACGGGTCGTTCATGTCGAGCACCGGGTCGACGGATAGAAAGCGTCCGACCACCGGGTCGTACAGACGGGCGCCGAGCGGCTGGTAGCCGGAGGCGTCGTCCCTGGTCTTGCCGAGGAATCCCTTGTGATTCTGGAGGTTGGCACCGGCGGTGCCGCGCTCGTTGCCGAAGGGGTCCTGCTTGCGGATGCGCACCGACATGGCGCCGTAGAGGGCGACCTCCGTGTACGCACTGCCCTGGTGGTCTCCGGTCTGGGCGACGAGGGCCTCCGAACCGGTGCCGTAGGCGTAGCGCATGACCGCGCCACCCGGAACGCCGTACGTGCGCTGGGTGTTGATCAGGACGCCGCCCTGCTGGACGGTCACCTCGGCCTCGCCCAGGTGGAGGGTCGCCTGCTTGCCCTTGATGGTGAGCAGGCGGGCGCCGTCGGGGCCGTAGATGTGACGGGTGTCGTTCTGCGGCAGCCACTGCTGGGCCGTCGAGGCGGCGTCGCAGGTGGCGAGCACGATCGGCGTCGCGCTCACGTTCGCCGCGCCCTGGACCGCGAGGCATAGGCCGGAGGCGAGGTGGGTGAGCTGCCCGGCAGCGTTGCGCCCCAGCTCCTGAGAGGTCACCTGCGCGGTGGTGGTGCCGCACTTCTGGATCTGCACCGCCGATCCGGCCGTGTTCGCGGTGGGCTGGAGGCACCAGGAGTCGTAGACCGAGAGAGTGCCCCGATTGGGGTCGTTCTGGGTGCCTCCCACGGGGGCCGGGGTCGGTGTGAACTTGAAGTTCTGCGCCACCGAGGCGTTGCAGGCGTAGAGCTGGATCGGTTGAGACGCCTGGGCGGCGCCCGACTTCACGTCCAGGCACTTCTGGCCGAGCCCCACGTACGGGGACTTGCCGCCGGTGCCTGCACCGGTGATCCGGTCGACCTTGCCGTCGTAGGTCCAGGACAGTTCCTGCTTGTCACCGTTCTGGACCGAGGTGACCGTCTTGGTCTCGCCGGTCAGCTCGTACAGGCGCGTCGCCTCAGCTTTGATCAGCGCCCCCACGGGGGTCTTGAAGGTCTTCGACACCTTGGTCAGCGTGTGCGGCTGGGTGCCGTCGGCGTTGCCGTACGAGTAGGTGCTGGTGGCGTTCTTGGTGGTGTCGCCGCTGAGGTCGTTCTCGGTGAGTTTGGTGCGGTTGCCGAGGAGGTCGTACTCGTACTCCTGCCAGTAGCCCGAGTTGTCCTTGCCCGCGGCGACCCGGAGCGTTCCGTCGGCGTTCTTGTTGAGCGTGCCGTCGGGGTTGCGCGGGTTGACACAGGTCGCCTGGTCCTTGGAGGTCCATGCCGACTTCAGCTGACCCAGCGGGTCGTAGACGAAGCACTGCCGCTCCTCGATCCCGCTGGCCCCCTCCTGGATCGAGGTGACGTTGCCCGCGGGGTCGTAGGTGTACGCCCGGTGGGAGACCAGGTTCTTGGAGACGAGGGAGTCGACGACGGAGTTGTCCGCGGTCGTCCCGGACTTCTCGCGGAAGACCGACTGCGCTTTGAGCTCACCGCTGGACTCGTCGAACGCGTTCTGCGTCCACACACGGTACGGCTGGGCACCGAGCGTGGACCGGAGCACATGTCCGTAAGGGTCGTAGGTGGTCTCGGAGCCGTACCAGTCCTTGCCGGAGATGGAGAGCGGCTTGCCGTCCTTGTTGTAGCGGACGACCAGCTTCTCGGCGTCGAACCTGCCGACCGCCGGAAGGGTGGTCTCGTCCAGCATGCCCTGGTCGTTGTACGTGTAGTCGTACTTGTAGTCCTTGTTCAGACCCCAGGCGTCGACGATGGACTGCGGCAGGGACAGCGTGGTCGAGGTCGGCTGGTAATCCTTCGTGTAGCCGTTGACCGTCTGGGTGTACGCCAGGAGGTCGGTGTAGCGAGTGGCAGTGGCGGGCATGCCCTTGCCACCCGGGGCCGTGTCGTACGTGAACGTCGACAGCAGCTTGCCGGTGGAGCTGCTCTCGCGCGCCTCCTTCGGCCGCGACATCTCGTCGTAGCCGTTCCACACCTTGACGCCGCGAGCGTTCGTGGTCGTCTCGACCCGGCCGAAGGTGTCGTAGGTCGTGACGGACGTACCCGCGTCGGGGTCGGTCGCCCGCTCCACCTGGCCGTTGTGGTTGTACGTCCACGACCACGGGTGTGTCGGGTCCGCCGAAGCGGTCGCCTTCGCCAGCTGGCCGTGCGCGTCGAACTCGTAGCGCGTCGACGTGAAACCGCCGGGGGCCGCCGGGTTGAAGGTGTCCGTGCGGACGGTGCGGCCGAGCGCGTCGGTGTAGACCCGGTAGGAGGAGTCACCCTGCGGCTGGATGACCTTCGACCAGTCGGCACCGTACTCGTAGCGGATCGCCCTCTCGGGGACCTCCTGGGAGATGGCCTCGGTGGTCCCGTCGGCCTTCACCTTGAGGACCGGCATCTCCTCCAGCACGCGGCCGAGGCCGTCGTACTTGTAGCGGGTGATGTTCGGAACCGTGGTGTCCGCGCGCGGGGTGAACAGCTGTCCGTCGGGCGCGTCCTCGTTGAGGTAGGCGTTGTTGGTCTGGTAGACCTCACCGGCACTGTTGTACAGCGTGTCGGTGATCAGACGGCCACCGCCGTCCGCCTCCTCCTGGGTCTGACGCTCACGACCCATACCGTCGTAGATCGTGACGGACTTCTCGACCCTGTCCTCGTAGCCACGCGCGTACGTGGTGATAAACGGAGGCTTGCGAATCTTGCCGCCGTTGGGGTCGTTCGGGTCGGTCTCCTCCGCCGGGATCGTGTACTCGGCCTTGAAGTCCGGCACGCCCGTGGTGCGACCCGGGGCCCAAGCCTCGGCGAGACGGCCCAGCGGGTCGAACTTCGCCTCGCTCACGTGACCGTTGGCATCGGTGGTCTTCAGCGTGACCGCACGGCCCGGCTCCAGCTCCTGGACCTGGGTGTGACCGAGCAGGTTGGTCGTGGTGACCTTGAAGACCTGGCCCGTGGCTGGGCCGATGGACTCGTAGGCGATCGTGGAGGACTTCGGAACCGGCTGAGCCAGCTGGTCCGCCGAGGTCTGCTTGATCACGCGCCCTACGGCGTCGAACTCACTGGTTCCGGTGGTCTGGAATCCGGTGCCGGTACCGTTGATCGACCACGACTGGGTGGCCAGACCACGGGTCGAGGCGCCGAGCGCGGTGCCGTACGAGGTGCCGTCGTAGGTCGTGCGGGTGCCGTCGCTCAGCGACGCGAGGTCGGCGAAGTTCGCCGCCGCGCAGGTCGTCGGCGAGACCAGGACCTGCTTGGACAGACCGATCAGGTTCTTGCCCGTGTGGTGCAGGTATTCGAGCTTGGTGCAGGACTCGTCGCCGGTCTTGCCGGTGTCGCCCTGCGACTCCACCAGGGTCGGCAGACCGTGGGTCGACTCGTAGGTCGTGTTGGTCTTGACCGTTCGCAGGGTGCGGGTGTCGTCGCCCGTGCCGGAGGATTTGGTGTAGGCGATCTCCTCGGGCTCGGTGACGCGCCAGGCCTTGAGCGGCTTGAGTCCGTCGCCGAGGTCGCGGCTGGCGAGCTCGGTGGCCTGCGGGATCGTGACGCTGCGGGACAGCCACTCGGTGTCGGCGTCCGTCGCGTTGGAGTAGGTGAGCTCCTCGGCGATGCGGCCGGCGAAGGCGTCGCGGTCGTAGACGGGCTGGCCGTTGTGGGTGATCGCGTTGCCGTGGACGTCCTTCACGGGGACGGTGTCGCCCATGCCGCGGAAGAAGCGGGTGACGGCCTTGGTCTTCGGGCCTTCGGCGCCCGGCACGTCCTCGGTGGGGCTGGTGCCCTCGCCGCTGTCCGCGGCGGCCTTGCGCTCACCGGTGATCACCGTGGTCTGCTCGAAACCGGCGAACTGCGAGTAGGTCCGGGTGGACTTCTTGGAGAACTCGGCTTCGGCGAGCTTCCAGCCGGCGTTCTTGTAGTCGTACGAGGTTCGCGTCGAGTACGAGCCGTCGACGTTCGGCAGCTCCTCGATCGAGTCGACCACGTACTTGTTGAACCAGTCGATGTCCTCGACCTCGGCGTCCGGGTGCCAGAACACCGGGTAGCAGAGACGGGTGTTGGCCTTCAGCGCGGCGGTGTCGGTCTTGCCCGGGAGGTTGGTGCTGTCGAGGCACGCGGTCTCACGGGGCTTGTAGGTGACGACCGTCTCGCCGCCGTACTCGTTGACGACACGGGCGATGCGCAGTCGCGAGAAGCCGGGCCGCGGGTCGGTCGCCGGGCTGCCGCGGTAGACGCGGTTCGGCATGGCCTCTTCGTTGGACTCGAACCGCACCGCGTTGAGCTTGACGGAGGCGTCGGTGGAGCCGTTGCGGGCGTAGCCGGTGCGCTGGATCGACTCCAGCCACAGCGCGGTGTTGGCACCGGTCTTCAGGACCGGGAAGCTCTGCTTGAGCTGGTACTCGTCGACGACCTGACGCGCGGTGGTGTCGGTGAGTCGCTGCGCGGAGGTGGTGATCTTGTCCAGGCGCTTGCGGGTCCAGAACGTCGGGCCGGCGTTCCAGCACTTGCGGGTGTATTCCGTGGTGACGGCCTTGCAGTTCAGGTCGGCCGGGGTGTCGTACCAGATGCGGTACTTGCCCGGGTCCTTGTCCGTGAAGTTGGCGTCCGTGCAGGTCAGCGTGTTCTCGGTGAAGCAGCGCTCTTCGACGGAGAAGTTCACACGGGCCGGGGCCGACGCGGAGAAGATGCTCTCCTTGCGCTGGCCGTAGTCGATCCGCGACAGGTAGCCGCCGCGGTCGTACTTGACCGGACCCTTGAAGTAGAAGTTCTTCGCGTAGTAGTTCTGCTCCTTCTCCCACCACAGCGACATGGCGTTGCCGTGGATGTCCTCGACGTAGTCGAGGCTCCAGCGCCAGCCCTGGGTGCAGGAGGAGTTCTTCCAGTCGGTGGTCGTCGGACCCTTGTAGCAGTCCTCGCCCGCGTGGTTGCCGTAGACCGGCACCGTCAGGACCGACTTGGTCTGCGGGTCGTCGGCGGCGGCGCCGTTGTCCGACCAGCCCGGGAGCTTGTTCAGACCGAAGTGGTACTTGGTGCCGTCCTTGGTGGTGACACGCCAGTACTCGCCGTTGAGGGCACCGTTACCGGTCGCCTCACCCTTGATCCGCTCGATCTTGGAGCCGTCACCGTTGGAGGTGAACCACTGGCCGACGGGCTTGCCGTCGGAGCCGAGCGGGCCCTTGGTGGCGTCCCACACCAGCTCGGTGGTCATGCCGCCCAGCGACAGGGTGGCGTTGTTGGAGCCCCAGCACAGGTCGGCCGTCTTGTGGGTCGAGTTGTTCGACCCAGCCCTCTTGGAGTCCTGGCGGCAGTTGTTGTACGTCCGCGTGATCGAGCCCGGGTTGTAGTCCCAGCCGTCACCGATCCAGGAGGCCTGGTTGTT
>NZ_JBEXOT010000039.1:0-71908 GCF_040611675.1 Streptomyces sp. NPDC006551
AACCTCAAGCCGTTCTCGTCCTCCGACTCGGCCGACAACGTGAAGGCCACCTACACCGTCAACGCCTCCAGCGAGGTCGCCAACGGCGCCTGGAAACTGCGGGCCCAGGACAGGGCCGCCCAGGACGCCGGCTACATCAGCGGCTTCAAGCTCACGTTCTGAGCCGAGTCCGCCGAAGAACTCCCGGGTGGGTCGGTGACCTCAAGCCCCGACCCACCCGGGGTCCCACTCACTTCGCCGCGTTCGCCGCGTCCACGAGCGCGTCCTGGGTGACCGCGCCGACGTAGACCTTGCCGTCGTCCGTCATCAGCGCGTTGACGAGCTTGGTCTTGAAGACCGTGCCCGAGCCGAACTCTCCGCTGACCTTGTCGCCCAGCGCGTCCAGGAAGCCCTTGACCTCCGCCGGGGCCTCGTCGGTCTTCGGCGCGGGGGCGCCGGTGTCCAGCGTCGCGATCGTCGTCCAGCCCTCGCCGATGACGTTCATGCCGCTGAAGTCCGCGAGGCCCTTCTCGAGCTCGTCGGCGGGCTTCCCGTGCTTCGCGGAGCCCCCGCCCTCCGTCACCTTCGCGCCCTTCGGCGCCTTGAAGTCGAAGGTCGAGGCGGCGGGCCTGCCGAAGTCGACCTTCGTGAAGCCCGCGTCCACGACGGGCTTCCCGCCGGCCGTCGACGCGAGCGTGAACTTCAGCGGGACGCCGTTCTCGGCGTCCACCGCCACCTTCACCGACTCGACCGTGGAGCCGCTCTGCTTCGGCTTGATCACCAGTTGGTACGCGTCCCGGCCGGCCACCTTCGCCGTGCCGCCCACCGTGATCGACGTCGTACCGTCGGCGGCCTTCAGGATCTCGTCCGCCATCTCCTTCGGGGTGCTCGGAAGCTTCTTCTCCTCCTTCGCCCCGCCGGTCTCGGTCTTCTCGTGGTGGACCTCGTTCGACTTGCTGTCGTACGCCCAGACGTCCGCGCCGTTGTGGATCAGGCTGTACTCGTCCGAACCGTCGAGGACGGTCAGCTTCTGGCGGTCCGGGCCGTCCGCCGCCACGCGCAGCGTGTGGGTGCCCGAGACCAGCTCGGTCAGCTTGTCCTGCGGGTCCGCCGAGGAGGTCCCCGGCCCGCCGCCGGCCAGGCCTTCCGCGAGGCCGGCGATCGACGGCAGCCCCAGGTCCGTGCTGATCTTGAACGTACCGGACACCGTCTGCGTGTCGGACGCGGCGATCTTCTCGACGAGCTCCTGGGCCGTGATCTCCGGCAGCTTCGGGTCTCCGGACGCCGCCAGGGCCGGCACGAGTCCGATGGTCGCCGCGGCCACTCCGGCCACCGCGACCGGGACGACGTAACGGCTCATCTTCCGGCTCGCGCGTCCGGTCGTGCGCTCGGTGGTCTCAGTGCTGTCGTTCGGTGCCATGGTCTGCCCTACCTCCGTGGTCGATGGCATCCATCTGACCAAAACGGCGGTACGGAAGCGTCAGACTCCGGGCGCAACCTCGCCTACTGCTACGGGATGACGGAACCCTGAGACGCACTAACCCGCGCGGTGGACCACCGCGTCGCACAGCTCCTCCAGCGCCGCCTTCGCGTACCCCGCGGGCAGCGGCGCCAGCATGGCCCGCGCCTCCTCGGCGTAGCGGACGGTGTCCCGCCGGGCCTGCTCGAGGGCCGGGTGGACGCGCAGCCGGCGCAGGGCCTCCGCGTGGCGTGCGTCGTCGGTGAGGTCGCTGTCGATGAGCTCGACCAGTTCGACGTCCTCGGGGCGCCCGTGCGCCGCCGCGGCGGCCCGCAGACGCAGCACGGGCAGGGTCGGGATGCCCTCGCGCAGGTCGGTGCCGGGGGTCTTGCCGGACTCGTGGGAGTCGGAGGCGATGTCCAGGACGTCGTCGGCGAGCTGGAAGGCGACGCCGAGCCGCTCGCCGTACTGGGTGAGGATGGCGACGGTGCTCTCGTCCGCGCCGGACATCATGGCGCCGAAGCGGCAGGAGACGGCGACCAGAGAGCCGGTCTTGCCGCCGAGGACGTCGAGGTAGTGGTCGACCGGGTCGCGGTCGCCCTGCGGCCCGGCGGTCTCCAGGATCTGGCCGGTGACCAGACGCTCGAACGCCTCCGACTGGATGCGCACGGCCTCCGGTCCCAGGTCCGCCAGGATGTGCGAGGCGCGGGCGAAGAGGAAGTCACCCGTCAGGACGGCGATCGAGTTGCCCCAGCGGGCGTTCGCGCTCGGGACACCGCGCCGCACGTCGGCCTCGTCCATGACGTCGTCGTGGTAGAGCGTGGCCAGGTGGGTGAGCTCGACCACGACGGCCGAGGGCACGACACCCGGCGCGTGCGGGTCGCCGAACTGGGCGGAGAGCATCACCAGGAGCGGCCGGAAACGCTTGCCGCCGGCCAGGACGAGATGCTGGGCGGCCTCCGTGATGAACGGGATCTCGCTCTTGGTGGCGTCGAGGAGACCTGCCTCCACAGCCGCCAATCCGGCCTGGACATCGGCCTCAAGAGCCTGGTCCCGCACGCTAAGACCGAACGGCCCGACGACGGTCACGAGGGGGTCTCCTGTCTGCTGACGCCTGCTGACGATCACACGGATTGTCGATGTGTCGCTCGATTCGCTCAAGTCAGCGTATCCGGTCGCGTTTCGATCACCATGGGCGCCTTCCCGCCACCCCCGGTATGTTCGTGATCAGCCGATACGACCAGAAGTAGGCCTTTTGTCCCGAACAGTGATCGATATCGATACCGGCGGCGAGCAGCCTCCGCCGGAGGACGAGCACGCCCCGCACCACGCACCCCGTCCACCGAGGCCCTGACATGCGCATCCGCACCGCGTTCCCGTACGAGACCACCCGCACCGACCTCCGCATCCCGCTGCCGGACGGCACCCGGCTGTACGCGCGCGTCTGGCGGCCGGTCACGGACGAGCCGGTACCGGCCCTGCTCGAATACCTGCCGCACCGCCTCACCGACTGGACGGCACCCCGCGACTGGCAGCGCCACCCCTGGTACGCGGGGCACGGCTACGCCTCCGTACGCGTCGACGTCCGCGGCCACGGCAACAGCGAGGGCCTGCCCGGCGACGCGTACGACGCGACCGAGCTCGCCGACGGCGTGGCGGTGGTCGACTGGCTCGCCGAGCAGCCCTGGTGCAGCGGCGAGGTCGGCATGTTCGGCATCTCCTGGGGCGGCTTCGACTCGCTCCGGATCGCCGCCCTCGCCCCCGAACCGCTCAAGGCGGTCGTCACCGTCTGCTCCACCGACGACCGCTACGACAACGACCTCCACTACATGGGCGGCTCGGTCCTCGCCGTCGGCATGCCCGCCTGGGCCGCCACCCTGCTCGCCTTCGTCTCCCGCCCGCCCGACCCGCTGTACGCGGGCGAGGAGTGGCGCGAGATGTGGCTGCGCCGCCTGGAGGCCGTGGACCCCTTCATCCACACCTGGCTCGCCCACCAGACCCGCGACGACTACTGGCGGCACGGCAGCGTCCGCGAGGACTACGGCGCCGTCCGGGCGGCCGTCCTGGCCGTGGGCGGCTGGCACGACCCGTACCGGGACACCGTGCTGCGGCTCGTCGAACACCTGCCCCCGGACCGGGTCCGCGGGATCATCGGGCCCTGGTCGCACCAGTACCCCGACCGGGGCCTGTCGCCGGGCCCGGCGATCGGCTTCCTCCAGGAGACCCTGCGCTGGTGGGACCACCATCTCAAGGGCGCCAGGAACGACGTCATGGCGGAACCGCTGCTCCGCTCCTGGATCAGCGAGTCCCATCCGCCCGCCACGGTGTACGAGGAGCTGCCGGGCCGCTGGGTCGCCGATCCCGCCTGGCCCTCGCCGCACGTCACCCCCGTGACGTACGCCTTCCAGGGCGAGCCGGTCCTGGTCGACTCGCCCCAGCGGACCGGCCTGGACGCGGGGCGCTTCCTCCCGTTCGGCGACGACGCCGACCTGCCGCCCGACCAGCGCGCCGAGGACGCCCACTCCGCCTGCTTCGACTTCGCCGTACCGGAGGACGGCGGGCCCGTCGAGATCCTGGGCCGGCCCCGGGTGAGCCTCTCGCTGCGCCCCGCGGCGGCGACCGGGCAGGTGATCGCCCGCCTCTGTGACATCGCCCCGGACGGCTCCTCGACCCTGGTCACCCGGGGGGCGCTCAACTTCTCCGCCCGCCACGGCCGCGACCGGGCGGTCCCGGCGCGGGCCGGCGAGAGCGAGGACCACGTCTTCGAGCTGAACGGCATCGGCCACGCCTTCCCGCCCGGCCACCGCGTCCGCCTCGCCGTCTCCTCCACGTACTGGCCGTGGATCTGGCCCCGGCCGGACGCGGGGGGCTTCACGCTCGACCCGGCCGCCTCGCACCTGACCCTCCCGGTCCGCCGGCCCACGGCCGGCGCGGTGAAGTGGGACGAGCCGGAGCAGTCCGCGCCACTGGGCGTCAGCGTCCCGGCGACGCTGGAGGAGCCCCGCCCGGCGCGGCTCGTGGTGCGTGACGTCGCCAAGGGCGAGTGGCGGCTGGAGGTCGACCCCCGGTACGGAGGTACGCGGGTCTATCCGGACGGCCTGGAACTCGGCGAGGACGCCCTGGAGACGTACACGATCGAGGAGAGCGGCCCGCTGAGCGCCCGTACCCGTTCGGACTGGTCGATCCGGCTGCACCGTCCGGATCTGGCGTGGGACGTCACGGTCGACACGCGTTCGGAGATCTCGTGCGACGCGGAGGTATTCCGCACGTCGAACGAAGTGGTGTGCAAGGAGGGCGGCGAAGTCCTCTTCCACCGCACTTGGGAGAAGCGGATTCCGCGAACAGCGGGGTGAAGTCCCGGTGCACGGAAGGGAAAGGGCCCGCATTCCTGAACGGAATGCGGGCCCTTTCTCAGACTGCGCGTCAGGCGTTCGAACCGGCCTTACGGCGACGGACGACGAACATCGCGCCGGCACCCAGGACGAGGGCCGCGCCACCCGCGAGGGCGATCTGCGGAATGACGTCGCTGGAACCGGTCTTGGCGAGCGAACCGTTGGTGGCGGTGTTGCCGTTGCCGCCGCCGGTCACCGGGGTGGTGGAGGTGCCGCCCTGCTCGGTGGTGTTGCCGTTGCCGCCACCGGTGGTGCCACCGGTGCCGGTGCCGGGCTTCGACTTGGCGACGATGTCGAACTCGATCGAGCCGGCCTCCTGCATCCAGCCGCAGGACCCGTCCTTGTTCTCGTAGCCGCCCGCGGCGAACAGGATGCCGTCGCCGGCCGGGGACTTGGCGTCGACCGTGAGGCGCAGCTTGATGTCGGCGTGGCCACCGGGCTTCACGGCGCCGGCGAGGGCGCCGGTCTCGTCGTCGAAGTCCTGCCACTTCGGGTTGGCCGCGGTGGACCAGCTCAGGTCGAGGTACTTGTCGAGGTCCTTGGCATCCGTCGAGTCCATGTTGAAGGCCTCGGCGTAGGCGCCCACCTCGTCCAGCGACTTGGCGGTGCCGTTGGTGATGCGCAGGGTGAAGACGGCGCTCGTACCGGCGACGACCTTCTTCGGGCCGGTGAGGCCGGCCTTCAGCTTGGACTCCTCCACGCAGTCGTCGCCGGGCTCCTCGCCCTCCTCGGCCTCGGCCTCGGCGAGCGCCTTCTCGGCGGCCTTGAGGGCCTTGAGGGCGTCCTCCTTGGCCTTGTCGGCGACGCTGACCTTCCGGACGGCGGCGACGCGCGCGTCGTCGATGGCCTCGGCCGCGTCCTTCACCTTGGCGTCGGCGGCGGTCTTGGCGGCGGCGGCCTCCTCGGCCGTCTTCTTCGCCTCGTCGAGGGCCTTCTGGGCCTCTTCCTTGGCCGTCTCGTCGGTGGCGGCGTCCAGCTTGGCCTGCGCCTCGACGACCGCGGCGTCGGCGGCGGTCTTCTTGGCGGCGGCCTCGTCGGCGGCCGTCTTGGCGGCGGCCTTGGCGACCTGCAGCGGGTGGTCGGCCTTGTCCAGGGCCTCGAGCGTCTTCTTGACCTCGACCTGGGCATTGGCGGCGGCGACGACGGCCTCGTCGTACGCCTTCTGCGCGGCGGCGACCTCGAGCTTCAGCTGCTCGATCGACGGCTTCTGGTTCTGCGTCTGGGCCCCGGCCGGCTTCGTGTCCGCGAAGGCGGGAGCGGCGGAGAGGAACACGACAGGCGTGGTCACGGCGGCGGCCACGGCGGTCGCGAGCATGCGGCGGATCTTCAAGGCGGACCTTTTCTGGTCGAGAAGATGAAAAGAGTTGTGGGAGTCGCGCCTGCGGATACGTCACGCGGCTCGACGCCGACGCGATCGTATGGCCCGCATAAGGCCACGGAATAGGTGGAATGCAGAGCCCGCACGGGCACAGGAGCTTCACAGGGTGAGCAAATGCCGCGAACACGGACAGTTGTGCACGGAGGCCTCAGTTTTTGTGTGATGCATGTCATCCCCATCCGGAACCGGGGCGCACGGCCTTTACCGCTACGCGCCGGCGCCGGTCCCGCGGCGGCGGGCGACGACCATGGCACCGGCACCGAGCGCGACGGCCGCGGCACCCGCGAGCGCGATCCGCGCTACGGCGTCGCTGGAGCCGGTCTTGGCGAGCGTGCCCCCGGTCGTGGTGCGGTTGCCCGTCACCGGAGTGGTGGGGTGCCGCCCTGCTGCGTGGTGCCGGTGTCGCCCCCACCGCCGGAGCCGGTGCCGTCGCCGCCGTTCGTCACGCGCAGCGTGAAGGGGACGGTGGGGGCGAGCGCCTGCGGGCACCTCACGCGGCGCTTCGTCCCGGCGATCGTATGACCCGAACAACCGGGCCGATCAGGGAACTTGATGCCCCGCTCGCCCCACAGGACCCTCACAGGAGGTACGAATCCTCCGAACATGGACAGTTGCCCACGGAGGGCACACTTCCTGTGTGACCCATGTCATCCGCGCCGCGCGGCCCGCCCCGTAACGTGTCCCCCACACCCGTGGAAAGCGAGGCAAGCACCGATGCCCGAGCAGTCCCCGCTCGACCTGGCCGAGGGCGATCCCTTCGGCCCGCACAACCTTCCGTACGGCGTCTTCTCCACCGCCGGCGAGCCCGACCGGCGGAGGGTCGGCGTCCGCATCGGCGGGCATGTCCTCGACGCGGGTGCCGCCGCGCACGCGCTCGGTTCGCCCTATGCCGCCCTGCTCGCGCAGCCCAGCCTCAACCCGCTGCTCGCCGCCGGGCGCACCGCCTGGCGTGATGTGCGCCGGGCGCTGACCGCCTGGGTCACGGTGCCCGCCCACCGGTCCGACATAGAGCCGCTGCTGCACCCGCTGGACTCCGTCACGCTGCACCTGCCGTACGAGGTCGCGGACTACGTCGACTTCTACGCGAGCGAGCACCACGCCACCAACGTGGGCCGGATCTTCCGCCCCGACGGCGACGCGCTCACCCCTAACTGGAAGCACCTTCCGATCGGTTACCACGGCCGCGCGGGCACGGTCGTCGTCTCCGGCACCGATGTCGTACGCCCCGCCGGGCAGCGCAAGGCGCCCACCGACCCGGCGCCGGTCTTCGGCCCCTCGGTGAAGCTGGACATCGAGGCGGAGGTCGGCTTCGTCGTCGGCACCCCCTCCGCCCTCGGCACGCCGGTCGCGCTCGGCGACTTCCGCGAGCACGTCTTCGGTCTCACGCTGCTCAACGACTGGTCGGCGCGTGACATCCAGGCGTGGGAGTACGTCCCGCTCGGCCCGTTCCTCGGCAAGTCGTTCACGACGTCCGTCTCGGCCTGGGTGACCCCGCTGGAGGCCCTGGACGCGGCCCGCGTCCGCCCGCCCGCCCGGGACCAGGACCTGCTGCCGTACCTCGACGACTCCACCGAGGAGGAGCCCGGCGGCTTCGATCTGCGGATCACGGTCCGGATCAACGGCGAGGTGGTCTCCGAGCCGCCGTTCTCGACGATGTACTGGACGGCCGCCCAGCAGCTCGCCCATATGACGGTCAACGGCGCCTCGCTGCGAACCGGTGACCTGTACGGCTCCGGTACGGTCTCGGGCCCCGAGGTGCACCAGCGCGGTTCGCTCCTGGAACTGACCTGGAACGGCCGCGACCCCCTCGAACTGCCCTCCGGGAAGCGGACGTTCCTGGAGGACGGCGACGAGGTCACCCTGACCGCCTGGGCTCCGGGGCCGGACGGCACCCAGGTCGCGCTCGGCGAGGTGACGGGCCGGATCGTGGCCGCGCCGGGCGTCTGAGCGGGGCCGTCCCGAATGGGTCACCCGGCGTGCGGTGACCCGGCCGGGCGGCCCATGCTGCTCTGTGGGAACAGGGGAGAGCCCGCTCGCATCCGGCGCCCCGAGGGGCGCGCGTCCCTTCCAAGGAGCAACGCAATGCCCGTACGACCCCGCGGCCGTTCCGCCAGGGCCGCCGTCGGTCTGGCCGCCCTCACCTCGATAACCCTGGGGGCAGCCCCCGCCGCGGCCTCCGACCCCGCACCCGATGCGACACACGGTGGCAACCCCTTCGAAGGGGACCTGGCGAGGGCCTACGACGCCACGGTGAAGTACAAGTCGGAACAGGCTGCCCTGGACGACGGCTACATCCGGACGGACGAGTGCGTGTTCTCGGACGAGGGCGGCATGGGCTACCACTACGTCAAGCCCGCGCACGTCGGCTCGATCGACCCGGCCAAGCCCGCGGCTCTGCTGTACGCGGACGACCACAAGGCTGACGAGAACGGCCACGAGACCGGCAAGCCCAACGGGCAGGAGACCGCCAAGCCCAACGGGCAGGAGACCGCCAAGCCGAACGGCCCCGAGAACGCCCGGATGAACGGCCAGGACAAGGGCCACGAGAAGGGCGAGCGGAAGCTGGTCGCGCTCGAGTGGGTCGTTCCCAACACCGGCCAGCCCCGGCCACAGATCTTCGGCCGCGGCTTCGACGACCCGGAAGTCATCCCCGGCGTGGGCGACGTGTACACCCTGCACGCCTGGCTCTTCAAGAAGAACCCGAAGGGTGTGTTCGTCCCGTACAACCCGCGGGTGAAGTGCTCCGACGAGGCGAAGCCGACGGCGTAGACACGCCGCAGGGCCCGGCCCCCGCCTTCGCGGGGGACCGGGCCCTGAGCGGTGTCGTACCGGCTAGCGGACGAACACGCCGGCCTGGCTCGCCAGGTCCAGGAAGTACTGCGGGGCGACGCCGAGCACCAGCGTCACCGCCACACCGACCGTGATCGCGACCGTCGTGAAGCCCGACGGCACGGCGACCGTCGGGCCGTCGGTCTTCGGCTCGCTGAAGAACATCAGCACGATCACCCGGATGTAGAAGAACGCGGCGACCGCCGACGAGACCACGCCGACCACGACCAGCGCGCCCGCGCCGCCCTCCGCCGCCGCCTTGAAGACCGCGAACTTCCCGGCGAATCCGGAGGTCAGCGGGATGCCGGCGAAGGCGAGCAGGAAGACCGCGAAGACCGCCGCCACGAGCGGCGAACGGCGCCCGAGACCCGCCCACTTGGACAGGTGCGTCGCCTCGCCGCCCGCGTCGCGCACCAGGGTGACCACGGCGAAGGCGCCGATCGTCACGAAGGAGTAGGCGCCGAGGTAGAACAGGACGGACGAGACACCCGTGGGCGTGGCCGCGATGACACCGGCCAGGATGAACCCGGCGTGGGCGATCGAGGAGTACGCGAGGAGCCGCTTGATGTCGGTCTGGGTGATCGCGACGATCGCGCCGCCCAGCATGGTGACGATGGCCACGCCCCACATGACCGGCCGCCAGTCCCACGTGAGGCCGGGCAGCACCACGTACAGCAGACGCAGCATCGCACCGAACGCGGCGACCTTCGTCGCGGCTGCCATGAAGCCGGTGACGGGGGTCGGCGCGCCCTGGTAGACGTCCGGGGTCCACATGTGGAACGGAACGGCGCCGACCTTGAACAGCAGCCCCATGAGGACCATGGCGAAACCGATGAGCAGCAGGATGTCGTTGCCCATGGTGGCGGCGAGCGCCGGGTCGACCGCGGCGACCGAGCCGTCGACGACGTTCGCGATGGTGGCGTACGAGACGGAGCCCGCGTAGCCGTACAGCAGGGCGATGCCGAAGAGCAGGAACGCCGAGGAGAAGGCGCCCAGGAGGAAGTACTTGACCGCGGCCTCCTGCGACATCAGCCGCTTGCGGCGGGCGATGGCGCACAGGAGGTAGAGCGGGAGGGAGAAGACCTCCAGGGCGATGAAGAGCGTCAGCAGGTCGTTGGCGGCCGGGAAGACCAGCATGCCGGCGACCGCGAACAGCGCCAGCGGGAACACCTCGGTGGTGGTGAACCCGGCCTTGACCGCCGCCCGTTCCTGGTCGCTGCCGGGGACGGCGGCGGCCTCGGCCGCGAAGGAGTCGACCTTGTGGCCGTGGTCGGCCGGGTCGAGCCTGCGCTCGGCGAAGGTGAAGACCGCGACGATCGAGGCGAGGAGAATGGTGCCCTGCAGGAAGAGCGCCGGGCCGTCGACGGCGATGGCCCCCATGGCGGCGATGTGCGCCTTGGTGGAGCCGTACCCGCCGGCCGCCAGGCCGACGATGGCGGCGAAGGCGACGACCAGGGCCAGGACGCTGAGGAACACCTGGCTGTAGTAGCGGCCCTTGCGGGGCACGAAGGCCTCGACGAGGACGCTGAGGACCGCGGCGCCGACCACGATGAGTACGGGTGAGAGCTGGACGTACTCGATGTGGGGTGCCGGGATCTTGTTCAACGGCTCGGCGGCCGTCGTCCACAGGCTGTGGACAGCTGGCGCGACGGCAGATGCGCTCACTTGGCCGCCTCCACTTCGGGTGCAGGGTCCTTCTGCTGGACGTCGGACATGGTGTGGGTGACGGCCGGGTTGACGATGTCGGTCAGCGGCTTCGGGAACACCCCGAGGAAGATCAACAGGGCGATCAGCGGCGCCACGACGGCCAGTTCGCGCACCCGCAGGTCCGGCATGGTGCGGACCTCCTCCTTGACCGGGCCCGTCATCGTCCGCTGGTAGAGGACGAGGGTGTAGAGCGCGGCGAGGACGATGCCGGTGGTGGCGATGATGCCGGCCACCGGGTAGCGGGCGAACGTGCCGACGAGGACCAGGAACTCACTGACGAAGGGCGCGAGGCCCGGCAGCGAGAGGGTGGCCAGGCCACCGATCAGGAAGGTGCCGGCGAGCACCGGGGCGACCTTCTGCACACCGCCGTAGTCGGCGATGAGCCGCGAACCGCGCCGGGAGATCAGGAAGCCGGCCACCAGCATCAGCGCGGCCGTCGAGAGCCCGTGGTTGACCATGTAGAGCGTGGCACCGCTCTGGCCCTGGCTGGTCATCGCGAAGATGCCCATGATGATGAAGCCGAAGTGGGAGATCGAGGCGTACGCGACCAGGCGCTTGATGTCCCGCTGGCCGACGGCGAGCAGCGCGCCGTACACGATGCTGATCAGGGCGAGCGCGATGATCACCGGGGTCGCCCACTTCGACGCCTCGGGGAAGAGCCCGAGGCAGAAGCGGAGCATCGCGAAAGTGCCGACCTTGTCGACCACGGCGGTGATGAGGACGGCGACCGGGGCGGTCGCCTCCCCCATCGCGTTCGGCAGCCAGGTGTGCAGCGGCCACAGCGGCGCCTTCACCGCGAACGCGAAGAAGAAGCCGAGGAAGAGCAGCCGCTCGGTGTTGGTCGCCATCTCCAGTTGCCCGCTCGCCCGCGCCTCGGCGATCTCCGTCAGGGAGAAGTTCCCGGCGACGACGTACAGGCCGATGACGGCGGCGAGCATGATCAGCCCGCCGACCAGGTTGTACAGCAGGAACTTGACCGCCGCGTACGAGCGTTGGGCCGCGGCATTCTCGTCGGAGCCCGCGTGCGCCCGGTCGCCGAAGCCGCCGATGAGGAAGTACATCGGGATGAGCATGGCTTCGAACAGGATGTAGAAGAGGAAGACGTCGGTGGCCTCGAAGGAGAGGATCACCATCGCCTCGACCATCAGGATCAGGGCGAAGAAGCCCTGCGTCGGCCGCCAGCGCGAGGACTTCGTCTCCAGGGGGTCGGCGTCGTGCCAGCCGGCCAGGATGACGAAGGGGATCAGCAGCGCGGTGAGCGCGATCAGCGCCACCCCGATGCCGTCGACGCCCAGTTCGTAGCGGACCCCGAAGTCCTTGATCCAGGAGTGCGATTCGACGAGCTGGTAGCGGTCACCGCCCGGCTCGAAGCGGACGAGCACGATCGCGGCGAGCACGAGCGTGACGAGCGAGACGGTCAGCGCCAGCCACTTGGCGGCGGTGCGGCGGGTGGCGGGAACGGCGGCGGTGAGGATCGCACCGACCGCCGGCACCGCCGCCGTCGCCGTCAGGAGCGGGAAGCCCGCGTTCACGATGGGGGACATCGGTTACACCGCCCTCATCAGCAGGGTCGCGGCGATCAGCACCGCAGTACCTCCGAACATGGAGACCGCATAGGAGCGGGCGTAGCCGTTCTGCAGCTTGCGCAGCCGGCCGGACAGTCCACCGACCGAGGCCGCGGTGCCGTTGACCACGCCGTCGACGAGGCTGTGGTCGACGTAGACCAGCGAGCGGGTGAGGTGCTCGCCACCGCGGACGAGGACGACGTGGTTGAAGTCGTCCTGGAGCAGGTCGCGGCGGGCGGCCCGGGTGAGCAGCGAGCCGCGCGGGGCGACCACCGGGACGGGCCTGCGCCCGTACTGGAGGTAGGCGATCGCGACACCGATCACCATGACGGCGACCGTGGCGGAGGTGATGGCTCCGGCGCTGATCGGCGGGTGTCCGTGCTCGAACTTCGTCACGGGCTCCAACCACTTCACGAAGCGGTCGCCGATTCCGAACAGGGCGCCCGCGCCGACCGATCCCACGGCCAGCAGGATCATCGGGATCGTCATCGACTTCGGGGACTCGTGCGGGTGCGGCATGTCGCCGGGCTTCGCCTCGGCTCCGGGCTCGATGCCCGGGGCGGTCGCCGGGTCGGGCGCCGGCTGCCAGCGCTTCTCACCGAAGAACGTCATGATCATCACGCGGGTCATGTAGTACGCGGTGATGGCCGCGCCGAGCAGGGCGACCCCGCCGAGGATCCAGCCCTCGGTGCCGCCCTTGGCGAAGGCGGCCTCGATGATCTTGTCCTTGGAGAAGAAGCCGGACAGACCCGGGAAGCCGATGATCGCGAGATAGCCGAGACCGAAGGTGGCGAAGGTGACGGGCATGTACTTCCGCAGCCCGCCGTACTTGCGCATGTCCACCTCGTCGTTCATGCCGTGCATGACCGAACCGGCGCCGAGGAAGAGCCCGGCCTTGAAGAAGCCGTGCGTCACCAGGTGCATGATCGCGAAGGCGTAGCCGATGGGGCCGAGGCCCGCCGCCAGGATCATGTAGCCGATCTGCGACATCGTCGAGCCGGCCAGCGCCTTCTTGATGTCGTCCTTGGCGCAACCGACGATCGCACCGAACAGGAGCGTGACCGCGCCGACCACGGTGACCGCGAGCTGCGCGTCCGGGGCGGCGTTGAAGATGTCGGCCGAGCGGACGATGAGATAGACACCGGCGGTGACCATCGTGGCCGCGTGGATGAGGGCCGAGACCGGGGTCGGGCCCTCCATCGCGTCCCCGAGCCAGGACTGCAGCGGCACCTGGGCCGACTTGCCGCAGGCGGCGAGGAGGAGCATCAGCCCGATCGCGGTCAGCGTGCCCTCGGAGGTCTCCCCCACCGACGAGAGCACCGGCCCGAAGGCGAAGGTCCCGAAGGTGGTGAACATCAGCATGATGGCGATCGACAGACCCATGTCGCCGACCCGGTTGACCAGGAACGCCTTCTTCGCCGCGGTCGCCGCGGTGGGCTTGTGCTGCCAGAAGCCGATCAGGAGGTACGAGGCGAGGCCGACGCCCTCCCAGCCGAAGTACAGCAGCAGGTAGTTGTCGGCGAGGACGAGCAGCAGCATCGCCGCGAGGAAGAGGTTCAGATAGCCGAAGAAGCGGCGGCGGCGCTCGTCGTGCTCCATGTACCCGATGGAGTACACGTGGATGAGCGAGCCGACGCCGGTGATCAGCAGCACGAAGGTCATCGACAGCTGGTCGAGCTGGAAGGCGATGTCCGCCTGGAAGCCCTCGACCGGGACCCAGCTGAACAGCCGCTGGTGCAGGGCCCGGTCCTCGGCGCCCTTGCCCAGCATGTCGGTGAACAGGACGGCACCGATGACGAAGGAGGCGGCCGCGAGGAGCGTGCCGAGCCAGTGCCCGGCCTTGTCCAGGCGCCGCCCGCCGCACAGCAGGACGACCGCTCCCAGCAGGGGCGCCGCGACCAGCAGCGCAATCAGATTCTGCACGTTTCAGCCCCTTACAGCTTCATCAGGCTGGCGTCGTCGACCGAGGCCGAGTGGCGGGAACGGAAGAGCGACACGATGATCGCGAGCCCGACCACGACCTCCGCGGCGGCGACGACCATCGTGAAGAAGGCGATGATCTGGCCGTCGAGATTGCCGTGCATACGGGAGAAGGCGACGAACGCGAGGTTGCAGGCGTTGAGCATCAGCTCGACGCACATGAAGACCACGATCGCGTTGCGCCGGATCAGCACCCCGGCCGCGCCGATGGTGAACAACAGGGCGGCGAGATAGAGATAGTTGACGGGATTCACCGCGTGGCCTCCTCATCGTCCCGGTCCCGGTCCCGGCCCAGCCGCTCCTCGGCGCGCTGCTCGAGCGCCTTGAGGTCGGCCAGCGCCTCGGTGGACACGTCGCGGATCTGGCCGCGCTTGCGCAGGGTCTGCATCACGGTCAGCTCGGCGGGGGTGCCGTCCGGCAGCAGACCGGCGATGTCCACGGCGTTGTGCCGGGCGTAGACGCCGGGCGCCGGCAGCGGCGGTACGTGCTTGCCCTCGCGCACCCGCTGTTCGGCGAGCTCCCGCTGGGTGCGGGCCTTCTCGGTGCGCTCCCGGTGGGTGAGGACCATCGCGCCGACGGCCGCGGTGATGAGCAGCGCGCCGGTGATCTCGAAGGCGAAGACGTACTTGGTGAAGATGAGGGCGGCGATGCCCTCGACGTTTCCGCCGTGGGCGCTGTTGGCCGGGCCGAGTCCGTTGAACTCCGTCAGCGAGGCCCGGCCGATTCCGGCGATCAGCAGGACGCCGAAGCCGAGCCCGCAGGCGACGGCCCACCAACGCTGCCCCTTGATGGTCTCCTTCAGCGAGTCCGCGGCCGTGACACCGACCAGCATGACGACGAAGAGGAAGAGCATCATGATCGCGCCGGTGTAGACGACGATCTGGACGATGCCGAGGAAGTAGGCGCCGTTGGCGAGGTAGAAGACCGCCAGGACGATCATCGTGCCGGCCAGGCAGAGGGCGCTGTGCACGGCCTTCTTCATCAGGATGGTGCACAGGGCGCCGATGACGGCGACGGTGCCGAGGACCCAGAACTGGAGGGCCTCGCCGCCGGAGGTGGTGTACGCCGCCAGGGTCGTGGCCGCGAGGTCGGCGCTCATGCGTCCACCTCTTCCGGCTCGCCCTTCTCCCCCTTGGACGTGGCGACCTGCCGGACCGTGCCGGGCGCGGCCCCGGTGACCAGACCCCGGTAGTAGTCCTGCTCGTCCGTGCCGGGGAAGATGGCGTGCGGGGTGTCGACCATGCCCTCCTCCAGCCCGGCGAGCAGCTGCTCCTTGGTGTAGATGAGGTTCTCGCGGGAGGAGTCGGCCAGTTCGAACTCGTTGGTCATCGTCAGCGCCCGGGTCGGGCAGGCCTCGATGCACAGGCCGCACAGGATGCAGCGGGCGTAGTTGATCTGGTAGACCGCGCCGTACCGCTCGCCCGGGGAGTAGCGCTCCTCGTCCGTGTTGTCGGCGCCCTCCACATAGATGGCGTCGGCGGGGCAGGCCCAGGCGCACAGCTCGCAGCCCACGCACTTCTCAAGACCGTCCGGATGACGGTTGAGCTGGTGCCGGCCGTGGAAGCGCGGCGCCGTCGTCTTCTGCTGCTCCGGGTACTGCTCGGTCAGCCGCTTCTTGAACATGGCCTTGAAGGTCACGCCGAAGCCGGCCACCGGATTCTGGAAATCAGACACCGTCCGTCTCCTTTCCATCACTCGCAGTAGCAGTATCGGGGGCACCACTGACAACCAGCCCCGCCTCGTGGCGGGACCGGCGCCGGGGCACCGGCGGCAGGGACTGTCCTGGCTTGGGCGGTACGGGGAATCCGCCGGCCATCGGGTCGAACGCGGCCTCGGGGCCGTCCTTCTCCTCCGCGCCCTTCGCCCTCTTGTCGCGGAACATGTCGGCGATGAAGGAGAGGAGCAGCACGGCGAGGACGGCGCCCGCGACATAGAGCACGATCGTCTGGAAGTCGTAGTTCGCGTTCCGCAGCGCCCGGACGGTGGCGACCAGCATCAGCCAGACCACCGAGACGGGGATGAGGACCTTCCAGCCGAGCTTCATCAGCTGGTCGTAGCGGACGCGAGGCAGCGTGCCGCGCAGCCAGATGAAGAAGAACAGCAGCAGCTGCACCTTGAGGACGAACCAGAGCATCGGCCACCAGCCGTGGTTCGCGCCCTCCCAGAAGGTGGAGATCGGGTACGGGGCCCGCCAGCCGCCCAGGAAGAGCGTCACCGACACGGCCGAGACCGTCACCATGTTCACGTACTCGGCGAGCATGAACATCGCGAACTTGATGGAGCTGTACTCGGTGTTGAAGCCGCCGACCAGGTCGCCCTCGGACTCCGGCATGTCGAACGGGGCTCGGTTGGTCTCGCCGACCATCGTGACCACGTAGATGATGAAGGAGACCGGCAGCAGGATGATGAACCAGCGGTCCGCCTGCGCCTCCACGATCGCCGAGGTCGACATCGACCCGGAGTAGAGGAAGACGGAGGCGAACGCGGCGCCCATCGCGATCTCGTAGGAGATCATCTGCGCGCAGGAGCGCAGACCGCCGAGGAGCGGGTACGTGGAGCCCGACGACCAGCCGGCGAGGACGATGCCGTAGATGCCGACGGACGCGATGGCCAGGACGTACAGCATGGCGATCGGCAGGTCGGTGAGCTGCATCGTGGTGCGGTGGCCGAAGATCGAGACCTCGTTGCCGGCCGGGCCGAAGGGGATCACGGCGATCGCCATGAACGCCGGGGCCGCGGCGATGATCGGCGCGAGGATGTAGACGACCTTGTCGGCACGCTTGACGACGACGTCCTCCTTCAGCATCAGCTTGATGCCGTCCGCGAGGGACTGGAGGAGGCCCCAGGGGCCGTGCCGGTTGGGGCCGACGCGCAGCTGCATCCAGGCGACGACCTTGCGCTCCCACACGATGGAGAAGAGCACGGTGATCATCAGGAAGGCGAAGCAGAAGACGGCCTTGATCAGCACCAGCCACCAGGGGTCGGTGCCGAACATGGACAGGTCCTCGGCAGCGAGCGGCGTGGTCATGCCTGCACCTCCGTGGAAGCCGCGGGACCGATGCGGACCAGGTCGCCCGGGTGGGCGCCGGTGTCGGAGAGGACGCCGCCGCCGGTCGAGTTGAGCGGCAGCCAGACCACCCGGTCGGGCATCTCGGTGACCTGGAGCGGCAGCCGGACGGTGCCCGCCGGTCCGGTCACGGCGAGGACGTCGCCGTCCTTGACGCCGGTCTCGGCCGCGGTGGCAGCCGAGAGCCGGGCGGGTGCCGCGTGACGAGTGCCGGCGAGGGCCGTGTCGCCCTCCTGGAGCCTGCCCAGGTCGAGCAGGAGCCGGTGGCCGGCGAGGACGGCCTCGCCCTCGCCCGGCCGGGACGCGGCCTGCGCGGGCTCGACGGGGTCGGAGGCCCGCTCGCCGGTCCAGCCGCCGAGCCGGTCCATCTCCCGTCGCACGGAGCGCAGATCGGGCAGCGCCAGATGCGCGTCGAGGGCGTCGGCGAGCATGTGGAGCACGCGCGCGTCGGCGGGGGCCAGACGCCGGGTCATCTGCTCGGGCTTGAGCGCGGCCTCGAAGAGGCGCGCCCTGCCCTCCCAGTTGAGGAAGGTGCCGGCCTTCTCGGCGACGGCGGCGACCGGGAGGACCACGTCGGCCCGCTCGGTGACCTCGCTCGGCCGCAGCTCCAGGGAGACCACGAAGGCCGCGTCGAGGGCTTCACGCGCGCGTGCCGGGTCGGGCAGGTCGCGGACCTCGACGCCGCCGACGAGCAGCGCGCCCAGTTCACCGGTGGCGGCGGCCTCCACGATCTGGCCGGTGTCGCGGCCGTAGCCGTGCGGGAGTTCGCGTACGCCCCAGGCGACCGCGACCTCCTCACGCGCGCGGGGGTCGGTCGCGGGGCGGCCGCCGGGCAGCAGCGTGGGGATCGCGCCGGCTTCGAGCGCGCCGCGCTCGCCCGCCCGGCGCGGGATCCACACCAGCCGGGCGCCGGTCGCCGTCGCGGCCCGGACCGCCGCGGTGAGCGCGCCCGGCACGGCGGCCAGGCGTTCGCCGACCACGATGACCGCGCCGTCCCGCCGCAGCGCCTCGGCCGCCTCCGTACCGGCCGTGTCGAGGCCGACCCTGGAGGTGAGGGCGTCCAGCCACTCGGTCTCGGTGCCGGGCGCGGCCGGCAGCAGCGTGCCGCCCGCCTTCACCAGGCCCCGGGTCGCGTAGGAGGCGAGCGCGTAGGTCTTCTGGCCCTTCTTCCGCCACGCCTTGCGCAGCCGCAGGAAGACCCCGGGGGCCTCCTCCTCGGCCTCGATGCCGACGAGCAGTACGGCCGGAGCGGCTTCCAGCGAGGTGTACGTGACCCCGCTGCCGTCCAGGTCCCGTCCGCGCCCGGCGACGGTGGAGGCGAGGAAGTCGGCCTCCTCGCTGGAGTGGACGCGGGCCCGGAAGTCGACGTCGTTGGTGTCGAGGGCGACCCGGGCGAACTTGGCGTAGGCGTAGGCGTCCTCGACGGTCAGCCGCCCGCCGGCCAGGACGCCGGTACGGCCGCGCACGAGCCCGCGGGCGGCCGCCTCCAGGGCCTCGGGCCAGGATGCCGGTTCGAGCACTCCCTCGCCGTTGCGGACCAGCGGGGTGGTGATCCGGTCACGCTGCTGCGCGTACCGGAACGCGAACCGTCCCTTGTCGCACACCCACTCCTCGTTGACCTCCGGGTCCTCGGCGGCGAGCCGTCGCATGACCTTGCCGCGCCGGTGGTCGGTGCGCGTGGCGCAGCCGCCCGCGCAGTGCTCGCAGACGCTCGGCGAGGACACCAGGTCGAAGGGGCGGGAGCGGAACCGGTACGCCGCCGAGGTGAGGGCGCCGACCGGGCAGATCTGGATGGTGTTGCCGGAGAAGTACGACTCGAAGGGGTCGCCCTCGCCGGTGCCGACCTGCTGGAGCGCGCCGCGCTCGATCAGTTCGATCATCGGGTCGCCGGCGACCTGGTTGGAGAAGCGGGTGCAGCGCGCGCACAGCACGCACCGTTCGCGGTCGAGCAGCACCTGGGTGGAGATCGGCACCGGCTTCTCGTAGGTCCGCTTCTTCCCGTCGAAGCGGGAGTCGGCCCTGCCGTGGGACATCGCCTGGTTCTGCAGCGGGCACTCGCCGCCCTTGTCGCAGACGGGGCAGTCCAGCGGGTGGTTGATGAGCAGCAGCTCCATCACGCCGTGCTGGGCCTTCTCGGCGACCGGGCTGGTCAGCTGCGACTTCACCACCATGCCGTCGGTGCAGGTGATGGTGCAGGAGGCCATCGGCTTGCGCTGGCCCTCGACCTCGACGATGCACTGCCGGCAGGCGCCGGCCGGGTCGAGGAGCGGGTGGTCGCAGAAGCGCGGGATCTCGATGCCGAGCTGTTCGGCGGCCCGGATGACCAGGGTCCCCTTGGGGACGGAGATCTCGGCGCCGTCGATGGTCAGCGTGACGAGATCCTCGGGCGGGACGGCGGCTTCGCCGCCTCCGGCCGGGTTCGACGTGGTCACCGTCATGCCGTCACCTCCTTGTGGTGGTCCGCCCAGGCGGTCGACTTGGCCGGGTCGAAGGGGCAGCCCCGGCCGGTGATGTGCTGCTCGTACTCCTCGCGGAAGTACTTCAGCGAGGAGAAGATCGGGGAGGCGGCGCCGTCGCCGAGGGCGCAGAACGACTTGCCGTTGATGTTGTCGGCGATGTCGTTGAGCTTGTCGAGGTCGGACATGACGCCCTTGCCGGCCTCGATGTCGCGAAGCAACTGCACCAGCCAGTACGTGCCCTCACGGCACGGGGTGCACTTGCCGCAGGACTCGTGGGCGTAGAACTCGGTCCACCGGGTCACCGCACGCACGACGCACGTGGTCTCGTCGAAGCACTGGAGCGCCTTGGTGCCGAGCATCGAGCCGGCCGCGCCCACGCCCTCGTAGTCCAGCGGCACGTCGAGGTGCTCGTCGGTGAACATCGGGGTGGAGGAGCCGCCCGGGGTCCAGAACTTCAGCCGGTGCCCGGGGCGCATCCCGCCGCTCATGTCGAGGAGCTGGCGCAGCGTGATGCCGAGCGGGGCCTCGTACTGGCCGGGCGAGGCGACGTGCCCGCTGAGCGAGTAGAGCGTGAAGCCGGGGGACTTCTCGCTGCCCATCGACTTGAACCAGTCCTTGCCCCGGTTGAGGATCGCGGGAACGGACGCGATGGACTCGACGTTGTTCACCACGGTGGGGCAGGCGTACAGACCGGCGACCGCGGGGAAGGGGGGACGCAGCCGGGGCTGGCCGCGCCGTCCTTCGAGGGAGTCGAGCAGGGCGGTCTCCTCGCCGCAGATGTAGGCGCCGGCTCCCGCGTGCACGGTGAGTTCGAGGTTCAGTCCGCTGCCGAGGATGTTCTCGCCGAGGTATCCGGCCTCGTAGGCCTCGCGCACGGCCTCGTGCAGCCGGCGCAGGACGGGGACGACCTCGCCGCGCAGATAGATGAAGGCGTGGTTCGACCGGATCGCGTAGCAGGCGATCACGATGCCCTCGATGAGCGAGTGCGGGTTGGCGAAGAGGAGCGGGATGTCCTTGCAGGTCCCCGGCTCGGACTCGTCGGCGTTGACGACGAGGTAGTGCGGCTTGCCGTCGCCCTGCGGAATGAACTGCCACTTCATTCCGGTGGGGAAGCCGGCGCCGCCGCGGCCGCGGAGGCCGGAGTCCTTGACGTACGCGATGAGGTCGTCGGGCGACATCGCGAGGGCCTTCTTCAGCCCTTCGTACCCCTCGTGCCTCTTGTACGTCTCCAGGGTCCAGGAGTTGGGCTGGTCCCAGAACGCCGAAAGGACGGGCGCGAGAAGCTTCTCGGGGCTGCTGTGGTCGATCTCGGCTGCCAAGGTCATCACTCCCCCTCCCCACTGGCCGTTTCGCCGCGCGGGTGGACGATCTTGTGGTGCGGATTCTCGCCCTTGGCCAGGCGCAGTCCGACGAGCGAGGCCGGGCCGGCCCCTCCGGTGGCCTCGACGGCACCCTCACGCTCGTCGGGGAAACCGGCCAGGATGCGGGCGGTCTCCTTGAACGTGCACAGCGGGGCGCCACGAGTCGGCTCGACCGGACGGCCGGCTCGCAGGTCGTCGACCATGCGCTTGGCCGACTCGGGCGTCTGGTTGTCGAAGAACTCCCAGTTGACCATCACCACGGGCGCGAAGTCGCAGGCCGCGTTGCACTCGATGTGCTCGAGGGTGATCTTGCCGTCGTCGGTCGTGCCCTCGTTGCCGACGCCGAGGTGCTGCTTCAGCTCCTCGAAGATCGCGTCGCCGCCCATGACCGCGCAGAGCGTGTTGGTGCAGACCCCGACCTGGTAGTCGCCGGACGGCCTGCGGCGGTACATCGAGTAGAAGGTGGCCACGGCGGTGACCTCGGCGGTGGTCAGGCCGAGGAGGTCGGCGCAGAACCGCATGCCGGTACGCGTGACGTGGCCCTCCTCCGACTGCACCAGGTGCAGCATCGGCAGGAGCGCGGAGCGGGACCCCGGGTAGCGGGCGATGATCTCCTTGGCGTCCGCCTCCAGCCGGGCGCGGACCTCGGCCGGGTAGTCGGGGGCGGGGAGCTGGGGCATCCCGAGACTGGTGTGTCCGTCCGTCATCGGTCGACGCCTCCCATCACGGGGTCGATGGAGGCGACGGCGACGATGACGTCGGCGACCTGGCCGCCCTCGCACATCGCCGCCATGGCCTGCAGGTTGGTGAAGGACGGGTCGCGGAAGTGGACCCGGTAGGGGCGGGTGCCGCCGTCGCTGACGACGTGCGCGCCCAGCTCGCCCTTGGGCGACTCGACGGCGGCGTAGGCCTGTCCGGCGGGGACCCGGAAGCCCTCGGTGACCAGCTTGAAGTGGTGGATCAGGGCCTCCATGGAGGTGCCCATGATCTTCTTGATGTGGTCGAGGGAGTTGCCGAGGCCGTCGGGGCCGAGCGCGAGCTGCGCGGGCCAGGCGATCTTCTTGTCGCCGACCATGACCGGGCCCGGCTCCAGGCGGTCCAGGCACTGCTCGACGATCCGCAGGGACTGCCGCATCTCTTCCAGGCGGATCAGGAAGCGCCCGTACGAGTCGCAGGAGTCGGCGGTCGGGATGTCGAACTCGTAGTTCTCGTAGCCGCAGTACGGGTCGGTCTTGCGCAGGTCGTGCGGGAGGCCCGCGGAGCGCAGGATCGGTCCGGTGGCGCCGAGCGCCATGCAGCCGGTGAGGTCGAGGTAGCCGACGTCCTGCATACGGGCCTTGAAGATGGGGTTGCCGGTGGCGAGCTTGTCGTACTCCGGCAGGTTCTTCTTCATGGTCTTCACGAACTCGCGCACGGCGTCGACCGCGCCGGGCGGGAGGTCCTGGGCGAGGCCGCCGGGGCGGATGAACGCGTGGTTCATGCGCAGGCCGGTGATCAGTTCGTACAGGTCCAGGATCATCTCGCGGTCCCGGAAGCCGTAGATCATGATCGTGGTCGCGCCGAGCTCCATGCCGCCGGTGGCGATGCACACCAGGTGCGAGGAGAGCCGGTTGAGCTCCATCAGCAGGACGCGGATGACGCTGGCCCGGTCCGGGATCTGGTCGGTGATGCCGAGCAGCTTCTCGACGCCCAGGCAGTACGCCGTCTCGTTGTAGAACGAGGTGAGGTAGTCCATGCGCGTGACGAAGGTGGTGCCCTGCGTCCAGGTCCGGTACTCGAGGTTCTTCTCGATGCCGGTGTGGAGGTAGCCGATGCCGCAGCGGGCCTCCGTGACGGTCTCGCCGTCGATCTCCAGGATCAGGCGGAGCACGCCGTGCGTGGACGGGTGCTGCGGACCCATGTTGACGACGATCCGTTCGTCGTCGGCCTTGGCGGCGGACTGGACGACCTCGTCCCAGTCGCCGCCGGTGACCGTGTAGACGGCCCCTTCGGTGGTCTCGCGCGGGGATGCAGATGGGGTGGTCACGAGTACGACCTCCGCTGGTCCGGAGCCGGGATCTGGGCGCCCTTGTACTCGACGGGGATTCCGCCGAGGGGGTAGTCCTTGCGCTGCGGGAAGCCCTGCCAGTCGTCCGGCATCATGATCCGGGTGAGGGCGGGGTGGCCGTCGAAGACGATGCCGAAGAAGTCGTACGTCTCGCGCTCGTGCCAGTCGTTGGTCGGGTAGACCTCGACGAGGGACGGGATGTGCGGGTCGGCGTCGGGGGCGGCGACCTCCAGGCGGATCAGCCGGCCGTGGGTGAGCGAGCGCAGGTGGTACACGGCGTGCAGCTCGCGGCCCTTGTCGCCGGGGTAGTGGACGCCGGAGACGCCCGTACAGAGCTCGAAGCGCAGGGCGGGGTCGTCGCGGAGGGTGCGGGCGACGCGCAGGAGATGCTCGCGGGCGATGTGGAAGGTCAGCTCGCCGCGGTCGACGACCGTCTTCTCGATGGCGTTCTCGGGGAGGAGTCCCTGCTCGTCGAGCGCGCCCTCGAGTTCGTCGGCGACCTCGTCGAACCATCCGCCGTAGGGGCGGGTGGCCGGGCCGGGCAGCCGGACGGAGCGGACGAGGCCGCCGTAGCCGCTGGTGTCGGCGCCGCTCTGGGCACCGAACATCCCGCGCTGGACGCGGACCTCCTCGCCGTGGTCCCCGCGCTGACCCGGCAGGTTCTGTGCGCTGAGCTCCTTGTCGGGGTTGGGTGTCTCGTCACTCAACGGAGCAGACCCTTCATCTCGATCGTCGGCAGCGCCTTGAGCGCCGCCTCCTCCGCCTCGCGGGCCGCTTCCTCCGCGTTCACGCCGAGCTTGGAGGTCTGGATCTTCTGGTGGAGCTTGAGGATCGCGTCCATCAGCATCTCCGGGCGCGGCGGGCAGCCCGGCAAATAGATGTCAACCGGAACAATGTGATCAACGCCCTGCACAATCGCGTAATTGTTGAACATTCCGCCCGAAGACGCGCACACCCCCATGGAGATGACCCACTTGGGGTTGGGCATCTGGTCATAGACCTGCCGCAGGACGGGCGCCATCTTCTGGCTGACCCGGCCGGCCACGATCATCAGGTCGGCCTGGCGCGGCGAGCCGCGGAAGACCTCCATGCCGAACCGCGCCAGGTCGTAGCGGCCGGCGCCGGTCGTCATCATCTCGATGGCGCAGCAGGCCAGGCCGAAGGTCGCCGGGAAGACGGACGACTTGCGCACCCAGCCCGCGGCCTGTTCGACCGTCGTCAGCAGGAATCCGCTCGGCAGCTTCTCTTCGAGTCCCATAGGTGCCCCTCAGCCCCTCAGTCCCATTCCAGGCCGCCGCGCCGCCACACATAGGCGTAGGCGACGAAGACGGTGAGCACGAAGAGCAGCATCTCCACGAGCCCGAAAAGCCCCAGGGCGTCGAAGGTGACGGCCCAGGGATAGAGGAAGACGATCTCGATGTCGAAAATGATGAAGAGCATCGCCGTCAGGTAGTACTTGATCGGGAAGCGGCCACCTCCGGCCGGAGTGGGCGTCGGTTCGATGCCGCACTCGTACGCCTCAAGCTTCGCCCTGTTGTACCGCTTTGGGCCGATTAGCGTGGCCATGACCACGGAGAAGATCGCAAACCCTGCCCCGAGGGCGCCGAGCACGAGGATGGGCGCGTACGCATTCACGCTCCTCGCTCCTTCCAGTCGTCCTTGACCGTTGGACCGCAGCGGGCATTCGTCTCGCCGCCTCGAAGATCGCGTACATGTGAGGCAGTTCACAAGCCCGTTTGCCACGCATCCTATGCCTGTCGCTCTGTGATCTGCGACACGGGGTACGACAAGGACTTTGTGATCTCCACCACGAGGCGAAGGATCATGAATTCGGATGAACGGTGATCTTCATACGAGAAGTAGCCAAGTGAGCACGAGACGTGACATCGACAGGGGTTCTCCCTGGTCGGAGCCGCCTTGCCCTATCAAACGATGGTGACTACAGGCAAATTCGCGATGGACTCGCACGGGTGATAGAGGGCTCACCCCACCCGGCCGGGGGGTCGCGAGGAGCGAAGTGGACGCGCGGGAACGCTCCCGAACGTCCCGCGGGGCCCCGAAGTTGGCCTCTTGTGACCTGCGTCACGTTCCCTACGGCCCGTCAAGTGTGGGGCTTGGCCAACCTCGTAAAGAGGTGGTAAGCGCCGGTCAATTCGGACGTTTCGCGGAAAACCCGTGATCAAGGGCCTGATGACGGGTGCCCGAATTGCCCGTTACGGCGTCAATAAGGGTGCCACGGAGGCGGATTGGACGGTTCCGGTCGTAACTGTGGCGCAACACACGTTTCTTGATGGGAACCGTGAACCCCTGATAGCGGTTGTACTCATGTCCCACACCGCTCACATACCCAGCCACCGGAAGCCCCGCCGCAGCGCTTCCAAGCTCGCGCTCCGTGCCGGAGTTGCCGGTGGCGTCCTCAGCACCATCGCGGTGGCCGGTGCTGCCGGGCCGGCGAATGCCGAGCCGGTGACCGAGACCATCGAGATGCCCACCCTGGGCGCGCTCGACGCCGAACTGGCGAGCGCCGTCTCCGCCTCGGCCGAGGCGTCCCAGCAGGAGGCCCTCGACCTGAGCCTGCGCGCCCAGGAGGACGCCGCCTACAAGAAGGCCGCCCAGGAGGCCAAGAAGGCCAAGGCCGAGGCCGACCGCAAGGCCGAGGCCGAGCGCGCGGAGAAGGCCCGTGAGGAGGCCCGCGAGCGCGCCTCCCGCACCGCGGAGCGCACCACGCTCTCCGCGTCCGCCTCCTCGGACTCCTCCGGCCGCAGCTCGTTCAGCGGCGAGACCCAGGTGGCCTCCGGCTCCGCCGCCGCGATCGTCGCCTTCGCCCGCGCCCAGGTCGGCGACGCCTACGTCTCCGGCGGCACCGGCCCCAACTCCTGGGACTGCTCCGGTCTCGTCCAGGCCGCGTACCGCCAGGCCGGCATCGACCTGCCCCGGGTCTCCAGCTCGCAGTCGAGCATGGGCACCTCCGTCTCGCTGAGCAACCTCCAGCCCGGCGACATCCTGTACTGGGGCAGCCGCAGCGGCTCGTACCACGTGGCCATCTACGTGGGCGGCGGCATGTACGTCGGCGCGCAGAACCCGTCGACCGGTGTGGTCGAGCGCTCGCTGGACTGGGACACCCCGTCCGGCGCCGTGCGCATCCTCTGATCCCCGCTTCGATTCCCGCGTCTCAGCGGTGAAGGGCCGTCACTCCTCGGGGGAGCGACGGCCCTTCGGTATGTCCACCCATGGGGGATTACTTCCGGAATGCCTCGATGATCCTGGCGTAGCTGTCCCCGCCGTGTCCCGCCTCGACCGCGCCGCGCATCAGCTCCAGGTGCAGCCGGGGCAGCCGCCCGTCGACGCCCCGCGCCTCCCCCGCGTGCAGCAGATGCCCGATCGCCGCCACCTGGACGTCGATGGTGGCGTCCGCGCCCGGGTACTCGCCCGCGTCGATCTGCTCCGCGTACCCGCTCATGAACCAGGAGACGGTCCCCAGCCAGCGGGTGGCGACCGCCGTGAAGTCCCGGGCCGTCACCCCGTCGGCGCCCGTGAGGGCGGTGGCGTGCAGCCAGCCGCCGAACACCGACCACATGAGCCCGAGCAGTCCGGCGTCGTAGAGCGAGGCGAGTCCGGCGTCCGTGCCGAGGTCGACCGGGTCGCCGAGCACCGCGAGGGTCGCCCGGTGGCGGGCGAGGAGCTCGGGCCCGCCCGCGTACAGGATCATGTTGGCGCTGTCCCCGACCCCCGGCGGAGTCGTCATGATCCCGCCGTCCAGATAGCCGATGCCGTGGCCGGCCGCCCACTCCGCCTCCGCCCGGGCCTGCTCGGGAGAGCCGGTCGTGAGATTGACGAGGGTCTTGCCCCGCAGGGTTCCGGCCACCGGGCCGAGCAGACCGCGTACGGCGGCGTAGTCGAGGACGCAGACCACGACCAGGTCGCTCGCGGCGACCGCCTCGGCGACCGTGGCGGCGCGCACGGCGCCCTTGTCGGCCAGGGCGTCGGCCTTGGCCGGGGTGCGGTTCCAGACGGTGGTGGGGTGGCCGGCGGCCAGGAGGGCGGCGGCGAGGGCGGCGCCCATCTGACCGAGGCCGAGGACGGTGACAGGGGTGCGCTCTTCGTTCGTGTCGTTCATGTCTTCACCGTTCCAGCGGCGGAATCCGGCCGACAGTGGCAGGACTGACGTCATCCGCACCATTCCCGCCATAGGCTCACGGGATGACCGCCGGAACCGTGGCCCTCGCCGTCGTCCCCGACCACCGCGTCGGCGTGACCCTGTGGGAGCTGTACGAACTCTCCATCGCCGCCACGGTCTTCGGCATCCCGCACCCCGACCTCGCCGACCCCTGGTACGACCTGCGGCTGTGCGGGCCGGGCGGGGAGAGCGGGCCGGGCGGGCTCCTGTCGCTCCGCGCGACACACGGCCTCGACGGGCTCGTCGGCGCGGACACGGTCATCGTGCCGTCCGTCCCCGACGCCGTCGTGGAGGGCGGCGAGGAGGTCCCCGGCGAGCTGGTCGAGGCGCTGCGCGCGGCCGCCGGAGCCGGCGCGCGGATGGTGTCCCTGTGCACCGGCGCCTTCGCCCTCGCCGCCGCCGGTCTGCTCGACGGCCGCCGGGCCACCGCACACTGGCAGCACACCGGGCAGCTCGCCGCCCGCCATCCCTCCGTCGTGGTCGACGACTCGGTGCTCTACACCGACGAGGGAACGGTCTTGACCAGCGCCGGGGCCACCGCCGCGCTCGACCTCTGCCTGCATCTCGTACGGAAGGACCTCGGCGCCGCGGTCGCGGGCCAGCTCGCCCGCCGCCTGGTCGTGCCCGCCCACCGCGCCGGCGGTCAGGCCCAGTTCATCGAGGCCCCCGTGCCGCCGAGCGACGACGACGGGCTCGGCGCCGTCCTCCAGTGGGCGACCGAGCGTCTCTCCGAGCCGCTGACCGTCGACGCGCTGGCCCGCCGGGCCCGGATGTCGCCGCGCACCTTCCACCGCAGGGTGCGGGAGACCTGCGGGACCACGCCGTTGCAGTGGCTGCTCCAGCAACGCGTGGCCCGCGCCCAGAGCCTGCTGGAATCCACCGACCTGCCCGTGGAACAGGTCGGCGACCGCAGCGGCCTGGGCACGGCGGCGAACCTGCGGCGGCACTTCCTGCGTACGGTCGGGGTCTCGCCGAGCGACTACCGCCGCGCGTTCAGGCCTTCGGGGCCACCTTCGAGAGGCCGTTGATGATGCGGTCCATCGCGTCGCCGCCCGTCGGGTCGGTGAGGTTGGCCAGCATCTTCAGCGTGAACTTCATCAGGACCGGGTGGGTCAGGCCCCGCTGCGTCGCGATCTTCATGATCTTCGGGTTGCCGATGATCTTCACGAACGCGCGGCCCAGGGTGTAGTACCCGCCGTAGGTGTCCTTGAGGATCTTCGGGTAGTTGTGCAGCGCCAGCTCGCGCTGGGCCGGGGTGGCCCGGGCGTGGGCCTGGACGATGACATCGGCCGCGATCTGGCCGGACTCCATGGCGTACGCGATGCCCTCGCCGTTGAACGGGTTGACCAGGCCGCCCGCGTCACCGACGAGCAGCAGGCCCTTGGTGTAGTGCGGCTGGCGGTTGAAGGCCATCGGCAGGGCGGCGCCGCGGATCGGCGTCGTCATGTTCTCCGGGGTGAACCCCCAGTCCTCCGGCATCGAGGCGCACCACGCCTTGAGGACCTCGCGCCAGTCCAGCTCCTTGAAGGCGGAGGAGGAGTTGAGGATGCCGAGGCCGACGTTGGAGGTGCCGTCGCCCATGCCGAAGATCCAGCCGTAGCCGGGCAGCAGCCGGTCCTGCGGACCGCGCCGGTCCCACAGCTCCAGCCAGGACTCCAGATAGTCGTCGTCGTGCCGGGGGCTGGTGAAGTACGTCCGTACGGCCACACCCATCGGCCGGTCCTCGCGCCGGTGCAACCCCATGGCGAGGGAGAGCCGGGTGGAGTTGCCGTCGGCGGCGACGACGAGCGGCGCGTGGAACGTGACCTCGCGCTTCTCCTCGCCGAGCTTCGCGTGCACGCCGGTGATCCGGCCGGTGCGGTCGTCGACGACCGGGGCGCCGACGTTGCACCGCTCGTACAGCCGCGCGCCGGCCTTCTGCGCCTGCCGGGCGAGCTGCTCGTCGAAGTCGTCCCGCTTGCGGACGAGTCCGTAGTCCGGGTACGAGGCGAGGTCCGGCCAGTCGAGCTGCAGCCGCGAGCCGCCGCCGATGATCCTCAGGCCCTTGTTGCGCAGCCAGCCGGCCTCTTCGGAGATGTCGATGCCCATGGCGACGAGCTGCTTGGTGGCGCGCGGGGTCAGCCCGTCGCCGCAGACCTTCTCGCGGGGGAAGGCGGTCTTCTCCAGGAGCAGGACGTCGAGTCCGGCCTTGGCCAGGTAGTACGCGGTCGTCGAACCGGCCGGGCCTGCCCCGACGACGATCACGTCTGCACTGTGCTCGGAGAGGGACTCGGTCACGGCGGGGTCTCCCGAAGACTAGGGCGGCAGGGGGCGGTACGGACGTACCGGGGCAGTCTATGGGGGCCCGTCGCGCACTGTCCGGAGGGCCACCCCCCCGTAGGAGCCGGAGGACCACCCTCCGTAGGAGATCATCGGCCGTGACCATCTCTCGTACACACATACGGCGCGGATCGCTGATCACAGCGGTCCTCGCCCTCATCAGCTCCGCGTTCCTCGTCCTGCCCGCGAACGCCGACCCCGTCCCCTTCGAGGACTGTCCGCAGGGCCGGTTCTGTCTCTACGACGGCAGCGGGGGCTCCGGCACCCGCACGGACGTCGCCGAGGGCGCCAAGGACGAGCAGTACGCCGGCACCGTCCTGTCCGTGAAGAACAACACCCGCATGTGGGCCTGCGTCTACACCGCGAACCAGTACGGCGGCTCCCTCCAGACCGTCAAGCCGGGCAACGCCGACGCATACGTCACCGACGGCGTCCGGTGGGTCGTCAGCTCGTACAAGCTGGTGCCCACCCGCGCCCTGTGCTTCACCGGCTACGAGCGCTGCGAGAACGGCGACGTCTGCACCTTCGCGGAGCGCGGCGGGCGCGGCGCGATGACCGTCCACGTCCCGGCCGTCGACCCCGCCACCCGGAACCTCGGCAACAGCTACGGCGCCGAGGTCGCCCCCAAGTCCGTGTGGAACCGGACCGGCAAGCACCTGTGCTTCTACCTCCAGCCGGATTACACCGGCACCTGGACCGGGGACGACAAGAAGACGTACGGCGCGTACGTCGTGCTCCGCGGCGACAGCATCACCATCCCCGGCACCCTCGCGGGCGAGTTCCGCTCCCACGAGCTCGTCAACGGAACCTCGGAGTGCCAGTGACCACGTACCTCCGCCCCGCCGTCGCCGTCGCCGCCGCGCTGACCGCGGCGCTCGCCCTGACCGCCCCGGCCACCGCCACCACCCCCACGGCTTCCCCCACCGCGCAGGAGCCGTCGAGCCCGCTCGGCGCGGACTGGGTGAAGAACGCGGAGGTCGACCAGAGCGTCCCCGGCGTCACCCGCACCACGTGGACCGAGCAGAACCTCGACAACCGCACCAGACCCCGCATCCTCCAGATCGTCGAGATCGACCCGAACACCGCCCCCGTCGGCCTGGAGAGTACCGTCGGCGCGGGCGACGGCCTGGCCGAGACGGTCGCCGAGCAGCTCGCCGGAGTCAGCTCGGTACCCACCCGGCACCCCGTCGCCGGCGTCAACGGCGGCCTGTTCAAGTCGGAGGACAAGCACCCCGACCATGTCCTGCCCGCCGGCACCCCGCCCAAGACCCTGCAGCACATGGGGGTCTCGGCCACCGACGGCGTCCTGCACAGCTCCAGCTGCTGGGGACGCGGTCTCGGCACCTCGGGCGCCGTGATCCAGTACGGCGTCCCCTACATCACCAAGCTCCGCACGGACCTCAGCCTGACCCTGGCCGACGGGACGACGGCGCGTCTCGACGACATCAACCGGGACCCGGGCCGGGCCCGCGGCTGCGCCCGTGACGCCGACGACAAGCTCGTCGCCGAGGAGATCACCGGCGAGCGGGGCGTCTACACCGACCCGGACGAGATCGTCCTGTTCACCGGCGACTACAGGTTCCCGGTCCCGAAGCCCGGCCTGGACCCGACGGTCACCACCGAGGACGACCCGGGCTTCGAGGTCGTCCTCGACTCCACGGGCACGGTGACGGCGGCCCGCGAGGGCCGCGGCGGCGAGACCCCCGGCAACCCCGATCCCGAACCGCAGGTCACGGTGCCGTCCGGCGGCCGGATCCTGCAGGGCGTCGGCACGGGCGCCGCCTGGCTGCGCACCCACCTCACCCCGGGCACCAAGGTCACGGTCGGCCAGAAGCTCGTCGACACGCGGCTCGGCCGGGAGATCCCGCTGGACCCGTCCGTCGACGTCGTCGGCTCCTTCCACCAGGTCCTGCGCGACGGCGACATCCCGGCGGAACTGCCCGACACCTGCAACCAGACGGGTCCCGGCAAGGCACCCGGCACCGTGAACTGCACCGACTCGCGGACGGCCCTCGGCACCAACGTTTACGGCCGCCCCGTGCTCGTCACCCTCACCGGGCAGGTCCAGCCGGACGACACGACCACCCACGAGGACGGCGCGTCCCTGCGCACCTTCGCCTCGCTCCTGGACTCCAAGGAGCTCGGCCTGATCGACGCGCTCAACCTGGACGGCGGCGGCTCGGCGACGCTGATGACCGGCACGACGATCCACACCCCGCCGACGGACCGGGTGAACGGCGTGTACGTGCACCGGGACGTCGCCGACTCCGTGTACGCGGGAATCAGCGGCTACGGCATGTACGCGAAGTAGCCCCTGCCAGGCCTACTCGGTCTTGAACCCCCGGTGAAGGGCCACGATCCCTCCGGTCAGGTTCCGCCAGGCCACCTGGGACCAGCCGGCCTTCCGCAGCAGCTGCGCGAGGGTCGGCTGGTCGGGCCAGGACTGGATGGACTCGGCGAGGTAGACGTACGCGTCCGGGTTGGAGGAGACCGCGCGGGCCACGGAGGGCAGGGCGCGCATCAGGTACTCCTCGTACACCGTGCGGAACGGAGCCCAGGTGGGGTGCGAGAACTCGCAGATCACCACCCGGCCGCCGGGCTTGGTCACCCGGTACAGCTCGCGCAGCGCCGCCTCGGTGTCCTGGATGTTGCGCAGCCCGAAGGAGATCGTCACCGCGTCGAAGACGTCGTCGCGGAACGGGAGTCGCATGCCGTCGCCGGCGGTGAAGGGCATCCAGGGGTGCCGCTTCTTGCCGACCTGGAGCATGCCGAGGGAGAAGTCGCAGGGCACGACGTACGCCCCGGCCCGGGCGAACGGCTGCGAGGAGGTCGCCGTCCCGGCGGCCAGGTCCAGGATCCGCTGAGCGGGCCGGGCGTCGACCGCCTTGGCGACCTCCTTGCGCCAGCGCCGGTCCTGCCCCAGCGAGAGCACGTCGTTGGTCAGGTCGTAGTTCGCCGCCACGTCGTCGAACATCGAGGCGACTTCGTGCGGCTGCTTGTCCAGGGATGCTCGGGTCACTGGCGTTCGGCCTCGCAGAATCGGGGTACGGGCGGGCGCCCCCATTGTCTCAGGCGGACGGCGCGGTCCACGTGCGGGGCATGCCGGTGCGCGGCGCGGGGTGTGGGGTGTGGGGTGCCGTGGGGGCCGGGGGCGGTACCGGCGGGACGCCAGGGGCAAGGGCGCGGCGGCGCGTCGGGGCCGGGGGTGGTGCGGGGCGGCTGCCGGAACCGGCGGGACGCCAGGGGCAAGGGCGCGGCGGCGCGTGGGAGGCGGGGACCGTCAGGCGATGTGCTCAGCGGGCGCGGCAGAGCAGGCGGCCGGGGTGCGGTGCGGTCAGCGGGCGCGGTAGAGCAGGCGGCCGCCGAGTACGGTCGCGACGCAGGTGGACGCGCCCCGGGTCACCAAGTCGGCCTCGTCCGCGACGTCGAAGACGGCCAGGTCGGCGAGGCCACCCACCGTCAGCGGGCCGTGCACGGTGCCGGGCAGGTCGTACCCCTCGACGAAGGGGTCGAGGTCGGGTCCGTCCCAGACGGGCGGGGCGAGCACCGGCGCCTTCGGCACCTCCCGCAGTCCCGCCCTCGCCACGGCCTGCCGCACCTCGGCCGGCCCGGCTCCGAGGCCGACATGCGTGGTGCCGTGCGCCAGCATCCGCTGGATGCCACGCCGCACGCTGCCCGCCATCCGGCCGGCATCCGGTGCGAGCGCGGCGAACGCCGGTCCCGAGACCGGTGCGGTGCCCAGCTCGTCCGCCTCGCGCGGATCGGGGTGGTACACCCTGGTCAGCAACCACAGCCCGTGCCACTGGCGAAGCCCCGGCGTCAGGACGCCCGGCCAGCGGCGTATCCGCGCGTCGGGATGGGCCGCCGCCACCTCCTCGTACGGACCGATCGCGGCGATCTCCGTGCCCCGCACGGCGACGGCGCCGCCCGGCACGGGTGCGCGCCCGCCGCCGGGCAGGACCAGGTCCGCCGCGTGAATCGTCAGCACGAAGGCGTCAGTTGGCGTTCAGGAGCTTCAGCTCCGGGTGCGCCGTGCCGCCCTCGAGCGCCGTGGAGGAGATGTGCGAGACGACCCGCTCGTCGACGGGGTCGTTCGCCGGGTCGTCGTGGACGAGGAGGTGCTCGTACGTCGTGGCGCGCTGCGCCGGGACCCGGCCCGCCTTGCGGATCAGGTCGATGATCTCCATGCGGTTCGAGCGGTGCTTGGCACCGGCCGAGGAGACGACGTTCTCCTCCAGCATGATCGAGCCCAGGTCGTCCGCGCCGTAGTGCAGCGACAGCTGGCCGGCCTCCTTGCCGACGGTCAGCCAGGAGCCCTGGATGTGGGCGATGTTGTCCATGAAGAGCCGCGCGACCGCGATCATCCGCAGGTACTCGAAGATCGTCGCCTGCGTACGGCCCTTGAGGTGGTTGTTCTCGGGCTGGTACGTGTACGGGATGAAGGCCCGGAAGCCGCCCGTCCGGTCCTGCACGTCACGGATCATCCGCAGGTGCTCGATCCGCTCGGCGTTCGTCTCGCCGGTGCCCATGAGCATCGTGGACGTGGACTCGACGCCCAGGTTGTGCGCGATCTCCATGATCTCCAGCCACCGCTCGCCGCTCTCCTTGAGCGGGGCGATCGCCTTGCGCGGCCGGGCCGGCAGCAGCTCGGCGCCCGCGCCGGCGAAGGAGTCGAGGCCGGCCGCGTGGATGCGCTGGATGGCCTCCTCGACCGACACCTTGGAGATCCGGGCCATGTGCTCGACCTCGGACGCGCCGAGGGAGTGGATGACCAGCTCCGGGAACTCCTTCTTGATGGCGGAGAAGTGCTGCTCGTAGTACTCGACGCCGTAGTCCGGGTGGTGCCCGCCCTGGAACATGATCTGCGTGCCGCCCAGCTCCACGGTCTCCGCGCAGCGGCGCAGGATGTCGTCGAGGTCGCGGGTCCAGCCCTTGGCGGTGTCCTTCGGCGGGGCGTAGAACGCGCAGAACTTGCACGCCGTGACACACACGTTGGTGTAGTTGATGTTCCGCTCGATGATGTACGTCGCGATGTGCTCCGTACCGGCGTACCGACGGCGGCGTACGGCGTCGGCGGCCGAACCCAGCGCGTGCAGCGGCGCCGAGCGGTACAGGTCGAGCGCCTCCTCGGGGGTGATCCGGCCACCCTCGGCGGCGCGGTCGAGGACGGACTGAAGGTCGGCCTTCTCGGTCACCGGGTGAGTCCCTTCGGAGGGTTGGAATCTGAAGGTGGGGCGCGTAGCGCCTCGGTTGGGGTGGTGGTGGGAGACGGGTGGGCGGACCGAACCAGCCTACGCCAGCGTTTCTCACGTCTTCCGCAGGGTGCCGGTCGGGCGGCCCGCGGCCTCCTCGTGGGATCGGTAGGCGAGGGTGCCGTCGGCATTGAGGGTGAGGGTGAAGGAGGAGGTGCCGCTAGTGCAGAGGCCGGCGGTGCCGGGGCGGTCGGGGTCGGTGCGGTCGGCGATGCGGAGTTCGCCGGCGGTGGCGGAGGTGAGCTTGCCGATGCCGTGACACTTCACGGTGGTGCCGAGCACGCTGATGACGTGGCTGGTGCGGACGACGTCCTCGCCGGGCCTCCCCTTGCCGATGACGGCGGTGAAGTCGCCGTGCGGGGAGCCGTTGCGCTCGGTGGTGGGGCCGGTCCAGGTCCCGAGGAAGGCGGGGGGCACGGAGCCCGCGGGAGCGGTGGCGGCGGGCGGGCTCGCGCTGGGGGTGTTCCCCGTCTTGTCGGCGTTGGTGTCACTGCGGCCGCCGGGCATCAGGTCGAAGAGGTACCCGGCGCCCAGGGTGACGCCGACGAGCGCGGCGGTGACGGTGATGGCGGCACTGCAACTGACCCGCCGCCCGGCGACGAAGGACAAGGAGAGGTTCCGCCCGGTCCGTGTGCCCGGCGCGGAAGCGTCGCGGGGGCCGGCGCCCGTGGTCGTCCCCGACTCGCCCGCCGGGCCGGAGCGGTCCCCCGGGCTGGTGGGGGACGCGCTCGGGAGTCCGGGGCCGGGGCCGGGCGCGGCGGGCCAGAGGCCCGGAGTCGGCTCCACCGGCGGGCCGAAGGCCCCCGGCGGCGCCACCGACGGTGCGGTGAACGGCACCGGTCCCGAGGCGTACGGATCGTCCGCGCGGGCGTCGACCGCGTCGGGAGACGGCCCCGCCGGACCGGGTCCGGGGCTGGAGACGTACCCGTCGGAAGACGGCACCGCCGTGTCCGGCCCGGGGCCCGACACGGAAGACGGCCCCGCCGCGCCGGAGCCGACCGCGCCCGAAGACCACCCCGCCGTGTCCGGCCCGGGACGCGAGCCGTGCGGCGCCGTGCCCGAGACCTGTGGGCCCGTCACCGGGGGCAGGGTCGTGCCTCCCGCGTCGGCCGGTTCCGCGTCCGCGTCCAGTTCCAGGAGGCGGACGGCCGTACGGCTCACCTCCTCCACCAAGGGCGCCGGCAGCCAGCCGGTCGCCACCAGGGCCGCCGGGCCCGTCGGGGCGAGGCGGGTCGCCACGGCGGCCGGGGTCGGGCGGGACGCGGGGTCCTTGGCCAGGCAGCCCGCCACCAGCTCCCGCAGCTCCCCCAGCGGGCCCAGCTCCGGCTCCTCGTGGACGACCTTGTAGAGGAGGGCCGCCGAGGTGTCACCGCGGAAGGGCGGGGTGCCGGTCGCCGCGTACGCGAGGACCGCGCCGAGCGAGAAGACGTCGGCGGCGGCCGTGGCGGCCCGGCCGAGGACCTGCTCGGGCGCCATGTAGCCGGGCGAGCCGATGGAGGCGCCGGTCGCGGTGAGGGACGCCGTCCCGTCGGTGGCGCGCGCGATGCCGAAGTCGATGAGCCGTGGCCCGTCGAGGGTGAGCAGCACGTTCGAAGGCTTCACGTCGCGGTGGACGAGCCCCAGCGCGTGGACGCCCGCCAGCGCCTCGGCGAGCCCGGCGCCCAGGGCCCGTACCGCCCGCTCGGGCAGCGGGCCGACGCGCGCCACGGCCCGGTCGAGGGTCGGGCCGGCCACGTAGCCGGTCGCCACCCACGGCACGGCGGCCTCCGGGTCGGCGTCCAGAACGGGCGCCGTCCACCGGCCACCGACCGTCCGCGCCGCCTCGACCTCGCGCCGGAACCGGGCCCTGAACTGGTCGTCCAGCGCGAAGTGCGGGTGCACGATCTTCACGGCGACGGTCCGGCCGCCCTCGTTGCGGGCGAGGTAGACGCGCCCCATGCCGCCGGATCCGAGTCTGCCGAGGATTCGGTAGCCGCCGATGGTCCTCGGTTCCCCTGCTTCGAGCGGCTGCATGTCTCCCCTTCTAGCAGCGCGGAGCCCTTCGTGGGCCGGATCACGACGATTCGGAACGGTACCGAGTCAACCGATCACCTCTCCCGCCCCTCCTTCCTTCCGTAATCACCCGTCGTGTCCCGAAGCACCCGGAGCCCCACCATGAAACGCCTGCCGACGCGCGCGTCGAAGCGCCTGCCCAGGATCGTCGCCGCCGCCCTCACCCTCGGTTCCGCGGCCGCTCTGGTCACCGGCTGTTCCGACGAGGGCGCGCCGCTCACCTTCGACACCCCGAGGGCGACGGCCACGGTCGAGGAGCCGGAGCGAACCCCGCGGCAGGCGCCCCGCGCGAGCGGCCCCGAAACGCTTCTCCCCACCGGTCCGGCGGCGAGTTTCACCACCGCCAACACCCTTGAGGACGGCACCAAGATCGGTGTCACCACGCTCCCGGGCGCGAAGTCCGGGTTCACGGGCAAGGTGTGGGTGTGGGCGCCGAAGCAGTATTTCGACCCCAAGTACGCCGACAGCGGCTTCCCCGTGCTCGTCGCCCTGCCGGGCGGAAAGGGTTATCCGACGAATTACTGGATGGGTACGGACCTCAAACTCCAGTCCAGCATCAGCCGGTGGTCGGAGGAGGGGAGGAGCCTTCCGTTCATCGTCGTGATGCCGGTTCTCAACCCGGACGACAAGTACTACTACGACGGCAGCGATATTCCGGGACAGCCGAAAATCGGCACCTGGCTGACCGAGGACGTGCCGGATTTCGTACGAGCCAATTTCCGTACGTTCAAGTCCCGTGACGGCTGGGCCTTCATGGGCTCGTCCTCGGGCGGCTTCGTCGGGCTGAAGTCCGTTCTCCAGCACCCGGACAAGTTCAAGGCCGTGATCGCGTCCGGGCCGGACACCGTCCCCGACTCGCCGCTGTGGGCCGGGCACGAGGCCGAGCGGCAGGCGAACAACCCGGAGAAGCTCGCCAAGGCGCTCGGCGCGAAGCCGGACACCAAGGCGAACGAGACGTTCCTGGCGTTCCAGATCGGCACCAAGGAGTCCGGCATGGCCCGGCTCAAGGCGTTCATGAAGAACTACACCAAGGGGCCGGTGAAGACCCGCCTCCAGGTCATCCAGGGCGGCGGGCACAACGCCAAGACCTACATGCGGGGCATGGAGGAGGGCTCGATCGCCTGGATCAGCAAGCACATGCAGGGCCCGATACCCGCACCGTGAGGGCCGGGGGCACCCCTAGCGGGCGGCGCCGAGCAGCTCCACCCGTACGTCCGCCGGGAAGCCGGTCGTCGGGCCGGTCCGGCGGGCGAACTCACGGACACCGGCCAGTTGCTCGGGTCCGAAGCGGAAGTCCAGCGTCCGGAAGTACCGCTCCAGGAGCTCCGCGTCGAAGGACTCCCAGCGGGCCGCCTGCTCGGCGACCTTCGTGACCTCGACCAGCGAGAGATCGCGCGAGGCCAGGAACGCCTCGTGCACCTCGCGGACCGTCCCCGGCTCGCGGGCGAGATAGTCCTTGCGCACCGCCCACACCGCGAAGACGAACGGAAGGCCCGTCCACTCCTTCCACATCAGCCCCAGGTCATGGACCTGGAGGCCGAGCCGGGGGGCGTCGTGCAGCGAGGCCCGCAGGGCGGCGTCGCCGATCAGGACGGCGGCGTCCGCCTCCAGCATCATCTGCCCCAGGTCGGGCGGGCACGTGTAGTAGTCGGGCTGTACGCCGTACCGCTCGGCGAGCAGCAGCTGCGCCAGGCGTACGGAGGTGCGGGAGGTGGACCCGAGCGCGACCCGCGCCCCGTCCAGCCGCTCCAGCGGACGCTGGGAGACGATCACGCAGGACATCACGGGACCGTCGCACCCCACGGCGATGTCCGGCAGCGCGACGAGATCGTCCGCGTTGCGGAGGTATTCGACGAGGGTGACGGGGCCGATGTCGAGGTCACCGCGCACCAGCCGCTCGCTGAGCTTCTCCGGGGTGTCCTTCGTCAGGTCCAGGTCGAGAAGCGTTCCGGTGCGGGCCAGGCCCCAGTAGAGGGGCAGGCAGTTCAGGAACTGGATGTGTCCGACGCGGGGCCGGCTGCGCTGGTGGTCGTCGGTTGCATTGTCCACAACGCGAGGCTAGCCCCGTCTCGTACGGTGGACATCGCCGGGGCGGGGCCTCGGCGCGTCAGTACAGGGGAAACCCTTCAAACATGCGAGTGACGTGATCTTTCCCTCTAGTGCGAGGCGCACCCTGCGTGCTACGCTCGTCGCAAGTTGCAGTTTGGTTTCCCTTGCAGTACAGAGCCTGCGGAGCATGTGACCCGCAGGCTTTTGTAGTTTTCAGACTTCTTTGCAGGTTCTGGAGCAGGGCAACCCTTTGGCCCAAGGAGGGCTTATGGCTACCGGAACCGTCAAGTGGTTCAACGCTGAAAAGGGCTTCGGCTTCATCGCCCAGGACGGCGGCGGCCCGGATGTCTTCGTCCACTACTCCGCGATCAACGCCTCTGGCTTCCGCTCCCTCGAGGAGAACCAGATGGTGAACTTCGACGTCACGCAGGGTCCGAAGGGCCCGCAGGCGGAGAACGTCACCCCGGCCTAAGTTGCCCGGGTCGGCGATCGCGCACGGCTAGAGAAGTACCCAAGGAGCCCCGCTCCGCGCCTTCGGGCACGAGCGGGGCTCCTGCCTTTTACGCTGGACACATGACCGAACGCAAACCGCCCGGCGTCAGCTTCGAGTCATTCGTGGACAAGCAGATCCGCGAGGCCGAGGAGCGGGGCGAATTCCGGCGGCTGGCCGGCTTCGGACGGCCCCTCGACGACGACCGCGCTCCCTACGACGAGCTGTGGTGGATCAAGGGCAAGATGCACCGCGAGGGCGCGTCCGTCCTGCCCCCCTCGCTCGCCCTCCGCAAGGAGGCCGAGAACGCGGCGGAGGCGGTCGGCCGGGCCGTCTCGGAGACCCAGGTCCGCCGCATCCTCACCGAGATCAACAAGAAGATCACCGAGGCGCTGAAGCGCCCACCGGCGGGGCCGCCGCTGCACCTGAAGCCGTTCGACGTCGAGGCGACGGTCGAGAAGTGGCGGGCGGAACGCGGAGGGCCTGCCGGGTGACCGGTGAGGCCGCTGCGGGCTGCGGGAGGCGGGCTGCGGGCTGCGGGCTGCTGCAGTGTCCTTCCCGGCCGCCGAGAAGGCGGCCGACCGCTCCGCCGACCGCTCCGGCCGACGTACCGGCCTCCTCGCTCCGGACCGCGGGCCGCTCGCCCTTTCGTGCGAGCAGCCCGCAAGATCTCGTTCATGACCAAGATCTCGTCCATGACGACGACCGACGACACACGATTCCTTCTCGGTGGCGATCTCCCGGTGGCCCGGATGGGCTTCGGCGCCATGCGGCTGCCGGCCCGGGGATGGGAGGGCCCGGCGAACGACCCGGAGACGGCGGTGAAGGTGCTGCGGCGCGCCGTCGAGCTGGGCGTGAACCACATCGACACCGCGTGGTTCTACTTCCACGAGGACATCGCCGCCAACGACCTGATCCGCAAGGCCCTCCACCCCTACGCCGACGACCTGGTGATCGCGGCCAAGGTCGGCCCGGGGCGGAACCCGGACGGCAGCTGGATGGATCCGGCCGACCCGCGCAAGCTCCAGGACGACGTCCACCGCTCGCTGCGCGAACTCGGACGGGACCATCTGGACCTGGTCTATCTGCGACTGCTGCCGTCCCAGCGGGCCACGGGCCCGACGGCCGAGCTGTTCGGCGCGCTCGCCGAGCTGCGCGAGCAGGGCCTGATACGGCACCTCGGCATCAGCAACGTGACCACCGCCCACCTCGACCAGGCCCTGCGGACGGCCCCCGTCGCCGCCGTGCAGAACCTGTACGCGGTCACCCACCGCCCCGAGCCGGCGGTCCTCGACGCCTGCACCGAGCGGGGCATCGCCTACGTGCCGTTCTTCTCCCTCGACCCGCTCGGCCGTCCGGAGCCCGTCGACACGCTCGCCCGGATCGCCGCACGGCACGACGCCTCCACCGCGCAGGTGAAACTGGCCTGGCTCCTGGCCCAGTCCCCGGCCGTTCTGCCCATCCCCGGCACCTCATCGGTGGCCCACTTGGAGGAGAACATCGCGGCGGCCGGCCTCCGCCTCGACGACGAGGCCCTGGCCGAGCTGAACGCGCTGACGGATGACCCGATCGACGAGGAGTGACTGACGTGAAGAGTGCCGACCTGCTGCTGGATCTGTTCGGACGCGTCAAGGACGCGGTGTACGAGGCCGTCGAGGGTCTGGCGGAGGAGGAGCTGGCGGTCAGGGTCGACGAGGACGCGAACTCGATCGCCTGGCTCGTCTGGCACCTGACCCGGATCCAGGACGACCACATCGCCGGAGCCTTCGGCACCGAACAGGTGTGGACCGCCGACGGCTGGGCGTCCCGCTTCGGCCTCCCGTTCCCGAAGAACGCCACCGGCTACGGCCACTCCAGCAAGCAGGTCGGCCAGGTCCGCACCCCGGCGGAGCTGCTGCTCGGCTACTACGACGCCGTGCACGAGCGGTCCCTCGAACACCTCCGGTCCGTGACCAACGCGGACCTGGACCGGGTCGTCGACGAGTCCTGGGACCCGCCGGTCACCCTGGGCGTCCGCCTGGTGAGCGTGATCGCGGAGGAGAACCAGCACGCGGGGCAGGCGGCCTACGTACGGGGGCTGGTGGAGCGCCGGACCTCGTAAGCCCGGCCGGCACCGCGGACCGTACGGCGACGCTCACGGCACCCACCCACCGTCCGGGACCGGGAGCGTCGCCCAGACCGTCTTGCCGACGCAGCGAGCCTTGACGCCCCACGCGGTGGCCAGGGCCGAGACCAGCAGCAGCCCGTAACCGCCCTCGTCCGGTACGGAGACGGGCTCGGGCTCCCGCTCGCCGCGGGCGTCGGAGACCTCGACCCGGAGGTGGTCGGCGGCCAGGACCAGGCGCACCTCGAAGTCGCGGCCCGGGACGCGGCCGTGGGTGACCGCGTTGTTGGCCAGCTCGGCGACGACCAGTTCGGCCGCCTCGGTGGTGGCGACCCCCCACTCATGGAGCTGCTGCACGGCGAGGAGACGGGCGAGGCGGGCGCCACGGCGGGTGGCGGAGAGGCGCTGCGCGAACTCACCGGTTGGGGTGGAGATTTCGGACTTCATGGGGTCGAGCCTGGCGCCTCGGCCGTACGCTGACCAGCGACGACGGCACGACGCTGAGTAGTGGTACGAGCACGCCCAGAAGGCGGTACGGATGTCGGGGAACCGGGAGGAACGGCCGGAACGGCCGTCCGAAGTCGACGGTACGGCGCACCTGTTCAGTGCGCTCGGGAAGATCATCAAGGCCCTGCGGAGGAACGCGGGCCTGAGCCAGGCGGAGCTGGCGGAGGCCACGCACTGTAGCGAGGACCTGGTCTCGTCGGTAGAACGCGGGGTGCGAACACCCCAACCGGACTTCCTGCTGCGGGCGGACCGGGCGCTGGGGGCCGGGGGTGTGCTCGCGGCGGCGGTGGACGACGTCCGGGAGGCGCTGGCGCGGGCGAGGACGCGGCACCCGGACTGGTTCCGGGACTTCGCGAAGGCGGAGGCGGAGGCGTTGGCGCTGCACTACTACGAGGTGCAGGCGGTGCCGGGCCTGCTGCAGACACCGGCTTATGCCCGGGCGGTGTTCCGCCACCGCCGCCCGTTGTACGACGAGGAGACCATCGAGAAGCGGGTGGCCGACCGCCTGGCACGCCAGGTGATCCTCGAAAAATGGCCTGCCCCCACGATCAGCTTCGTGATCGAGGAAGCCGCATTGCGCCGCCCCATGGGTGGGCGGGACGCGTTTGGGGAACAACTGCGTCGCATCATCGAGATCGCCAAGCTCCGCACGGTCCACCTTCAGTTGATGCCGACCGAGCGGGAGGAACATCCCTCCCTAGGTGGTTCGTTCACGCTGCTGACCCCTCGCGGGCGCCGGGAAGTCGCGTACACCGAGATCTACGGGCACGCCCGTCTGATCACCGACCCGGAAGAGGTGCGCATGTACACCGAGCGCTATGGGATCATCCGGGCGCAGGCACTCACGCCCCACGAGTCCCTGGCCGCAATCGAGAAGATGCTGGGAGAGCGATGAACACCACCGAGCTGGCCTGGTTCAAGAGCAGCTACAGCGACGGCGAAGGCGGCAACTGCATCGAAGTCGCCTATCACTGGCGCAAGTCCAGCTACAGCAGCTCGGAAGGCGGCAACTGCGTCGAGGTCGCCGCCCACCCCACCACCGTCCACGTCCGCGACTCCAAGAACCCGCACGGACCCCAGCTCGCCGTCGCACCCTCCGCCTGGGCGGCGTTCGTGGCCGTAGCGTCCGCTGCGTGACCAGTAGGAACTTCGTACTCTTCGACGTCGACGGCACCCTCATGGACGCCGTCGCCAACCAGCGGCGCGTCTGGCGCACCTGGGCCGCGCGGTACGGGCTCGACGGGGACGAGGTGTACGCCGTCGCGCTCCGCACCCGCCCCGTCGAGACCTTCGCCGCCGTCGTGCCGGAGCGCGATCCGGCCGAGTGCCTGGCGTTGCTCCACGAGCTGGAGGACGAGGACGTACGCACGGGCTCGTACGCGGCCTTCGACGGGGCGGCGGAGCTGCTCGCCGCCCTGCCGGACGGCCGGTGGGCCCTGGTGACGTCGAACTACGAACACCGGGTGCGGGGCCGGTTCGAGCGGACCGGGCTGCCGCTGCCCCACCTCGTCGTGGACGCGGCGTCCGTCTCCGAGGGCAAGCCGTCCCCGGCTCCGTACCTCCTCGCCGCCGAGAAGCTCGGCGCCTCGCCCGCCGACTGTCTGGTGATCGAGGACGCGCCCTCCGGCGTCCGCTCCGGGCTCGACGCCGGGATGACCGTCTGGACGGTGAACACGCCCCTCCCGGCCGAGGGATCCCACCGCCACTTCACGACCTTGTCCGCAGCGGCCCCCGAGATCCTGGCCTTCGCCGCGTCGGCGAGTGAGGCGCCCTACGGGGTGACGACCGCGCCGTCGTAGACGTTGCCCGGGGTGGCGACCGCCGTGATCGCCCGGGCGAGAAGCGTGGACGGCTCCTTGCCCTGGCTGTCGATGTCCGTGTTGATCATGATGACGAGGGTGGCCTTCTGCGAGGGCAGATAGACGGTGACGGTCTCGTAGCCCGGGATCGAGCCGTTGTGCCCGAGCCATCCGTTGGTCTCGAAGATCCCGAGGCCGTAGGTGGTGCCGGGGAAGCCGGTCGGCAGCGTCTTGAGCCGCTGTGCCTGGGTCTTGGGGCTGAGCAGTTCCCCGGTGGCGAGGATCTTGGCCCAGCGGTGCAGGTCGTGCAGGTTGGAGATCATCGCCCCGGCCGCCCACGCCCAGCTCGGGTTCCACTCCGTGGCGTCCGCGACCGCACCGCTCAGGGTCTGGTCGGTGTAGCCCCGCGCGTGCGGCTCGGGGAACTCGGCGCCCTTCGGGAAGAGCGTGTGGCGCAGCTGAGCCGGGCGGAGCACCCGCTTGTGGATGAAGTCGGCGAGCTTGTGCCCGCTGACCTTCTCGATCACCAGGCCGAGCAGGACGAGGTTGGAGTTGGAGTACTGGAACCGCTGACCGGGCGCGAAGGTGTTCGGGTGCCTGAAGCCGTACGCGAGCGATTCCCACGGGGTGAAGGTGCGCCGGGGGTCGCTCAACAGGTCGCGGGTGAAGTCCGGGTCCGAGGTGTACGGGAACAGTCCGCTGCGCATCTCGGCGAGGTGGCGCAGCGTGATCCGGTGTCCGTTCGGCACGCCGAGGATGTACTTCGAGATCGGGTCGTCCAGCCGGACGCGGCGGTCGTCCACGAGCTGGAGCAGCGCGGTGACCGTGAAGGTCTTGGTCTCGCTGCCGATCCGGACGAAGGTGTCGGCGAACATCGGCTTGCGGGTGGCGGTGTCGGCGACGCCGGACGCGCGGACGTAGCATCCCTTGCCCGGCATCCACAGTCCGACGACCGCACCCGGGATCCCCGCCTGCCGGCGGACGTCCTCGATCGTCTTGTCCAGCCGGGCGGTCAGCTCGGGGCTGAACCCGTCCCGATGGCAGTCGTCCTCGTCGTACCGGTCGGTGCTCGCGGCGGTCGCGGCGTGGACGTTCGTGGCGGGGGCCGCCGTCATCGGGATCAGTACGGCCGCCGCGAGCAGTGCTGCGGCGAACAGTCGGCGGTGGGGGGTACGTCGTCGCACGTCGGGGTGCCTTTCCAGGTCACGGGCTCGGAGGCGGCATGACCACCGGTACCCGTTACGGAGATCCCCGCCCGGCGCACATCGGCGAGTCCACTCGTTCGGAGCCGCGATGGTGACCGACCCCTGATCACGACCGTCGCGGTCTGAACACCGGGACCTGGAGTTCACCCTCCGCCCGGAACGTGACCTCCAGGTCCATCCCGACGCGCAATTCCCCCTCCGCGCAGTCCACCACCTCGGTCATCATCCGCGGGCCCTCCGCCAGGTCCACCACCGCCGCCACGTACGGGACCCGTCCGCCGAACGGCGGGAGGTCGTTCCGGTGGACGACGGACCAGGTGTAGAGCGTCGCGCGGCCGGTCGCCGTCTCCCACTCCACGTCGTCGCTCCAGCAGAAGGGGCAGAACTCGCGGGGGTAGTGGTGCGCCCGGCCGCAGGCGGCGCACCTTCTCAGCAGCAGGCGGCCCTCGGCGGCCGCGTCCCAGTAGGCGCGGGTGAAGGCGTCCACGTCCGGCGTGGCGGCGGTCATCGGAAGAGTCCGATCGCGTGGTCGAGGGACCAGGTCTGCCAGGACATGGCGAAGAGGGCGACCAGGGAGATCAGCGCCATCATCGCGTTCTGTCCCTGCTCGGCCCAGTCGTGGATCATCAGGACGAGGTAGAGGAGGTTGAGGAGCAGGCCGCCGGCCAGCGCCACGGGTGTCAGGAATCCGAGGACCAGGCCGAGGCCGAGGGCGAGTTCGGCGTGGACGACGACGTACGCCGTCAGCTTCGGGCGTGGGGCGACGACCTTGTCGAAGCCCGTCCGCACCGCCCGCCAGCGGTGCTCGGCCGCCACGTCCGCCGCCCAGGCGATGCCCGTGCCGCGCTCGAACCAGCCCTTCCTGTCCTTGTGGCGCCAGCTCTCCAGCCACCACAGGCCGAGGCCGATCCGGAGGACGGCGAGCCATTCCGCGCCGGTGAGCCAGATGGTCTGCATCTCTTCCGGACTCCTCCGCGACGACATATCTGACGGTACGTCAGTTCAGCGGACTTCACACCGTCCGCGCAAGCCCCTTGCACGCGTGACCATTTCGCAACCGAACCCCCTCTTGACCGAGACCCAACAAGTGAGCACGTCATTACGCTCAGCGTTCATGGACCACACCCTCCACGACCGACCCGGCCACCCTGTGTACGTCATCGGGGGCGGCCCCGGCGGGCTCGCCGTCGCCGCCGCCCTCCGCCGGCGGGGGGTGCGAGCCGTCGTCCTGGAGAAGTCGGACGCCGTCGGGGCCTCGTGGCGCTCCCACTACGACCGACTGCGGCTGCACACCACCCGTCGGCTCTCCGCGCTGCCGGGTCTCGCGATGCCCCGCTCCTTCGGCCGGTGGGTCGCCCGCGCGGACGTCGTGCGGTACCTGGAGAAGTACGCCGACTTCCATGAGCTGGAGATCGTGACGGGTGTGGAGGTCTCCCGCGTCGAGCGCGCCGAGGACGGGGAGAACTGGCTCCTGCACGCCACCGGCGGGCGCCGGCTCACCGGCAGGGCCGTGGTCGTGGCCACCGGGTACAACCACACCCCGCGCCTGCCCGACTGGCCGGGCCTCCCCTCGTACACCGGGGAACTCGCGCACGCGAGCGCGTACCGCGACCCCTCGCCCTACGCGGGCCGGGACGTGCTCGTCGTCGGCGCGGGGAACACCGGCGCGGAGATCGCGGCCGATCTCGCCGAGGGCGGGGCGGGGCGGGTGCGGCTCGCGGTGCGCACGGTGCCGCACATCGTGCGCCGCTCCACGGCGGGCTGGCCCGCGCAGCGCACGGGCATCCTGGTGCGGCGGCTGCCGGTGCGCCTGGTGGACGGGGCGGGTGCGCTGATGTGCCGGATCGCCGTACCGGACCTGTCGGAGCACGGCCTTCCGCGCCCGGACACGGGGTTGTACTCGCGGGTGCGCGAGGGGGCGATCCCAGTGCAGGACGTGGGCCTGATCGACGCCGTACGCTCCGGGAAGGTGGAGGTGGTCGCCGCGGTGGAGTCCTTCGAGGGGGACAAGGTCGTGCTCGCGGACGGGTCCCGGATCGGCCCGGACGCCGTGATCGCCGCGACCGGGTACCGCCGGGCCCTGGAACCCCTCGTCGGCCACCTGGGCGTGCTCGACGACCGGGGGCGGCCGGTGACCCACGGCGCCCGGACGTCCCGCCAGGCGCCGGGGCTCCACTTCACCGGGTTCACCAATCCGATCAGCGGGATGCTCCGGGAGATGGCGATCGACGCGGAGAAGATCGCGAAGCGGCTCGCCCGCTAGGGGTGTCTCGTCGATCAGGCCGGATCAGCGTGCGTGCCAGGCGTCGCGAGCCCGGCAAGATCGCTGCGCCTGGGGCCGAGGGGCAGCACGCGGAAGTACACCGACCTCATCGATGACCTGGCCGGTCTGCGCGGACTCGAGTTCATCGAGCGGCGGAAGCTGCTCGACCGCCGTCCGTCGAAGGCGCGGAAGATCACCGGCGGCCAGAGCGGCGCCCCCGCGCGGATCCTCGCCGGCTTCGCGTGGGGCACGGACGCGGACCGGAACGGGCGCTCCTGGATGCCGCAGGGCGTGACCACCAGTTACGACGCCTACGGCGCGGACCACCGGAACGCCGACCCCGAGGGCGCCGGGCGGAAGTGGCTGCTCGTCTCCTGGTACCTGGGCAAACCGGCCAGGGACGCCCGGGTCACGTTCGTCGACATCACGAACATGGACGACATCCGGTACCGGCACGTCAAACTGGTGGAGCCGTACCGGCGCGGGGGACGCACGGTGTACCGGCCCGTCACCTCCCACACGGGAGGGCTGGCCTGGTACCGCAACAAGCTGTTCGTCCCCGACACCCAGCGCGGCCTGCGGATGTTCGCCATGGACCAGCTGATGCGCCACACCTGGAACGGGGGCAGGTCGACGACGTACCTGCTGCCCCAGAGCGCGGCCTACGACAACAGCGGCACGGGGCTGACGTACTCGGCGGTGTCCCTGGACCGCACGAACGGCGAGAGCGAGATCTCGCTGGTGGTCAACGAGTTCCACCGCAAGAACGATCCGGACCCCCGGCCCAGGGGCGACGACCGCACGCCCCGCGTGGTGCGCTGGCGGCTCCTGCCCGACTCGGGGTGGATCGAGTCCGACGCCGCCGCCGAACGCGTCGTCGTCCCCGACGGCTGGAGTTCGCAGGGCGCCGCGCTGGTCGGCGGCACGTGCTACCTCTCGCAGAGCAGGGGGGACGAAACGCCCGGCTCCCTGCGGGCGTTCCCTCGGGGCAATCCCGCCCCGAGGGACGTCAGGCCTCTCGCGATCGGGTGCGAGGACCTGAGTTACGACGGTCAGCACGACGCCCTGTGGAGCCTGGGCGAGTACGCGCGCCTCCGCAGCGTCCACCTCGTGAGCCGATTCGCCTAGAGATCCGTCTGGTGATCCGTCCGGAGAGGGGACGTGCCCGGGGCGGAGATTCGCGCAGAGAGCCGTGACACGGACGGTTCCTGACATGCCGTCAGTTCTGTAATCTGACTGAGTGTCAGGTTGCAGAGGAGCGGACGATGCTTGGATCGACTCACGGCACCTTCACCACCGATCTCCGCGCCCGCGTGGTCGCCTGCGGAGAGCACCCCGGGACCCCGGGCACCGCCGTCCACGGCGTCACCGCCGTCGAGGGCGACCAGGACGTCAGCGGCCGGCCGCTGCACGCCCCCGTGCCCGATCTCGACCGGTTCTTCCGGCCCCGGTCCGTCGCCGTCGTCGGGGCCTCCGACGCCGAGGGGCGGCCCAACACCGGGATCACCCGGCAGCTCGTCGCCTGGGCCGAGCGGGTCGGCGCCGAGCTGGTGCCCGTGCACCCGACCCGTACCGCCGTCTTCGGGATTCCCTGCGTGCCGTCCGTCGGGGCGCTCGCCGCGACCCTCGCCGAGCCCGTCGACCTCGCCGTCCTGCTCGTCGCCGATCCGCTGCCCGTGATCGAGGAACTCGCCGAGGCGAAGGTGCGGTTCGCGGTCGCGTTCGCCTCCGGGTTCGCCGAGACCGGGCCTGAGGGCGCCGCCGCGCAGGAGCGGCTCGCCGAGGCGGTGCGGCGCTCCGGGATCCGGCTCCTGGGGCCCAACACCAACCTCAACGCCTTCGAGCGGTTCCGCGACGACCTCGACGGGCCGGCCATCGCGCTCATCACCCAGTCCGGACACCAGGGCCGGCCGGTCCACACCCTCCAGGAGCTCGGCATACGGCTCTCCCACTGGGCGCCCACCGGGAACGAGGCCGATCTGGAGACCGCCGACTTCATCTCGTACTTCTCCCAGCGGCCCGAGGTCGGGGCCATCGCCTGCTACGTCGAGGGGCTCAAGGACGGGCGGGCCTTCCTCCTCGCCGCCGACCGGGCCGCGCGCCAGGGGGTGCCGGTCGTGGCCGTGAAGGTCGGGCGCACCGAGACCGGGGCGCGGATGGCCGCCTCGCACACCGGCAAGCTGACCGGGGCGGACCAGGTGGTCGACGCGGCCATGCGGCAGTTCGGCGTGATCCGGGTCGACGGCCTCGACGAGCTCCAGGACACCGCCGCCCTCCTCGCCCGCGCCCGCAAGCCCGTCGCCGAAGGCGTCGTCGTGTACTCGATCTCGGGCGGCACCGGCGCGCACTTCTCCGACCTGGCCACGGCCGCCGGACTGCGGCTGCCGACCCTGTCGGAGGCCAAGCAGGCCGAGCTCCACCAGTGGATACCGGACCATCTCGGCGTGGCGAACCCCGTCGACAACGGCGGGCATCCGGTGGGCGACCTGCGTGGCCGGAAGATCATCGACGCGATCCTGGCCGACCCGTCCGTCGGCGTCCTCATCTGCCCGATCACCGGCCCGTTCCCGCCGATGAGCGACAAACTGGCCCAAGACCTGGTGGACGCGGCCGAGGCCACGGACAAGCTGGTGTGCGTCGTGTGGGGCTCGCCGGTGGGGACCGAGGCGGCCTACCGCGAGACGCTGCTCGGCTCCTCGCGCGTCGCCACCTTCCGCACCTTCTCCAACTGCATCGGGGCCGTGAAGTCCTACCTCGACCACCACCGCTTCACCACCGCCTACCGCTCCCCCTTCGACGAGGCCCCGCGCACCCCGTCCCCCTCCTTCCGCAAGGCGCGGGCGCTGATGCGGCCGGGCCGGCGGCTGAGCGAGCACGCGGCCAAGCAACTGCTGCGGGCGTACGGGATCCGGGTGCCGCGCGAGCAGTTGGTGACCAGCGCGGCGGCGGCGGTCCGGGCGGCCGGCCTGGTCGGCTATCCGGTGGTGATGAAGGCGTCCGGGGCGCAGCTCGCCCACAAGACCGAGCTGGGTCTGGTGAAGGTGGGGCTGACCTCGGCGAGCCAGGTCCGGGACGCGTACCGCGAGCTGACCGACATCGCCCGCTACGAGGGCGTCGACCTCGACGGCGTCCTGGTCTGCCAAATGGTCGGGCGCGGGGTCGAGATGGTGGTGGGCGTGACCCGCGACCCGCTCTTCGGGCCGACGGTCACCGTGGGCCTCGGGGGCGTCCTGGTCGAGGTCCTGCGGGACACGGCCGTACGCGTGCCGCCCTTCGGGGAGCGGCAGGCCCGGGACATGCTCGACGAGCTGCGCGGGCGGGCGCTGCTCGACGGCGTACGGGGGGCGCCGGCGGCGGACGTGGACGCGCTGGTGGAGGTGGTGCTGCGGGTGCAGCGGATGGCGCTGGAACTCGACGGCGACCTGGCCGAACTGGACATCAACCCGCTGATGGTGCTGCCGCGCGGGCAGGGGGCGGTGGCCCTGGACGCGCTCGCGGTGTGTCGCTGAGGAGGCTCCGAGTGGAAGACGTACCGCACGCCGTACTGCACGCCGTCGAGAACGGCGTCTCGTGGATCACGCTCAACCGTCCGGAGGCGATGAACGCCGTCACCCGGGACCAGCGGGAGCGGATCATCGCGCTGCTCGGGGACGCCTCCGCCGACCCGGGCGTACGGGCGGTGGTGCTGACGGCGACCGGGCGCGGGTTCTGCGCGGGCGCCGACCTGCGGGGGGCGCCCGCTTCCGGGGAGCGCGTGCCCGGTGATGTGGCGCGGACGATCCGGCTCGGAGCGCAGCGCCTGATCGGGGCCGTACTGGACTGCGAGAAGCCGGTGATCGCGGCGGTGAACGGGACGGCGGCGGGGATCGGGGCGCATCTGGCGTTCGCCTGTGATCTGGTGCTCGCGGCGGAGTCGGCGCGGTTCATCGAGGTGTTCGTGCGGCGGGGCCTGGTGCCGGACGGGGGCGGGGCGTATCTGCTGCCCCGGCTGGTCGGCCCGCAGCGGGCGAAGGAGCTGATGTTCTTCGGGGACGCGCTCCCGGCGGCGGACGCGCGGACCATGGGGCTGGTGAACCGGGTCGTCGCGGCGGAGGAGTTGGAGAAGACGGCGCGGGAGTGGGCCGAGCGGCTGGCGCGGGGGCCGACGCGGGCGCTGGCGCTCACCAAGCAGCTGGTGAACGCCTCCCTGGACGCGGACCGGGCGTCCGCCTTCGCGGCGGAGGCCGCGGCGCAGGAGATCAACATGGCGACGCGGGACGCGAACGAAGGCGTGGCGAGCTTCGTGGAGCGGCGTACTCCTCGGTACGAGGGCCGGTGAGGCCCGGCCACCCGCGTGCGGGTGGGCCTGCGGCGACGTAGGTTGTCCCCTCAACGTCTGTGACACGAGGGGAAGATGATGAGCGCTTTCGGTACGGATCCGGTCAGTCGACGGGGGCTCATACGGCTCGGCGGGGGCGCCGCCGCCGCCCTGGTGCTGGGCGGCGTCGCGGCCTCGCCGGCGCAGGCGCGGAGCCTGACCGGGGAAGCCGGCGTCACGGCACTGCCCGGGTCGCCGTCCTTCGACCTCAGTGACGGGTCGACCGCCGCGTTCATGCACAAGCAGGCCTGGTGCCCCACGGTGATGCAGTGCGCCGGCTACGACCACGTCAACAAGCACTGGTACGTCGCCCAGGTCATGTACAACCCGGGTGACGGGGTGTCCTACGCGACGCGCAAACGCGAGGGTGACATCGCCATCACCAAGCTGAGCGCGGACGGTTCGACCAAGCTCGGCCGGATGTATCTGCGCGGCTTCGGGCACGCCGCCCAGATCGGCATCGAGCCGACGGCGGCGGGCTCCGCTCCGTACATCTGGATCGAGTACGACTCGGAGCCGAACGCGGCCGGCGACACGGGCTTCGGCACCAAGCTGTGCCGCGTCAAGTACATGGGTCCGGCGGCCGACCAGCCGCCGCGGAGCTTCCACTGGGACGACCCGGAGGACCGCACGGCCATGAACTTCAAGGACCGTACGCCCGACCCGCTCAAGCTGCCGGGGGCCGGGACGACGCTGACCGCGCCGCGGCCGGTCGTCGACATGCAGCACCGCCGGCTGTTGGTGCGGTTCAACCGCAACGGGCAGCTGCAGTGCGCGGTCTGGGACCTGGACACGGCGGTCGCCGCCCCGCTGGGCGCGCCGCTGCACCACTTCGCGGACCTGCCCAGGCCGGTGCACTCCTCGCAGGGGTTCTGCCTCTACGGCTCGTACATGTACATGCTGGAGGGCGACGCGTACGCCAGTGGCGGGCCGACCGACACGACGGACGAGGGCACCACGTACATCACCAAGGTCGACCTGAACACGGGGGTCTCGGAGCGCGCTCTCACCCGCGCCCTGAAGAGCCTGGTCTACCGGGAGCCGGAGGGCATGAACATCATGCTCGTCCCCGACCCGGCCCGGCCCGGCGGTTACCTGCCCCGGCTGACGTTCGGCTTCGCCTCCGGGGAGTCGGGCGACCGCCGGGTGAACATCGCGTACAAGGACGCGCTGATCTGATCCGCGCGCGGCCGGGGGCGCCCGGGGATCCGGAGGGTCCAGGGGTCCGGAGGGTCCGGGGGTCTGGGGGTCCGGAGGGTTCCTATCTGACACTCCGTCAGTTTCAATGGTGAGGTGATGGGACACGCTGGGATGGCGGCCACCGCCGTCCGATACCTCAGGTCGGCCGGGGCGCCCACGGCCGTGGAGCACCGCCCGGGGCCACTGCTCCGGGCGGTACGGGACGACGAGCGGCTGCCCGTCGACCCGGCCGAGTTCCGGCGGGTGCTCGGCCACTTCGCGAGCGGGGTCACGGTCGTGACCGCCCAGGGCCCGGAGGGACCGGCGGGCTTCGCCTGCCAGTCCTTCGCCTCGCTGTCGCTGGACCCGCCGCTGGTCGCCTTCATGGTGGCGCGTACGTCGACGACCTGGCCGCACATCGCCCGGGCCGGCGCCTTCTGCGTGAACATCCTGGGGGCGGACCAGGGGGAGCTGTGCCTGGGCTTCGCGAGGAGCGGGGCCGACAAGTTCACGGGCGTGGCACACGCCCCGGCCCCCGTGACAGGCTCTCCCCGCCTGGACGGCGCCCCGGCCTGGATCGACTGCGTGATCGCCCAGGTGCACACGGGCGGGGACCACCTGATCGTGGTGGGGCGGGTGGAGGCCCTGGGGGCCGAGACGGAGGGCGCGCCGCTGCTCTTCCACCGGGGGCGGTTCGGGCGGTTCACGGCGTGACGATCGCATGGCGAGCGGCGACTGCACCCACGCGGCCCGGGTCCCGACGTCTCGCACGACGTGAACACCGGTCCTGGCCACTCCAAGGCCCACCCCTTCACTCTTTCGCGTAGTACACGCCGATCGGCATACGAACCCGAGTACGCTGCCCATAACGTCTGCGTTATGCCATGGGGAAGTGTCGAGGTCGAGCCGGAGGTAGAGAAGTGGTTCCTCGGGCTCAGCCACAACCACCGCGGTACCGTCGCGTTCTACGTCGACCTGCTCGCCGACCAGGGCGCGCACCTCGGCGAGCCGTACACCAAGCAGTTGTCCGGCAAGGTTCGGGAGCTGCGGTTCCACCTGGACGGCAACCCGGTCCGCGTCACCTACTGGATCGCATCCGGCCGGAGGATCATCCTCCTGACCGTGTTCCGGAAAACGCGGCAGCGGGAGACGGCCGAGGTCGAGCGGGCCGTGAAGGCGTGGGCGGAGTGTGTCGCGCAGGAGCACACAGTCGATGAGGGGTGATCGGATGAGCGACCGCGAGGACTGGGACGAGCTGCGAGACGAGGCCCTGGGCCACCCGGAGGCGCGGGCCTCCTACGAAGCCGCCCGGATTCGCTTCGAACTCGGCCGCGCGGTGCGCGAGCGCCGGGAGGAGCTGGGCATGACGCAGACCCAGCTCGCCCGCGCCGCCGGGCTCAAGCAGCCGGCGGTCGCCCGCTTCGAGTCAGGCGGCACCATGCCCACCCTGCCCCTCCTTGAACGTCTCGCCATCGCGCTCGGGATGCGTCTGCAGGTCGCATTCGAGCCCCTCGATCGAGCCGGCTGACCCCTGCCACGGTCTCAGGCAACGGCGCTCGGGGCGGTCGGGCTCTCTCGCCGCCGGATCACCAGTGCCATCAGGGCGGCCGCCGCGCACAAGCCGCCCGAGGCGTACCAGACGACGTCGTAGGAGCCGAAGACGTCCCGGGCCACACCGCCCGCGAAGGCGATCACGGCCGCGCCCACCTGGTGGGAGGCGAGGACCCAGCCGAAGACGATCGCGCTGTCGTCGCCGTAGTGCTCGCGGCACAGGGCGATCGTCGGCGGGACCGTCGCTACCCAGTCGAGGCCGTAGAAGACGATGAAGAAGACCATCGGCGGATGGACCGAGGGCGCGAGCAGCAGGGGCAGGAAGAGCAGGGACACGCCGCGCAGCGCGTAGTACACGGCCAGCAGGCGCCGGGACTCGAAGCGGTCGGTGAACCAGCCCGAGGCGATCGTGCCGACGACGTCGAAGACGCCGATGACGGCCAGGAGCGAGGCCGCCGCCGTGATCGGCATGCCGTGGTCATGGGCGGCGGGCACGAAGTGGGTCTTGACCAGGCCGTTCGTGGAGGCGCCACAGATCGCGAAGGTTCCGGCGAGCAGCCAGAACGGGCCGGTGCGGGCGGCCTTGAACAGTACGGTCACCGCCCGGCGGGCGGCGCCCGGCACCGGGGCCGGCTTCTCGGCGTACTCGCCGCCGTAGGGCGCGAGGCCGGCGTCCGCCGGGTGGTCGCGCAGCAGCAGCCAGACGAAGGGGACCACCGCGAGGGCCGCCAGGGCGACGGTCACCGAGGCCGGGCGCCAGCCGTGGTTCTCCACCAGCCAGCCCAGCAGCGGCAGGAAGACGAGCTGCCCGGAGGCGCCGGCGGCGGTGAGGATGCCGGTCACCAGGCCGCGCCGGGCGACGAACCACCGGTTGGTCACCGTCGCGGCGAACGCCAGCGCCATCGAGCCGCTGCCGAGACCGACGAGGACGCCCCAGAACAGCACGAGCTGCCAGGCCGCCGTCATCCACACGGTCAGCAGGGAGCCGAGGGCGATCACGCTCAGCGCGAGCGCGACGACCCGGCGGATGCCGAACCGGTCCATCAGCGCCGCGGCGAACGGCGCCGTCAGGCCGTACAGCGCGAGGTTCACCGAGACCGCGAACCCGATCGTGCCGCGCGACCAGGCGAAGTCGCGGTGCAGCGGTTCGATCAGAAGCCCGGGCAGCGAGGCGAAGGCCGCGGCGCCGATGATCGTGACGAAGGTGACGGCCGCGACGAACCAGGCACGGTGCACTCGCGGGGTGCGGCGGGGGACGGGCGGCGAGGGGGCGGTGGTGTCGGTTGTCTGGGTCACGTCACACAGCATCGTGAGTCGCGGCCGCCCCGACCACTGGCCCGGATGACAGCTTTCGCAAGGATCGGGCCAGAGACCGGGCCATGGGTCCGGACGGCGGGCCAAGGGCCGGGCCAGGGGTGGGGGGGCGGGCCAGGGACCGGGCCAGGGGTGGGGGCGGGCCAGGGACCGGGCCTGGGCTCGGCCCGAGGGCCGGCCCCGGGGCCCCGGCCGGGTGTCCGGGCCAGGAGCCTCACACCCTCGGCAGCGTCCTGATCGGCCGCACCACCAGCAACGCCACCACCACGAGCACGGCGATCCCCGCTCCCGCCAGCAGCACCTCCTCCGTCCCCACCGCCTCGGCCACCGGGCCCGCGAGCGTGCGGCCCGCGGCCATCATCAACAGCGAACCGGCCACGTCGTACGCGTGCATGCGGTTCAGCGCGTCCTGCGGCACATGCGTCTGGACCGAGGTCGACCACATCACCAGCCAGAACGCGAACGCCGCCCCGCCGAGGAACTGCCCCACGCCGAGGACCGCCACGGACGCGCCCGAGCCGAGCAGGACGAGGTTCACCGGGAGACCGAGCAGCGCCACCGCTCCGGCCGCCAGCGGGCGGCGCGGGCGCAGCCGCAGCGCGAGCAGACCGCCGACCGCGCTGCCCGCGCCGTTGACCGCCATCAACACGCCGTACGCCGCCGAGCCGTGGTCGCCGGTGACCAGGGTGGCGGTCAGCGGCACCATCGGGCCGGCGACCGTCAGTCCGTACACCGTCCAGATCGCGATGACTCCCCACAGCCAGCTCCGGGCCCTGAACTCCCGCCAGCCGACGGCCATCTCGGCGTGGAGCGAACCCCGCGCCGCCGTGTCGCCGGGGACCACGGGAATCCGCATCAGAGCGAGGCAGAGGGCGCTGACGGCGAAGGTCAGGCCGTTGGCGGCGAAGGCGGCTCCCGCGCCGGAGAGCGCGACGAGGAGGCCGGCCACGGCCGGTCCCGCCATGGTCATCAGGGACTCCACCACCCGCAGGACCGCGTTGGCGCGCTGCACGTCGGGGGCGATGCGCGGGATCGTGGAGGCGACCCCGGGCTGGAAGAGCGCGGCGCAGACGCCGCTGACGGCGGAGAGCGCGTACACGGTCCACAGGGGCGGGCTGCCGGTGGTGAAGGAGACGGCGAGGACGGCCGCGCCGGGCAGCCGCAGCACATCCGCGAGGATCATCATCCGGCGGGCGGTGAAGCGGTCCGCGAGGACGCCGCCGAAGACGACGAAGAGCGCGAAGGGGCCGATCCAGGCACCGAGGGCGTATCCGACGGAGGAGCCGGAGTGCCCCGCGCCGAGCAGTCCGGCGGCGAGGGCGACGGGCACCATGCCCTCGCCGAAGACGGCGGCCGCGCGAGCGATGAAGAAGAGGCGGAAGTTACGGTTCCAGAGGGCGGATTCCCCGACCGGTACGGGAATGGGCTCCCGGACCTCAGACTTGTACGAGTAGTGCTCCGATTGCTTGTCCGTCACGGACCCGACTTGTAGCAGCAAGTGGTCTGGACCACAAAGGGAATTTCTCGTGCCGCATCGCGTCGTCGTCCTCGCCCTGCCCGGCCTCCTCCCCTTCGAACTGGGCATTCCCCACCGGATCTTCGGCCGCGCCAAGGACTCCGCGGGCCGTCCGCTGTACGAGATCGTGACCTGCGCCCCGGTCGCCGGGCCGGTCCCCACGGACGCGGACTTCTCCGTCCACGTCGGCCACGGCCCCGAGGCGCTCGCGACGGCGGACACCGTCGTCGTCCCGGCCTCCTACGAACTCGGGCCGGTCTACGAGGAGGGGCGGCTGACCGAGGAGCTGGCCGCCGCCCTCGCGCGCATCCGGCCCGGTACGCGGCTGGTGTCCATCTGCACCGGCGGGTACGTCCTCGCCGCCGCCGGATACCTCGACGGCCGGCCCGCCACCACGCACTGGGCCTCGGCCGCGCACTTCCAGCGGCTCTTCCCGAGCGTGCGCGTCGACGCGGACGTCCTGTTCGTCGACGACGGGGACGTGCTGACCTCGGCGGGCGTGGCCGCGGGTCTCGACCTGTGCCTGCACATCGTGCGCAAGGACCACGGCACGGGCGTCGCCAACGAGGTGGCCCGCAGGACCGTCGTACCGCCGCACCGGGACGGCGGCCAGGCGCAGTACATCGAGCGCCCGCTGCCGGAGCCGGGGACGGCGACCACGACGGGGGCGCGGGCGTGGGCGCTGGCGCGGCTGCACGAGCCGATCCAGCTCCGGGACCTTGCGGCCCGGGAGTCCATGAGCGTACGGACGTTCACCCGCCGTTTCCGGGAGGAGGTGGGCGTCAGCCCCGGGCAGTGGCTGACCCAGCAGCGGGTGGAACGCGCCCGGCATCTCCTGGAGTCGACGGACCTGCCGGTCGACCAGGTCGCGCGGGACGCCGGTTTCGGCACCTCGCAGTCGCTGCGCTCCCACCTCCAGGCGGCGATCGGGGTGACGCCGAGGGCCTACCGCCGGACCTTCCGTGCGGGAGCGGTGGGCTGAGCGGTGGGGGCGGGAGCCTCGATACGCCGTTCGCCGAGGGCGCCGATCGCGGTCAGGACCAGCGTCAGCCCGACCCCGCACAAGATCGCCGTCGAGGGTGCGACCACCTTCAGCAGACCGCCCGCGAGCGTGCCGCTCGCCGCGTAACCCGCTCCCACGGCCGCGTACATCACGGAGTAGCCGGCCGCGAGCGCGCTCGGCGGGAGGATCTGGCGCAGCGCCAGGTTGCGGGTGAGCATGGCGGGGGCCTGGAGGAGACCGGCCAGGATCAGGGCGGTGGCGATCGCGCCCGCCGAGGGCAGCACGGCCATGAGGGCCACGCCCGCCGAGACACCGAGGATCAGCACGAGGGACTGGACCGGGAGCCGGCCGGGCCAGCTCCCCCGGAGCCCGTACACGAACGCCCCGACCGCCGAGCCGATCGAGAACCCGGCGAGGAGCGGCCCCGCCCAGCCGATGCCGATGGCGCGCTGCTCCAGGAGGGCGGGCAGGATCAGTTCGGCGAGGGCCAGCAGGGTCAGGCTTCCGGCACCCATGACGTACACCGGCCAGGCCCGCAGCAGGGTGCGGCGCATCGGCTCGCCGTGGTCCCGCTCCTCGGCCCGCCAGCCGGGCGGCAGCGCCCACAGGCCCGCGACGGAGGCGGCCATCAGCCCGCCCTGGAGCAGCAACGGTACGGCCGGGGTGACGCCGAGCGCCAGGCCGGTCGCGAGGGCGGGCGCCGCGGCCCAGATGGCGAAGGTGAGCACGGACTCCATGGAGAGCGCCTGGGTGACGGCCTTCTCCCGGACCATGGCGGTGAGCAGGGCGCGCAGTCCGCCGGGCGCGGCGGCGGGTCCGGCGCCCGCGAGGAAGGCGAGCAGGCCGAGGACGACGGGGTGGGCGTCGGCGGCGAGGCCGAGACCGGTGAAGGCGAGGGCGCCCACGGCGAGTCCGGCGACGAGGTGCGGCCGGGCCCGTTCGGCGTTCATCCGGATGCCGAGGACGGGAGCGGCGGCGATCTCACCGAGGACGTACACGGCGGCGAGGACCGCCCCGAGCGTGTACCCGCCCGGTCGCTCCCGCACGAGGAAGACCAGCGCGAGCGGCGCCATCGCCACCGGCAGGCGGGCGGCCACGGCGACGGCCGACCAGACGAGAACGGGGCGGGTGGCGAGCTCGCGGTAGGACATGGCCACGACCGTAACGGGCGGACGGTGAGGGGCAACCGCTTCACATGAACGTCAGCACCCCGCGCGCGACCCTTCCCTGTCCGGCGTCCTCGGCCGCCTTGGCGAAGTCCTCCACCGGGTACGTCGCGGTGACGAGTTCGTCGAGGAGGAGCAGGCCCCGGCGGTACAGCTCGGCGTAGAGGGCGATGTCCTTCTGCGGGCGCGAGGAGCCGTAGCGGCAGCCCAGGATCGACTTGTCCAGGAACATCGCGGCGGGCGCGAAGCTCGCCTCGGCGGTGGGGGACGTCATGCCGAGGAGGACGGCCTGGCCGTGCCGGTCGAGCAGGTCGACCGCGGTACGGACGAGGCCGGTGTGGCCGACGCACTCGAAGACGTGGTCGGCGCCGGTGGGAAGGATGTCCCTCACGCCGGCCGCGTCGGGGAGGAAGTGGGTGGCGCCGAAGCGGCGGGCGATCTCCTCCTTGGCGGGGTTGGTGTCGACGGCGACGACGGTGAGCGCGCCGGCGATCCGGGCGCCCTGGAGGACGTTGAGCCCGATGCCGCCGGTGCCGATGACGACGACGGTCTCGCCGCGGTCGACCTTGGCCCGGTTGAGTACGGCTCCGACGCCGGTGAGGACGCCGCAGCCCATGAGGGCGGCGGAGGTGAGGGGGATGTCGGAGGGGATCCGCACGGCCTGGACGGCCTTGACGACGGTCCGCTCGGCGAAGGAGGAGTTCGAGGCGAACTGGAAGAGGCGCTGCCCGCCGGGCCGGGAGAAGGGCTGTCCGGGCCGGCCGATCGCCTTGCGGCACATGGTGGGGCGGCCGCGGTCGCAGTCGGGGCAGGCGCCGCAGTTGGCGAGCGTGGAGAGGGCGACGTGGTCGCCGGGGGCGACATGGGTGACGCCGGGGCCGACGGCCTCGACGACTCCGGCGCCCTCGTGGCCGAGGACGACGGGGGCGGGGAAGGGGATGGTGCCGTCGACGACGGCCAGATCGCTGTGACAGAGCCCGGCGGCGCGTACGGCAACGCCCACTTCCCCGGGGCCGGGCTCGCGCACCTCCAGATCGTCCACGACCCGGACGTGCGTCCCGTCGAACACGACTCCACGCATGTGCGTCCCTTTCGTCCCTGGAGGCGGAGGAATCTCCTCCGACACCGTTGTGGGCACCCGTCCCGCGCTGCGGGACGATCGCCCACACGAAACCCCTACGCGTTCGGGCGGGCCCGCTCCGACGCCGCCCTCGCCATCTCCTCCAACCGCGCCAGCATCGGCATCGGGTCCACCCCCACCGTCCCCGGCAGGAAGTCCGCGATCCGTTCCGGGGTCCAGGAGCCCTCCGCGTACCCCGCCCGCAGCTCCCTCGGCTGCGCCCACACCGCGATCTTGGGCCCCGCGATCGTGTACACCTGGCCGGTGATCTTCTCCGCCCTCGCCCGCTCCGACAGCAGGTAGACGACGAGCGCCGCCACGTCCTCCGGTTCCCCGATCTCCTTCAGTTCCATGGGGACGTTCGCCGACATCCGGGTCCGCGCCACCGGCGCGACCGCGTTCGCCGTGACCCCGTACTTGTGCAGTCCGAGCGCCGCCGACCGCACCAGCGAGATGATGCCGCCCTTCGCCGCCGCGTAGTTGGCCTGGGCCACCGAGCCCTGGTGGTTGCCGCTGGTGAAGCCGATCAGCGTCCCGGCCCCCTGCTCGCGCATCACCGCCGAGGCCGCCCGGAAGACGGTGAAGGTGCCCTTCAGATGGGTGGCGACGACCGGGTCCCACTCCTCCTCGGACATGTTGAAGAGCATCCGCTCCCGCAGGATCCCGGCCACACACACGACCCCGTCGATCCGCCCGTACTCCGCGAGCGCCACGTCCACCACCCGCTGCCCGCCCGCCATCGTCGCGATGTCGTCGGCGACCGCGACCGCCGAACCGCCCGCCGCCTCGATCTCCTTGACGACGGAGAGCGCGATCTCCGACGTCGGCTCCCCGCCCTCGATGGAGACGCCGTAGTCGTTGACGACGACCTTCGCGCCCTCCGCCGCGCACGCGAGGGCGACCGCCCGGCCGATCCCCCGCCCCGCGCCCGTCACGGCGACGACCTTGCCTGCCAAGAAGTTCCCCACGCCCGGCCCCTTCCCGCATTTTCTGACGGTCCGTTAGATTCGTGCGTCAGCAGGATTCTACGACCCGTCAGATACCGGAGAACAAGACCCGCGGAGGCCCCGATGTCAGTTCACGCACCTCTGCCCCCGCCCCCGCCCCCGCCCCCGCCCCCGCCCCTGCCTCCCGAATTCCACGAGATCGCCGAGCGCGTGAACAACTGGGGCCGCTGGGGCCGGGACGACGAGATCGGGACGCTCAACCTGATCACCGACGAGGTGGTACGGGAGGCGACCCTGGGCGTCCGCACGGGGCTGCGCGTCCCGCTCGCCCTCGACCTGAAACAGGACGGTGTCCAGACCGGCATGATCCCCGGCCGGGTCAACCCGCTGCACGTCATGGTGCAGGTCAACCAGGAACTCTTCGGCCCCGGCACGGTCGCCACCAGCGACGACGCCGTGACCTTCGGGCTCCAGGCGGCCACCCACTGGGACGCGCTCACCCACGCCTCGCACTCGGGCAGGATCTACAACGGCCGCCCGGCCGCCACGATCACCCCGCACGGCCGCTCCGAGTTCAGCGGCATCCACACCGCCCGCCACATCGTCAGCCGTGGCGTCCTGCTGGACGTGGCCGCCGCCAAGGGGCTGGACCGGCTGCCCGGCGACCACGCCGTGACCCCCGAGGACCTGGACGAGGCGGCGGAGTTCGGCCGGGTGACCGTACGGGCGGGCGACATCGTTCTCGTACGGACCGGGCAGATGCGGCAGTACCTCGCCGGCGACAAGCACGGGTACGCCTTCCCGTCCCCCGGGCTCTCGATCCGCACACCCGAGTGGTTCCACGCCCGCGATGTCGCCGCCGTCGCCAACGACACACTCACCTTCGAGATCTTCCCCCCGGAGATCGAGAACCTCTGGCTGCCCGTGCACGCGCTCGACCTCGTCGAGATGGGGATGCTCCAAGGCCAGAACTGGAATCTGGAAAATCTGTCCACAGCCTGTGCACAGCGCGAGCAGTACGCCTTCCTGCTCTCCGCGATGCCCGAACCGTTCGTCGGCGGCACGGGCACACCGGTGGCCCCGGTCGCGATCCTCTGAACGCGCGGATGAACGCGCGGAGGGCTTCACGGGCGCCTTGACGGGTGGCGGCGCGCTCGCGCGCGCCCCGAGCACGGCGCGGCAGCCGCCACCCGGTCACGACCCGTACTCGTCGAGGGCTTCCGCCCTCGACTCCCCTCGCAACGAATCGCTCACCCTAGAGTGAACAAATCACCACGAACCGTCAACAGTGCGCCGCGGAAACAGAAGCCGAAGCGGAAGACGAAGCGGAGGAGGGGACGGAGGCGGACACGGAACGGCCGGCGGAGGGCGAGACCGTCGAGAGCGTCATCGGCGCCCCCCGGTCCACCTCGCACCAGATGCTCTTGCCGATGCCCTCGCGCCGCCAGCCCCACCGGTCGGCGAGGCCGTCCACCAGTTCCAGGCCGCGGCCGTTGGTGTCCTCGCCCTCCGCGTGGCGCGGCAGCGGCGGCCGGTCGCTCCGGTCGGCGACCTCGACCCGTACGGTCCCGGCCTCCGGAACGCCCGCACCGAACAGTATCCGCAGCACGGCCGGACAGCCTGTGTGCACCACGGCGTTGGTCACGAGCTCGGAGATGAGCAGCACCAGCGTCTCGGCCAGCGGCTCGTCATCCTCTATGCCCGATCCCGCGAGCCTCGAACGGGCCCATCGCCGGGCTCGTCCCACCTCTGCCGGGTCGGGCCCGACCTCCAACTGAACCTGAAGCACCTGCACCGTTCACACCATCCGAACCGGCGGACACATCGCCTCGCGCCTCACAGCCATCGACGCCCTTACGGAACGTGATTCCCTTGCGAGACAGCATGGTTGACGTACAGTCACCGCAACAAGCGCTTCAGGCATATTCCAGCGCGAAGGAGTACGCATGGTCCATACTGTGCGACGCACGCTGCGGGTAGTCGAACAAGGGCGCGTACAGCGCCTCCACGGGGCGCGAGCGGCGGGCATTCCCCGCGCCGGAGCCGCCGCACGGGCAACACCGGGACGAACCGGGCTCACAACCACTCGCATCCCACGGAGGGTACCGGAGCAGGGGCCCGACTCCGGGCCGTGACGGCCCTCCCGAAGGACACAACCCGATATCGACGCTCCGTGAGCGCCGGAGGCCCGGCGGCTACAGGGCGGCCGCCTCCATCTCCTCCAGGCGGGCCCTGGGCAGCCACCGCTCGGCCCGCACCCAGGCCCGCTTCAGGTGCAGATGGACATCGGACTCCCAGGTGAAGCCCATGCCGCCGTGCACCTGGAGACAGTCCCGGGCGCAGTCGACGGCCGCCTCGTCGGCGAGGAGTTTGGCCCCGGCGATCTCGACGGGGTCGCCGGTCACGGAGGCGGCGTAGACGGCGGCGCGGGCGACTTCCGTTCGTACGAGCATCCGCGCACACAGATGCTTGACGGCCTGGAACGCCCCGATCGGCTGCCCGAACTGCTTCCGTGTACGGGCGTACTCGACAGCCGTCTCGGTGGTGCGAGAGGCGCTTCCCACCTGCTCGGCAGCGGACAGCAGCGCACCCGTGGTGGTCATTCGTCTCAGGGCCCCCGCAACCACGGGACCGGGCAACCGGTGCAAGGGCGTCAGCGGATCGACCGACCGTACGGGCACGGCGCCGGTGACGTCACCGGTGACCACGTCCGCCTCCTCCAGCCACTCCACCAGCCCCCCGTCGGGAGCCGTCACGACCACCTCCCCCTCGGCCGCCCCTTCCACCTGCCCCGCCGCCGAGAACGTCGCGATCAACGGCCCCGGCAGCAGCGCCCTCCCCGCCTCCTCGAAGACGAGCACCGCCTCCGGCAGGCCGAGGCCGACCCCGCCCGCCTCCTCCGGCAGCCGCAGGGCGAAGAACCCGGCCGCGCCGAGTTCCCGCCACAGCCCGCGGTCCAGTGCGCCGCCGTCGACGGCCGCCCGGAGCGCGTCCCGGTCGAAGCGGCGCTCCAGAAGCTCCCGTACGCCCTTCTTGAGAGCCCGTTGATCGTCGGTGAGCCGGAAGTCCATGGGAGGGGTCACCGTCCCTTCGGCAGGCCGAGGATCCGCTCGGCGACGATGTTGCGCTGGATCTCGGAGGTGCCGGCCGCGATCGTGTACGAGAGCGAGGTCAGCCGGTCCCGGTTCCACTCGCGCCCCAGGTCGAGGGCGTCGGGGCCGAGGACGGCGGCGGCCGTGTCGTAGAGCTCCCGGCGGGCGTGGGAGTAGCGCAGCTTGAAGACGGAGCCGCCGGTCCCGGGCACCCCGCCCGTCGCCTCCGCCTCGCTGACGTTCCACTGGGTGAGCCGCCACAGCGCCCGGAACTCCGCGCTCAGCCGCCCGAGCCGCCGCCGGATCGCCGGGTCGTCCCAGGTGCCGTCGGACCGTGCCGCGCGGGCGAGTTCGCCGAGGAGGCGGCGGCAGGCGACGACCTCGCCGACGAAGGCGGTGCCGCGCTCGAAGGACAGCGTCACCATCGTGACGCGCCAGCCGTCGTTCTCCTCGCCGACCCGGTTCGCCACCGGTATCCGGACCTCGTCGAGGAACATCTCGGCGAACTCGGTGGAGCCGGCCAGGGTGCGCAGCGGCCGGACGGTGATGCCGGGGGTGTCCATGGGCAGGGCGAGCCAGCTGATGCCCCGGTGTCTCGCGGCGTCCGGGTCGGTGCGTACGAGCAGTTCGCACCAGTCGGCGACCTCGGCGTGCGAGGTCCAGATCTTGGAGCCGGAGACGACGTAGTGGTCGCCGTCCCGGACCGCCCTGGTGCGCAGCGAGGCGAGGTCGGAGCCGGCGTCCGGCTCGCTGAAGCCCTGGCACCACACCTCGTCGCCGCGCAGTACGGGCGGCAGCCAGCGGGCGCGCTGTCCTGGCGTCCCCTCGGCGGCGATGGTGGGCCCGGCGTGCAGCAGTCCGACGAAGTTGGCGCCGACGTAGGGGGCCCCGGCCCGCTCCGTCTCCTCCAGGAAGATCAGCCGCCGGGTCGGGGAGGCGTCCCAGTGCACGTCGGCGTACCCGGCCTCGTACAGCGTCCGCTGCCAGCCGCAGTCGTACGCGCGCCGGCCCGGCCAGTCCAGCGGGTCGGGCCTCGGCGGCAGCTTCGGCAGCGCGGTCGCGAGCCACTCCCGCAGCCGCGCGCGGAACTCCTCCTCCTCGTCGGTGTACGTGAGGTCCATCAGACGAGATCCAGGCCCAGCATCCGGATGGCGTTGCCGCGCATGAGTTTGTACACCGTCTCGTCGTCGAGGCCCTTGACGTGGTCGAGGGCGACTTCCTTGGTGTGCGGGAAGGTGGAGTCGACGTGGGGGTAGTCGGTCTCGAAGGTGGCGTTGTCCCGGCCCACCACGTCCAGCGAGGCGATGCCGTGCTTGTCGCGGAAGAAGCAGCAGAAGATCTGCCGGTAGTAGTACGTGGAGGGCGGCTCGGGGATCAGATCGCGGACGCCGCCCCAGGCGCGGTGCTCCTCCCACACGTCGTCGGCGCGTTCGAGGGCGTACGGGATCCAGCCCATCTGGCCCTCGCTGTAGGCGAGCTTCAGCGTCGGGAACTTCACGAGTACGCCGCTGAAGAGGAAGTCCATCATCGAGGCCATGGCGTTGTTGAAGCTGAGCGACGCCTGGACGGCCGGCGGGGCGTCGGGGGACGCGGCCGGCATCTGCGACGACGACCCGATGTGCATGTTGACGACGGTGCCGGTCTCCTGGCAGACGGCGAAGAACGGGTCCCAGTAGCCGGAGTGGATCGACGGCAGCCCGAGGTGGGTGGGGATCTCGGAGAAGGTGACGGCCTTCACGCCCCGGGCGGCGTTGCGGCGGATCTCGGCGACGGCCAGGCCGATGTCCCAGAGCGGGATGATGCAGAGCGGGACGAGCCGGCCGCCGCTGTCGCCGCACCACTCCTCGACCATCCAGTCGTTGTAGGCGCGGACGCAGGCGAGGGCGACCTCCTTGTCGTGCGCCTCGGCGAAGGTCTGGCCGCAGAAGCGCGGGAAGGTGGGGAAGCAGAGGGACGCCTCGACGTGGTTGAGGTCCATGTCCTTGAGCCGCTCGGCCGGGTCCCAGCAGCCGGGCCGCATCTCCTCCCGTGTGATCCCTTCCAGGGTCATGTCGTCGCGGTCGAAGCCGACGGCGGCGATGTTGCGCTTGTACGGGAACTTCAGGTCCTCGTAGATCCACCAGTCGGTCGGCGGGCCGTCGGGGTCCATCGTGATCTGGTACTTCCCGCCGACATAGGCGAGCTCGCCGATCCCGGCGGTCAGGGGCTTCGGTCCGCGGTCGCGGTACTCGGCGGGGAGCCAGGTCTCGAAGAGGTGAGCGGGCTCGATCACATGGTCGTCGACGCTGATGATGCGGGGCAGTTCGGTCATGAACCCACTCCCATTTCTGATGGCCCGTCAGATACCGTCGGATCTCAGGCTAGCTCCGCACCCCTGGACCGACAAGCGGCGGACCTCTACGCTCTCCGCACGATCTGACATACCGTCAGCTAGGGGAGTCGTCGTGACCGACACCGCACACGCCCTGGGCGAGTCCCGCACCCTCTGGGAGCTCGTCGACCGCCGCGCCGCCCTCACCCCCGACCGGCCCGTGCTCCTCCAGGGCGACCGGGCCCTCACCTTCGGCGAGCTGCGCGACCGCGCCGAGCGCTGCGCCGCCGGCCTGTACGGGAGGGGCGTCCGTCCCGGCACCGTCGTCGCCTGGCAGCTGCCCACCCGGATCGAGACCGCGGTGCTCACCTTCGCGCTGGCCCGCGTCGGAGCCGTACAGTCACCGGTCATCCCCTTCTACCGCGACCGCGAGGTCGGCTTCGCCCTGCGCGAGTCCAAGGCCGAGTTCTTCGCCGTACCCGGGGTGTGGCGCGGCTTCGACCACACGGAGATGGCACGGCGGCTCGGGGCGCGCGGCGTCTTCGAGGCGTACGACTCCCTTCCCGACGGCGACCCCGCGGTCCTGCCGCCCCCGCCCTCGTCGGGCACGGACGTGCGCTGGATCTACTGGACCTCGGGCACGACCTCCGACCCCAAGGGAGTCCTGCACACCGACCGCTCCCTGATCGCGGGCGGCTCCTGCCTCGCGCACGCGCTGCGCCTGACCGGCGACGACGTGGGCTCGATGGCCTTCCCGTACGCGCACATCGGCGGCCCCGACTACACCGTGATGCTGCTGCTGTACGGCTTCCCGGCGGTGATGTTCGAGCAGTTCGCGCTGCCGGACGCGCTGGAGGAGTACCGCGAGCACGGAGTGACGGTGGCCGGCGGATCCACCGCCTTCTACTCGATGTTCCTGACCGAGCAGCGCAAGCGGCCCGGTGAGCCGATCATCCCGACCCTCCGGCTCCTCGCGGGCGGCGGAGCGCCGAAACCGCCGGAGGTCTACCACGCGGTGGTACGGGAGATGGGCTGCCAGCTCACCCACGGCTACGGCATGACCGAGGTCCCGATGATCACGATGGGGTCGCCGGACGACACCGCCGAGAACCTGGCGACGACGGAGGGCCGGCCGCCGGCGGGCATGGAGATACGGATCACGGAGGGGGGCGAGGTGCGCCTGCGGGGCGAGGCCGTCTGCCAGGGCTATCTGGACCCGGCGCAGACGGCGGCCGCCTTCGACGAGGACGGCTTCCTGATCACCGGCGACCTCGGGCACCTGACCGCGAGCGGGCACCTGGTCCTCACCGGCCGGCTCAAGGACGTCATCATCCGCAAGGGTGAGAACATCTCCGCCAAGGAGATCGAGGACCTCCTCCACCGGCACCCGGAGGTCGGCGACGTGGCCGTCATCGGCCTCCCGGACGCCGAACGCGGCGAGCGGGTGTGCGCGGTCGTCGAACAACCGCCGGGGGCCGGGCCCCTGACCCTCGCGACGCTGACGGACTTCCTGCGCGGCGAGGGCCTCTCCGTGCACAAGCTGCCGGAACAACTGGAGCTGGTGGAGGCCCTGCCGCGCAACGAGACCCTGCGCAAGGTCCTCAAGTACAAACTGCGCGAGCGCTACGCGTCACAGCGGGGCTAGCCGGAAGAGGCTGCGGTTCTCCTGCCCGGCGAGCACCCGCATGGAAGCGTGGTGGTGCGTGGGCTCCGGGGAGCCGCCGACCGCTGCGTGAGCGGTCAGTCGCCGGCCGGGGGCAAGGCAGAACGGGTGGCCCTCGGGGTCGGTGAGGACGATCCACTGGCCCTCCCCCGGCTGGAAATCGGGCCGGGACGCACCCAGGCCGAGCAGCTCCTCGGCCGCGGGATCGAATCCCACCCCGCGTCGGACACGCTGTTCTCGCTCGCCCAGCTCCTCGGCGTCTCCCCCTACCGCCTGAGCCGGGCCTTCCCGCGCGAACTCGGCGTGACGGTGACCCACTACCGCCAGCGCGTCCGCATCGGCAGGGCCCTCGACCGCCGGGAGGCCGGCGAGGACAGCCTCGGCACCCTCGCCGCCGACCTCGGCTACGCCGACCAGGCCCACCTCACCCGCACCATGCGCCAGTACCTCGGCAGCACACCGGCGGCCCTTCGCCGTCTGCTCACCCCGGCGCAGTCGACGGGGACGACGCCTACGGCATGCCGGGAAGGCGAACCGTGACGAGGAGACCGCCGGCGGGGCGTGCGACGAGGTCGAGGGTCCCGTCGTGGGCGCGGACGATGCTGTGCACGATGGCAAGGCCGAGGCCGACGCCGGCGTGCTCGTCGGTGCGTACGCGTTCCGTTCCGCGCTGGAAGGGTTCGGTGAGGGTCGGCACCAGTTCCGGCGGGAGCGGATGACCCGTGTTCTCGACCCGCACCACGCTCGCGTCGCCCTGCGCTCCGGTGTGGACCGTCACGGTGCCGCCGGCGGGGAGGTTGTGGACGATCGCGTTCTGGACGAGGTTCGTCATCATCCGCAGCAGGAGTTCCGCGGAGCCGCTGGTCCGTGTCGCTCCGCCGGTGACGTCGAGCGTGATCCCGCGCTGTTCGGCGAGGGGGAGCAGGGTTTCGGCGGCCTCTTCGGCGACGAGGGAGAGGTCGACGCTCTCGCGGGTGAAGTTCCCGCGATCGCTGCGGCTGAGCAGCAGGAGGGCCTCGGTGAGGTCGATCGCGCGCGTATTGACAGCCCGCAGGCGTTCGAAGAGTTCGTCCCGGTCCCGCGTGGGGTCCCTACGGGCGACGTCGAGCAGCGTCTGCGAGATGGCCAGCGGGGTGCGCAGTTCGTGGGAGGCGTTCGCGGCGAACCTCTGCTGCTCGGCGACGTGCGACCCGAGTTGTTCGAGCATCGTGTCGAACGCGTCCGCGAGTTCACGGAATTCGTCCTGGCGGCCTTCCATCCGGATCCGGTGGGACAGCGATCCGCTCCCGGCCCTCCGTGCCGCGGCCGTGATCCGTGTGAGCGGTGCGAGCATCCGGCCGGCGAGGATCCATCCCCCGACGAGGCCGAACACGAGCAGGAACCCCATCGCCACGGCCGCGGCGGGGAAGAAGGTGCGCACCAGGAGGTAGCGGTTGGGCGAGATCCCCAAAAGGCCCTGGGGGTTGTCGGGTACGTAGCGCAGCAGGAACCCCCAGACCACGGCCAGCAGGAGAGCACCGGCGACAGCGAGGAACCCGGCGTAGCTGAGGGTGAGTTTCAGTCGGATGCTGAGCCCTGGGCGTCTACGCATCCGTACGGCCGGGTCGGATGGCGTCGAGGCCGGTGTCCGGGCCGGTGTCGATGCGGTAGCCGACACCCGGCACCGTAGCGATGATCCATGGTTCGCCGAGCCGTTTGCGCAATGCCGAGACGGTGATGCGGACCGCGTTGGTGAAGGGGTCGGCGTTCTCGTCCCAGGCCCGTTCCAACAGCTCTTCGGCGCTGACGACCCCGCCTTCGGCGGCGACGAGGACTTCGAGCACGGCGAACTGTTTACGGGTGAGCGCGACGTAGCGTCCGTCGCGGAAGACCTCCCGGCGGAAGGGGTCGAGACGCAGGCCCGCGATCTCGCGGACCGGGGGCCGGGCGTACGCGCGCCTGCGGTCGAGCGCCCGCAGCCGCAGGACGAGCTCCCGCAGCTCGAACGGTTTGGTGAGGTAGTCGTCCGCACCGAGCTCGAACCCGGACGCCTTGTCGTCGATCCGGTCGGCGGCGGTGAGCATGAGGATCGGGATGCCGCTGCCGGAGGCGACGATGCGCCGGGCGACCTCGTCGCCGGAGGGGCCGGGGATGTCGCGGTCCAGGACCGCGAGGTCGTAGGAGTGGACGCTGAGCAGTTCCAGGGCGGAGTCACCGTCACCGGCGATGTCGGCGGCGATCGCCTCCAGCCGGAGACCGTCACGGACGGCTTCGGCCAGGTAGGGCTCGTCCTCCACGATCAGTACGCGCATGGCCGAAGCCTAAGCAGCACGACATATCGCCGCCGTATGCGAAGACGTGTGCGTACCGGACACGCGACTCAGCCCGCCGGTGCCGGCGCCGGCGCGGGGCGGGGCTGGTCCGACGGCGCTTCCGCCGTACCGCGCCACCAGCGGCGCGACGCCAGCGCGGCCAGCACGGCGCCGGCGGCGTTCACCAGTACGTCGTCCACGGAGGACACCCGGTCGAGCCGCAGGACGTACTGTGCGGTCTCGACCAGGACCGAGCAGCCCGCCCCGAGGGCCAGGATGCGCGGCAGGGACGCCAGCACCGCGAACCGCATCGGGGCGAAGAACCCCAGCGACGCGAAGACCAGCAGGTTGCCCACGATCCCGAGCGACCCCATCGTGACCAGGTCCCGCAGCGGAACCAGGCTCACCCGGGCGGGGACGACACCGGCCCCGCCGCCCGGCATCATGGTCAGCCACAGGAACGGCACCGTCCCGTGGACCATGCCCACCTCGGCCAGCGACCTCCGCCACGCCCCTGTGACGCCGGCGGCACGCCGTCGACGCGCCAGAGCCCACGCCACCAGCACCGCCAACGGCAGCGTGACCAGCGTCATGAGCACCACGCCGTTGAACGTGCCGAAGCAGCCGTGCCACCGCCCGGCCAGGCACATCGGAGCGGACATCATGAGCGGCCGCCGCAGGACGAACAGGACGCTCGCCAGGCCGAGGACCGCCAGGCCGAGCAGCACGATCCCGCGCGTGCGGCGGGGCGGTGCCGACAGGGACGCGTTGTGGTTCATGCCCCCCATTGGAGACGCGGGGCCGTTGCGGAGGCGTATGCGATTTTCGATACGCCCGCGATACACGGAGTCCCCGGCATCGAACCTAGGGGGTGTCTCGTCGATCAGGACGGATCAGCGAGCGGTGTCTGGTGCGTGCGATCGCAAGGCGGAGGAGGGAGTCCACGCGGAGCGTCGAC